>NZ_JBYIQW010000009.1:0-186664 GCF_057707815.1 Actinacidiphila sp. bgisy160
CCCGTGCGGTGCGTGCTCAGTCGCCCCCGTCGTCCTCGGCGCTGAGTCCGAGGCCCGGGAGCAGCCCCGGCAGCAGCGGCGGGAGGGTGACCGAGGGCTGGTGGCCGTCGTCGCCCGGGGAACCGCTGCTCGGCGTGGGGTCGAGCAGATCGCCCGTGCCGCCGATGAGGCCGTTGTCCGAGCTGCGTGACGCCGACGGGCCGGCCTTGTCGCCGTCGCGCTCCTCGGCGGAGCCGCTCGCCGACCCGCTGACCGAGGGTGAGGGCCCCCGGGTGCCGCTCGCGGAGCGGTCGCCGCTGCCCGGGATGCCGCGGCCGTCACTGTCGCCGGTCCCGGTGGAGGGCGGCAACAGCTTCTGCAGCGGGGCCACTTCGTCCTCTATGGCGTCGAAGACGGAAGTGACCTTGTTGCCCACGTCGTCGAGCCGGGAGGGGAGCTTGCCGCGCAGTTCGGTCCAGCCCCTGCGGTGGTTGCTGGAGAACGCGGAGAGCGTCTCGATCGGTTGCAGCGAACCGTCCTTGCGGTACGCGGCGGCGAGCAGCCGGTGGCCCTCGGAGGCCTCCTGCTGCATCCCTGACAGCGCCCTGCGAATCTCGCCCACGGACTCGTCGTCGAGCTCGCCGCCCCGGCCGCGTTCCATGAGGCGGCGGGCCTCCTGGAGCCGGGTGGAGGCGAGGTCGAGATAGACCTTGCCGCGGTCGGCGTCGTCGTCGGCGAGGTTGAGGCGCATGTCCTCCATGCCCCGTTTGAGGCCGTAGAGGGTGTCGCCGGGCAGCGCGTCCGTGCTCGCCGCGGCGACGCCGCCGAGGGCACCGGCCGCCACACCGACCGAGAGGCCGCCGGCGGCGAGCCTGCGCGACCACGCGGAGCGCGGCTTCAGTTTGCCGAGACCGTGGCCGTCGGCACGGTGCGCGCCCCGGCCGCCGTCGCGCTGTACGGGAACCGTCAGCGTGCCGTCGGCGAGCGCGGCCTCCATGGCGGCGATCAACTGGGCACGCTGGACGGTCTTGGTCTCCGGGTCCAGCGTCGGTCGCGGCACGTCCCGCAGGGCGTCCGCCAGGACCAGGAACGTGTCCTGGTCCGGATCCGCATGCCGGTCCGCGGCGTGGGCGCCGTGCTGTACGCCGGCACCCGTCTGGGGGCCTTCGCCCTCGAGGGCGTCGGCGAAGGCGTTGGCCCGCCGGTGCGCCGTTGGATTCGCGATCACGGGCGGCACCTCCTCTCGTCATCCACCTCGACTCCCCGTAGTGCCTTCAAGGTTGTGCACCTTGAGCCTTTCCACCCGATCGAGTGATCGGAAGCGGGCAGGGCACGGCATTGGGGGGTCCGCATGTGATGCAACGAGTGCCGCCCGAGTTGGGTTACGCAGTCATGATGATCTGACCGTGGAGGCAGTCGCAAGATGAAGATCCATCCATCGCGCTCATCGCGCGTCGTCGGGGAGCAGCCGGGCGAGGGTCCGTACGGCCCGGTACTGCAGGGTCTTGATCGCGCCCTCGTTCTTGCCCATGATGCGGGCCGTCTCCGCCACCGAGAGCCCCTGCAGGAAACGCAGGGTCACGCACTCCTGTTGCTGGGGGTTGAGCTTGCGGACGGCCCTGAGCAGCGACTCGTTGGACAGCGCCTCCAGGACGCAGTCCTCCGGACTGGGCTCGACCTCGTTGGCGTCGAGCATCTCCCCGGTGGTCACTTCCAGCCGGAAGCGGCTGGACTTGAAGTGGTCGGCCACCAGGTTGCGTGCGATGGTGACCAGCCACGCGCCGAAGTCACGGCCCTGCCAGGTGAAGGTGCCGATGCGGCGCAGGGCGCGCAGGAAGGTCTCGCTGGTCAGGTCCTCGGCGGTGGCCTTGCCCCCGACGCGGTAGTAGATGTAGCGGTAGACCGTGTCGGAGTAGTGGTCGTAGAGCCGCCCGAAGGCCTCGGTCTCGCCCGCCTGGGCGCGCTCGACCAGATCCATCATGCGTCCGCTGTCGCTGTCGGCCGCCGGACGGCGCGGGGTGGCGCCCGTGGACCGGTCGGCCTGCTGGGTGCTGCGGGATCGCCTGCCGACCGTGGCCCGGCCGTCGGCCAGCGCGTAGGCGCGGCCGGCGGGCGCTGCCGCCGTGGCGAGTGCGGGGACGGGCACGGCATACGCGGGGACGACGCGCAGCAGGTGCTCAGCCACCAGTGCGCGCAGCGTAGCCAGGCCAGAGGCGTCAACCCCGGTGTGTGGGTACACGGGACTCCCAGAGGCAGAACTTCCATCACGTGCAGTACGGAACCGTTCACCCGTCGTAGCGACGTGTGGGTACCGGCTTGCGTCTGAGGAGAATAACGCTTCGTACAGGCGACGCTACACCCAGTTGCTGAAATCGTCGGTTCCGCCCACTCTCTGGCGGAATGGTGATCGAGCAATTATCGAACATCGAAACGGTGTTGACCACATAGCGTCGTGAAATGCTCGCGTGGAGAGCGTGTTGTGGCTGTGTGGCCCAGCGTGAACCGACGGGGCGCAAGAGGGGGACCCGGGCGTGTCGCCCGCGTTCCTAGCGGCGGCGGCGTTGCAGGGCCATCGCGGCGGCCGCGCCGCCCGCCACGGCGCCCACACCTGCGGCCGCCGGGATGCCGATCTTCGCCGCCTTGCGGCCCGTACGGTAATCGCGCAGCCGCCAGCCCATTTCGCGCGCGTGTTTACGCAGACGCGTATCGGGATTGATCGCGTATGGATGTCCGACGAGCGACAGCATCGGGATGTCGTTCGACGAATCGCTGTACGCGGCGCTGCGCGAGAGTTCGAGTCCCTCCGCGGCGGCGAGTGCCTTGACGGCCTCGGCCTTGGAGGGGCCGTGCAGCGGCTCGCCGACCAATCGGCCGGTGTAGACGCCGTCGACGTGCTCGGCGACGGTGCCGAGGGCGCCGGTGAGGCCGAGCCTGCGGGCGATGATCGTGGCCGTCTCGACCGGGGCGGCGGTCACCAGCCAGACCCGCTGGCCGGCGTCGAGGTGGGCCTGGGCGAGCGCGCGGGTGCCGGGCCAGATCTTGTCCGCCATGTACTCGTCGTAGATCTCCTCGCCGATGGACATGAGTTCCTCGACGCGGTGCCCCTTGATGATCGTGAGCGCGCTCTCCCGCACCTCCTGCATGTGCTCGGGGTCCTCGGACCCGGCGATCCGGAAGTACGCCTGCTGCCACGCGAAGCGCGCGAGGTCGCGGCTCCGGAAGAACTTCCGCTTGTACAGGCCGCGCCCGAAGTGGAAGATCGCGGCGCCCTGCATCACGGTGTTGTCCAGGTCGAAGAAGGCGGCCGCGTGCGGATCGCCGGCCACCGGGAACGCCGGGACGCCGGCCCGGCCGTCCTCCTTCTCCGCGGGTGCCGCGAGCGCGGCCTCGGCCGCGGCCTCGCCGGCCAGCACGCTGCGCGCGGTGGCGGAGCGCTTACGGGGGGTGAGCCATCGCAGAGCGGCCATGAGGCGAGCATAGCCAGTCCGTTGGGCAACTCCGGTGCACCGATGGAGCAGGTGAATGAACTCCTCGCGACGAGGGTGTTACCGCGGGTCGGCGGTTGGCGGGGGCAGAATGGCCGGCATGAGCCCTCTGTTCGGACGCGACGCCCGCAATGACCGGAAAACCCCGGCCGATCGGACTGTGACGCTGATCGCCAAACCCGGCTGCCACCTGTGCGACGACGCGCGGACGGTGATCCGCAGGGTCGTCGACGACCTGGGCGCGCGCTTCGAGGAGAGGGACATCACGCGCGACGAGGAGCTGCACGACCGGTACTGGGAGCAGATCCCGGTCGTCCTCATCGACGGGGAACAGCACACCTTCTGGCGTGTCGACGAGGGCCGGCTGCGGCGCGGGCTGGGCGCCTGAGGGCCCTGGTGCGACAGGTGGGCGATTTGCGCGTGTTCCTCTGGACGCAGGTGCTCGTTTACCATCAAGGCGTTTTGTACAGCGGGGGTGCGTGAGTAAGGACGGTGACTGCGTGCTCCCCGGAAGGCTTCAGGCGCGCGGCGGTTTCGCCGTGGTCGATCTGGAGGCCACCGGTTCCAGTTCGCGGCGCCACCGGGTGGTCGAGCTGGCCGTGGTGCTGCTCGACCGCGACTTCGTGCACGAGGGCGAGTTCTCCACCCTCGTCGACCCCGAGGGGCCGGTCGGCCCCACCCATATCCACGGCATCGAGTCGCGCCACGTCGAGGCGGTCGGCGCTCCCCTGTTCGGGCAGATCGCCCCGAGGCTGCTGGGGCTGCTGCGCGGGCGGGTGCTGGTGGGGCACAACGTCGGCTGCGACCGCGCGTTCCTGGCGGCGGAGTACGCCCGGCTCGGGGTGGAGTTCCCCGTCGTTCCCGAACTGTGCACCATGCGGATGGCCGCGCTGCGCGAGCCCGCGCCGGGCGGGCTGAGCCTGCTGGCGTGCGCCGAGGCGGCCGGGCTGACCGGCTGGACCGCGCACACGGCGCTCGGGGACGCCCGCACGACGGCCCGGCTGTTCGCCTCGTACGTCCTGGACCACCCGGGTGGGCCCGTGCAGGCCGAGAAGGCGCTGGCGCGCGCGACGGCCGTCGAATGGCCGCAACTCGCCGGAGCGGACGCGCTGTGGGTGGGGCGCCGGGGCGCCGACCGGGCGCCCGCGTGGAACGTTCCGTCGCAGCAGAACGTTTCTTATGCCTGCAATGGGGGTGCGTGATGCCTGTCACTTCTCCCGGGCAAATCGGACACCATCTTTGTGCACGCGTTCACAAAGACATAGCCTGGCGTGCACGGGGCGGTCCCAAAGACGGGTGCCGCCTGCAGCCCAGCTCTACCCGCAGGAGCATCGTGGCAACTGGCCGAACTCACCGACCGGCGACCCGCAGCCGAGGGATTCCCGAGGCCACCGTCGCCAGGCTCCCGCTGTACCTGCGGGCCCTGACCGCGCTGTCCGAGCGATCGGTGCCCACCGTCTCCTCGGAGGAACTCGCGGCCGCCGCCGGGGTGAACTCCGCCAAGCTGCGCAAGGACTTCTCCTACCTCGGTTCGTACGGAACCCGCGGTGTCGGCTACGACGTCGAGTACCTCGTGTACCAGATCTCCCGCGAGCTGGGCCTCACCCAGGACTGGCCGGTCGTCATCGTCGGCATGGGAAACCTCGGGGCCGCGCTCGCCGGTTACGGCGGCTTCGCCTCCCGCGGTTTCCGCATCGCCGCGCTCATCGACGCGGACGTTCAGCTCACCGGCCGGCTCATCGCCGGGCTGCCCGTGCGGCACGCGGACGAGCTGGAGGGCATCGTTCAGGACAACCAGGTGTCCATCGGCGTGATCACCACGCCCGCCGGGGCGGCCCAGGAGGTCTGCGACCGGCTGGTGGGCGCCGGCGTCACCTCGATCCTCAACTTCGCCCCGACCGTGCTGACCGTCCCCGACGGGGTCGACGTCCGCAAGGTCGACCTCTCCATCGAACTGCAGATCCTCGCCTTCCACGAGCAGCGCAAGGCCGGCGAGGAGCTGGAGGGCAGCCTCACGGCGCCCCCGGTGGCGGCCAAGGCGGCCCGCGACGGCAGCGGCCGTCCGGGACCTGACGGGGACGTCCCCGCCGTGATGCCGGCATGAGCCTCCTCGTCGTCGGACTGAGCCACCGCACCGCCCCCGTCAGCGTGCTGGAGCGCGCGGCGCTCGGTGAGGACACCAAGGGCAAGCTGCTGCTCGACGTCATGGCCGCCGAGCCCGCCAGCGAGGCCGCGGTCCTGTCCACCTGCAACCGCATCGAGCTGTACGCGGACGTCGACAAGTTCCACGCCGGCGTCGCCGAGCTGTCCACGCTGCTCGCGACGCACAGCGGCGTCAGTCTCGACGAGCTGACCCCGCACCTGTACGTGCACTACGAGGACCGGGCCGTCCACCACCTGTTCTCGGTCGCCTGCGGTCTGGACTCCATGGTCGTCGGCGAGGGCCAGATCCTCGGCCAGATCAAGGACACCCTGGGCCTCGGCCAGGAGCTGCACACCGCAGGCCGGTCCCTGAACGACCTGTTCCAGCAGGCGCTGCGGGTCGGCAAGCGCGCGCACTCCGAGACCGCGATCGACCGGGCCGGGCAGTCGCTGGTCACCTTCGGGCTGGAGCAGATGGCCCAGGCCATCGGCGGCGTCCCCTTCGAGGAGTGGGGCAAGGGCAAGCGCGCCCTCGTCGTCGGCGCCGGCTCGATGAGCTCGCTCGCCGCGGCCACCCTGGCCCGCGCGGGGGCGGGCGAGATCGTGGTCGTCAACCGCACGCACGAGCGCGCCGAGCGCCTCGCCGAGAGCATTGGCGGACGTGCCGCGCCTATGGACGACCTGGCCGGCGAGCTGGCGTACGCCGACATCGTCGTGTCCTGCACCGGGGCGACCGGCCTGGTGCTCACCGCCGACACCGTCGCCCGCGCCACGCTCTCGCGGGCCCTGCGCTCCGGCGGCGAGCCCGTCGCGCCCATCGGGATGCTCGACCTCGCCCTGCCGCGCGACATCGACCCGCTGGTGCACTCCCTGGACGGCGCCCACGTCACGGACCTGGAGACGATCGCCGCGGCCGCGGCCGACGCCCCGATGGCCGCCGACGTCGACGAGGTGCGAAAGATCGTTTCCGCTGAGGTGGCCGCCTTCGGCGCCGCCCAGCGCGCCGCGCACATCACGCCGACCGTCGTGGCCCTGCGCGCCATGGCAGCGGACGTGGTAGCCACCGAACTGGCGCGCCTCGACAGCCGCCTCCCCAACCTGGACGACCGGCAGCGCGCGGAGGTCACCCAGACCGTGCGCCGCGTCGTCGACAAGCTCCTGCACGCGCCTACTGTGCGGGTCAAGCAGCTCGCGGGAGAGCCCGGCGGCGCCGGGTACGCCGACGCGCTGCGCGAACTCTTCGACCTGGACCCCCAGGCGGTCGCCGCGGTCAGCAGGGCCGACTCACCGGGCACCCCGGTGATCCCCTCCGCGGCCGTCCCGCCGGCGGCGTCGGCTGCTTCAGCAACGAGTGACTCGAATCGAGGGCGGGCATGACGAGCCCAACCGCACTGAAACTGGGAACCCGGCGCAGCGCGCTGGCGATGGCGCAGTCCGGCATGGTGGCCGAGCAGGTCCGCCAGATCACCGGCCGTGACGTGGAGCTGGTGGAGATCACCACCTACGGCGACGTCTCGCGCGAGCACCTGGCGCAGATCGGCGGTACCGGCGTCTTCGTCTCCGCCCTGCGCGACGCGCTGCTGCGCGGTGAGATCGACTTCGCCGTCCACTCCCTCAAGGACCTCCCGACCGCCGACCCCGAGGGCCTCACCCTTGCCGCGGTCCCCCTCCGTGAGGACCCGCGCGACGCGCTGATCGCGCGCGACGGCCTCACCTTCGAGCAGCTGGCCGCCTCTCCCCGGGGCGTCCGCATCGGCACCGGCTCGCCGCGCCGCATGGCGCAGCTGAATGCCTGGGCCCGCTCGATGGGGGTGCGCGTGGAGACCGTGCCGATCCGCGGCAACGTCGACACGCGCATCGGATATGTTGCCTCAGGCGACCTCGATGCCGTGGTGCTCGCCGCCGCCGGACTCATCAGGCTGGGCCGCCTCTCGGAGGCCACCGAGCTGATCTCCTCCGACGTCGTGCTGCCCGCTCCCGGACAGGGGGCGCTGGCCGTCGAGTGCTCTGCGGCCGACGCAGGGCTCGCCTCCGTGCTCGCCGGGCTCGACGACCCGTTCACCCGGGTCGCCGTGACCGCCGAGCGCGCACTGCTCGCCGCCCTGGAGGCCGGCTGCTCCGCGCCCGTGGGCGCGCTGGCCGAGCCTGCTTTCGAAGGCGTCGGCGAGCCCATCACCGAGCTGCGCCTGCGCGGTGTCGTCGGGACGACCGACGGCTCCTCGCTGGTGCAGATGTCCATCACCGGTCCGACCCCCGCATCCCGGGACGAAGCCGTGGCCCTCGGTCACGAGCTCGCCGCCGAGATGCTCGCCAAGGGCGCGGCCGGTCTTATGGGGGAGCGCGAACTTTGAGCCCCACCGCCGCCGCAGCGACCAACACGACCGTAGACGCCACCGCGGCCGGGCCGGAAGGACCGGCCGGCACGGCAGGCAGGACGGGTACCGCGGCAGCCGCGGCCCACACCGGGACCGCGGGCACGGGTACGCCGGGTTCCGCCCTCGGGCACGTCACCTTCCTCGGTGCCGGGCCCGGTGACCCCGGGCTGCTGACCCTGCGCGCCGTCGAGGCGCTCGCCCACGCCGATGTGCTGGTCGGCGACCAGCACGTGCTGGACGTCGTACGGACCCACGCCCGGCCGGGCGTGGACACGGCGCAGCCGGGCGACGCCGAGGGGGAGTTGAGCCCTTCGGCCGCCGCTGCCAAGTTTTTCATGGCCGCCGCGCGCTCCGGCAAGCGGGTGGTCCGTGCGATCGCCGGCGACCCCGGACTCGACTCCGCGGCCGCCGCCGAGATGCTCGCCTGCGCGCGAGCCGGCATCCCCTTCGAGGTCGTGCCGGGCGTCGCCGCGGCTGTGGGCGTGCCCGCGTACGCCGGCGTCCCGCTCAGCGGCGACGTGCGGTTCGTGGAGGCCGCGACCGCGTCCGGGCGGTGCTGGAGCGAGGCGGGCGCCAGCGACGCGACCCTGGTCGTCTCCACCACCTTGCAGACCGTCGCCGCCAACGCGGCGGAGCTGGTCTCCGGGGGCCGCAGGCCGGACACCCCGCTGACGGTGACCGTGGCCGGTACGACGACCCGTCAGCGCACCTGGACGGCGACGCTGTCGACGATCGCGGCCGAGCTGAAGGCGACGAAGGCGCTGCCCACGCCGGAGGGCCCGATCGCGGCGATAGCCGTGGTCGGCGAGCCGACCACGCAGCGCGAGCTGCTCTCCTGGTTCGAGACCAAGCCGCTGTTCGGCTGGAAGGTGCTCGTCCCGCGGACCAAGGAGCAGGCCGCGTCCCTCTCCGACCAACTGCGCTCCTACGGTGCCGTGCCGCACGAGGTGCCCACGATCGCGGTGGAGCCGCCCCGTACCCCGCAGCAGATGGAACGCGCGGTGAAGGGCCTGGTCACCGGACGGTACGAGTGGATCGCCTTCACCTCGGTGAACGCGGTCAAGGCCGTCCGCGAGAAGTTCGAGGAGTACGGGCTCGACGCGCGCGCCTTCGCCGGGATCAAGGTCGCGGCGGTGGGCGAGCAGACCGCGGCGGCGCTGGTGGAGTTCGGTGTGAAGCCGGACCTGGTGCCCAGCGGCGAGCAGTCCGCCGCGGGCCTGCTGGAGGACTGGCCGCCCTACGACCCCGTCTTCGACCCGATCGACCGGGTCTTCCTGCCGCGCGCCGACATCGCGACGGAGACGCTCGTGGCGGGCCTGGTGGAGCTCGGCTGGGAGGTCGACGACGTCACCGCCTACCGGACCGTGCGGGCCTCTCCGCCGCCGGCGGAGACCCGTGAGGCGATCAAGGGCGGTGGGTTCGACGCGGTGCTGTTCACCTCGAGCAGCACGGTGCGCAACCTCGTCGGCATCGCCGGCAAGCCGCACAACGTGACGGTGATCGCCTGCATCGGCCCGGCCACCGCGAAGACCGCGGAGGAGCACGGGCTGCGGGTGGACGTGATGGCCCCGGAGCCGTCCGTCCACGCGCTCGCGCAGGCGCTGGCGGACTTCGGCGTCCGCCGGCGCGAGGCGGCGGTCGCCGCGGGCGACCCCGTGACGCGTCCCAGCGAGCGCCGTCCCGGGTCCCGGCGCAGGGCCCGCGTCTGACGCATCCCGCGGTTCGTTCCGTGTGCCCCCGGCTCCCTCGGCGGAGCCGGGGGCCGCCGCGTTCCGGGGCCGACAACGGGTCGGCATGAGCACGGCGCGTACGGGCGTACCGTGGAACGCGGAAACGGCCCGGGACGGAGAGAGGCGCGGCGCGGTGATGAACGGAAACGGAAGCGGATACGGTCAGTTCCCCGGTACGAGGCCCAGGCGGCTGCGCACGACGCCCGCGATGCGCCGCCTCGTCGCGGAGACCCGGCTGCACCCGGCCGAGCTGATCCTGCCCGCCTTCGTCCGTGAGGGCGTTCACGAGCCCGTGCCGATCTCCGCCATGCCGGGCGTCGTGCAGCACACCCGGGACACCCTCCGCAAGGCCGCCGTCGAGGCGGCGGAGGCGGGCGTCGGCGGGATCATGCTCTATGGGGTGCCGCTGGACGAGAAGAAGGACGCTGTCGGCACGCCCGGCACGGACCCGGACGGGATCCTGCAGGTGGCGATCCGTGACGTGATCAGCGAGGTCGGTGACGCGCTGGTGGTCATGTCCGACCTGTGCCTTGACGAGCACACCGACCACGGCCACTGCGGCGTGCTGGACTCCGAGGGCCGGGTGGACAACGACGCGACCCTGGAGCGCTATGCCGAGATGGCCCGGGTCCAGGCGGACGCCGGCGTCCACGTCGTGGGCCCCAGCGGCATGATGGACGGTCAGGTCGGCGTGATCCGGGGCGCCCTGGACGCCGCCGGTCACCAGGACGTGTCCATGCTGGCCTACACGGCCAAGTACGCGTCGGCGTTCTACGGGCCGTTCCGCGAGGCCGTTGGCTCCTCGCTGAAGGGCGACCGCAAGACCTACCAGCAGGACCCGGCGAACCTGCGCGAGTCGCTGCGCGAGCTGGCGCTGGACATCGCCGAGGGCGCCGACATGGTGATGGTGAAGCCCGCGCTGCCGTACCTGGACGTGCTGGCCAAGGTCGCCGAGTCGGTGGACGTGCCGGTGGCGGCGTACCAGGTCAGCGGAGAGTACGCGATGGTCGAGGCGGCCGCCGAGCGCGGCTGGATCGACCGGGACCGGGCGATCATGGAGACCCTGACCGGCATCCGACGGGCCGGCGCCCAGCTGATCCTGACCTACTGGGCGACCGAGGTGGCCGCGCAGCTCTGAGCGCGGCCACCTCGGTCGCCGGTACGACCGTCGACGCGCGCCGGGCGTTCTCCCCGTCGAGGGCGTGCCGACGGCCGCCGGGACCGGGGCGTGGCGCACGCACCGTCAGGTCGCGGAGCGCCCGGCGCACATGGGGCACCGGCCGGGGCGCCATCGGCGGCAGAGGAGTGATCGCGCCCGGCCGGGTCTGCGGTCGGGGCGGTCACGTGCCGAAGGTTGAGGGCGGCGCCCTTCACGCCCGCCCTGACGTGGCGCCCTCAGATGATCGCGCGCAGGACGCGGGCGTGGGCGGTGCGGTTCCATGCTGCCCGGCATTTCATTACATCCAGCGGCTTTGGTGCTGATTCGGACTTAACGGCTGATGTGGGTGGGAAATTCACAGCAAGTCCACAGCAGGCGGAGGCAGAAGGGCCTCCGCCGTGAAAGGAGAACCGCGATGCGGATTCCCCGATTCGCCGCCGCGCTGGGCGTCGCGGCCGCCGTCCTGCTGGGCGGGGCCGGCGCCGCCGGCGCCGCAACGCCGCCCACGGCGGCGGTGTCGCACACCACCCAGGCGACACATGACCGGGGCGGCGAGTACCGGTACCACGGTGACCGCGGCCGGGGCGGCGAGTACCGGTACCACGGTGACCGCGGCTGGGGCGGCCGTGAGTTCGGCCGCGACCGGGGGCGTGACGGCCGCTGGTACCACCGTCACCACCGGCACCACCCGCGCTGGCACCACCGCCACCACCGCCACGACCACCGCTGGCACTTCCGCCGCTGAGCGGCATCGCCGCCGCTGAGCGGTCCTGACCGGGTCGTCTCGGGGGTGTCCTTCCACCGCGGGGAAGGACACCCGTACCCCGGGCCCGGCCGGGGACCGTCCAGTCCCACCAGAAGGACCAGCGGGCGCGTCCACCAGGGACTCCGCGTACGCGCGGAGCGAGCCGCTGCCCTGGGTGACGTTGTCCGGAACAGAAGGCGGCGTGCCCGGCGGCCACGGACTCGGCCTCCTCCACGGTGGCCGGCGGTGCGGCCATGGACAGGACGAGCACGTCGAAGGCCACGGCCACGACGCGCACGCCGAAGCGCTCCTCCCAGGAACGCGGGACCGAACAGAGCCGGGCCACGTCGTTCTGGTGGTTGCACGGCCCCCCAGCCGATGGCCACGGGGACGTCGGCGCTGCGCCGGGCGGGGCGAGGGCCGCTCGGGGGTCCTTGATCCACCCCGCCTCGACCACGGAGGCGGCGACCTCGGCCGCCCTGACGTCCGGGTCGGCCTCGAACTCCCGCGCCGGGGCGAGGCCGGGCCACGTCCGGCCCAACGGGGCGACCAGGTCCCCCGCGTCCCTGTCCTCGTCCTCGTCCTTGTCCCCCCAGAGACCGGCCAGGACCTCGTCGGCGTCGTGGTCGCCCGGACAGGACATCGCTCCGGGGTCCAGATCCCTGGTGGCGGGCAGTGCCGGTTCCATGGAGAGCAGCACCGGGTGCGGCCCCGCCGGCATCCGCGTGGGGAGCAGCCGTTCCCAGGAGCCGGGCTCGGCGGGCCCTTCCGCGTGCCGGAGCAGAGGTTCGTGCCGGCGGCCGTCGCTCGTGGCGTCGAGGAGCGTGCCGGGCGGGAGGTCGAGGCCCAGGGACCGGCCGGCCGGGTCCTGCGCGAGCTTCGGGAGCTGGTTGGGAGCACGCCATGGGCGTGAATGGAGGCGTGGCCACTGACGACGGCGGCCCCGACGGGAGGTTGTGACTGCCGTCGGGGCCGCCGTCGTACGGGCGCGGGGTGCGTCAGAGGCGCTCGGGCGTGCGGATGCCGAGAAGCGACATGCCCTGCCGCAGGGTGCGGGCGGTCAGGTCGCAGAGGAACAGGCGGTTCTCCCGCAGCTGCGGGGTCTCGGCCTTCAGGACCGGGCACTGGTCGTAGAAGGTGGTGTATGCCGAGGCCAGCGCGTACAGGTACGAGGCCAGCTTGTGCGGCTCGTACGTCTCCGAGACGCCCGCCAGGGTCTCCGCGAACTCGTCCAGCAGCAGGCCGAGCGCCCGCTCGGCCGGGGCCAGCGGCAGCTCGGGGTGCGCGGCCGGCTTCGTGTCGCCCGCCTTGCGCAGGATCGACTGGATACGGGCGTACGCGTACTGCAGGTACACGCTGGTGTCGCCGTTGAGCGAGACCATGCGGTCCAGGTCGAAGACGTAGTCCCGGCCGAGCGAGGTGGACAGGTCGGCGTACTTGATCGCGCCGATGCCGACCTCCTTGGCCCGGTCCGCGACCTCCTCGTCCGTCAGCTCCGAGGACTTCTCCCGGATGACGGTCGCGGCGCGCTCCACCGCCTCGTCCAGCAGGTCGACCAGCCGGAAGGTCTCTCCGGACCGGGTCTTGTACGGCTTGCCGTCCTTGCCGAGCAGCGTGCCGAACGGGATGTGGAGCGCCGTGACCTCGTTGGTCAGCCAGCCGGCCCGCCTGGCCGTCTCGAAGACCATCTTGAAGTGCAGGGCCTGCCGGGAGTCCACGACGTACAGGAGCGTGTCGGCGTGCAGGTCCGCGGTGCGGTCGCGGATCGCGGACAGGTCGGTCGCGGCGTAGCCGAAGCCGCCGTCGGCCTTCTGCACGATGAGCGGGACGGGCTCGCCGTCCTTGCCCTTGACGTCGTCGAAGAAGACGCACAGCGCGCCGTTGGAGCGCACGGCGACGCCGGACTCCTCCAGCAGCTTGCAGGTCTCCACGAGCATGTCGTTGTAACCGGACTCGCCCACGACGTCCTCGTCGCGGATCTCGATGTCGAGCTTGTCGTAGACCGAGTTGAAGTAGATCTTCGACTCGTCCACGAAGCGCTGCCACATCGCCAGCGTCTCCGGGTCGCCGGCCTGCAGGTCGACGACGCGCTTGCGGGAGCGGGTCTTGAACTCCTCGTCGGCGTCGAAGACCGTCCGGGAGGCCTTGTAGAGCCGGTTGAGGCGTGACATGGAGGCCTCACCGGCCTCCTCGCCGGCCTCGGACGCCCCGTGGTCCAGCTCGTGCGGGTGCTCCACCAGGTACTGGATGAGCATGCCGAACTGGGTGCCCCAGTCGCCGATGTGGTGGCGCCGGATCACCGTCTCGCCCTCGAACTCGAGGATCTTGACCAGCGCGTCGCCGATGACGGAGGACCGCAGGTGGCCGACGTGCATCTCCTTGGCCACGTTCGGCTGCGCGTAGTCGATCACCGTGGTGCCGGGCGCGGCCTTCGCGGGCACGCCGAGCCGGTCGTCGGCGGCCCGGGCGGCGAGCGTGCGGGTGATCGCGGCGTCCGCGACGGTGATGTTGAGGAAGCCCGGTCCCGAGACCTCGACGGAGGCGATCAGCTCATCGCCGGCCGGGAGGGCCTCGACGACCTGGGCGGCCAGCTCCCGCGGGTTCGCCTTGTTCCGCTTGGCGAGGCCCAGAACACCGTTGGCCTGGAAGTCGGCCCGGTCGCTACGTCGCAGCAGCGGATCGGCACCGAGGGCGTCAGCGACGCGCTGCTGGATCGAGGCGGAAAGCGAGTTGACCGAGGCCATGGGATGGGTGCTTCCTGAGAGGGATCAGAGATCAACCCTCAGTATCCCACGCGCTACCACTCATTTTTCTCTGGGACAATTGCCGGGTACCGCGCTACCCGCTGCACAGGTGGAAGGAAGTCGAGACAGTGGCTCAGAGCACCGAGGCCGACTGGGTCGCCCGCTTCGCGGACGACGTCATCGCGGAAGCCGAGCGGCGGGCTCCGGGCAAGAAAATCATCGTCGCCTCCGGGATCAGCCCCTCCGGGCCGATCCACCTGGGCAACCTGCGCGAGATCATGGTCCCGCACCTGGTCGCCGACGAGATCAAGCGGCGTGGCGTGCCCTGCGAGCACATCCTGTCCTGGGACGACTTCGACCGCTACCGCAAGGTGCCGGCCGGCTACGACCCCTCGTACGCCGAGCACATCGGCAAGCCGCTGACCTCCGTGCCGGCGCCCGAGGGCAGCGCGTACGAGACGTGGTCGGACCACTTCAAGGCCCCCTTCCGGGAGGCGCTGGCGGCGCTCGGCGTCGAGGTGACCGAGATCAGCCAGACCGTCGAGTACACCTCGGGCACCTACCGCGAGCAGATCCTGCACGCGATGCGCGAGCGCCGGCGGATCGACGAGGTGCTCGGCCGCTACCGGACGAAGAAGAAGGGCGGCGGCGAGGAGCAGGACGACGAGGAGGCCACACTCGCGCAGGCCCCCGAGTACTTCCCGTACAAGCCGTACTGCTCGGCCTGCGGCAAGGACCTGACCACGGTCGTCGCCTACGACGACGACACCACCGACCTCACCTACGAGTGCCAGGCCTGCGGCAACCGCGAGACGGTGCGGCTGACCGAGTTCGACCGCGGCAAGCTGGTGTGGAAGGTCGACTGGCCGATGCGCTGGGCCTTCAAGGGCGTGGACTTCGAGCCGTCGGGCGTGGACCACCAGTCCCCCGGCTCCTCCTGGATGGTCGGTCAGCAACTGGTGCGCGAGATCTTCGGCGCCGAGCCGCCCATCGGCCCGATGTACGCCTTCGTCGGCATCAGCGGCATGGCCAAGATGTCCAGCTCCAAGGGCGGGGTGCCGATCGCGGCCGACGCCCTGCAGATCATGGAGCCGCAGCTGCTGCGCTGGCTGTACGCCCGCCGCCGGCCCAACCAGGCGTTCAACATCTCCTTCGGCGACGAGATCTCCCGCACCTACGACGAGTGGGACGCGCTGGAGCGCAAGGTCGCCGAGGGCACGGCCGCCCCGGTGGACCTCGCGGTGCACTCGCGGGCCGCGGGCACCGCGAGCGGTGAGCTCCCGACCACCCCGCGCAAGCTGCCGTACCGCACCCTCGCCTCGGTCGTGGACATCACGACCGGCGACGAGGAGCAGACCCTGCGCATCCTGCGCGACTTCGACCAGGAGCGGCCGCTGGCCTCCCTGGAGGAGGCCCGGCCGCGGCTGGACTGCGCAGAGCGCTGGGTGAACACCCACGTGGAGCCGGAGGCCCGCACACGGGTGCGCACCGAGCCGGACGCCGAGGCCCTGGCGGCGCTGTCCGGCGAGGAGCGGGAGGCGCTGAAACTGCTGGTGGACGGGCTCGCCGAGCACTGGTCGCTGGACGGGCTGACCACCCTGGTCTACGGCGTGCCGAAGATCCAGGCCGGCTTCGCGCCCGACGCCAAGCCGACACCGGAGATGAAGGTCGCCCAGCGGTCCTTCTTCGCCCTGCTCTACCAGCTGCTGGTCGGCCGGGACACCGGCCCGCGGCTGCCCACGCTGCTCCTGGCGGTGGGTCAGGATCGTGTGCGGGAACTGCTCGCGGCGAGCTGAACCGGACGTGCACGTGACGGCGGCGAGTGGCACGGCCACCCGCCGCCGTCGTGCGCACCGGGGCGCGAATATTCGAGGGGTGCCTGTCCGCGTGCCTGTACGAGTGCGTGACCGACTCGCCCGGGACCTCGCCAAGAGGCCTGCCGGCAGTGCGACTCCGGCATCCTCATCAGGGTTCCTGGCGCCGAAGGCCGCCTACCGGGCGCCGAACACGCCAGGCTCCGTGGGCCTTACGCGATGTGGTCTTCCATCATCTGACTGTTGAGGCGGGCCGTGAACCGCTCCATAAGGTGGTTCAGATCGCGAGACGGGAGGCGCAGTCCGTACGCCGTCTCGATGTCCGCGGCGAAGGTGCGGGTTGTGGGCATGCCCTCACCCACTATCGACTGCCGGAACACCCGGTACAGGTCCTCGTCCGACGGCCCTGCTTCCGTTACGCCCTCGCCGAGGGGGCGCGTGCCGCCCGCGCCGTTCGGGACCTGTACGGACGGCTCCGGCTCCGGCTCCGGCGCCTGCTCCTGTACCGGCACGGGCGCCGGCTCCGGAGCGTGCTCGGGCTCCGGCGCGCGGGGCTGCGGCACAGGGGCCTGCTGCGGCCTTCCGTTGGCGAAGGCCTGCTGCTGCGGCGGCGCAAACGCTGACGACCCGTTGTCCGGGGCGTAGCCGCCCTGGTAACGCACGGGCTCGGGAGCGGCGAACCACTTGCTCGGCCCTTCCGCCACAGCGGTCGCCATCGGTGCCTGGGCGGGCGTCATGGCCCGGACGATCCTGGAATCGTGATCCGGCGCTGCGACGGCGGAAGCCGCCGCCTGCGTGGGGCGCGGCCGCGGGTCGTTTCCCGCCGCCGTGAGCCCGGCCGGGGCCGGCAGGTCGATGCCCGCGGCGGCGAGGCCGACGGCGGCCGTCTGCTCCATGGGTACCCCGTACCGGGCGAGCTTCAGCGGCATCAGGGCCTCGACCGGGGCCTTGCGGCGCCAGGCCCGGCCATAGCGGGCGCGCAGCCGGGCCCGGTAGACGAGACGTTCCTGCTCGACCCGGATGACCTCGTCGTAGCTGCGCAGCTCCCACAGCTTCATGCGCCGCCAGAGGCGGAAGGTCGCGAACGGGGCCAGCAACCAGCGGGCGAGCCGCACCGACTCCATGTGCTTGTCGGCGGTGATGTCGGCGACCCGGCCGATCGCGTGCCGGGCCGCCTCCACCGAGACGACGAAGAGGATCGGGATGATGCCGTGCATTCCGACGCCGAGCGGGTCGGGCCAGGCCGCCGCGCCGTTGAAGGCGATCGTCGCCGCCGTCAGCAGCCACGCCGTCTGGCGCAGCAGGGGGAACGGGATGCGCAGCCAGGTCAGCAGCAGGTCGAGCGCGAGCAGGACCACGATCCCGGCGTCGATGCCGATCGGGAAGACGTTGGCGAACCAGCCGAAGCCCTTGTGCAGCGCCAGCTCGCGCACGGCCGCGTACGAGCCCGCGAAGCCGATCGCGGCGATGACCACCGCGCCCGTGACGACCACACCGGTCAGGATCCGGTGCGTCCGGTTCATGCGTATCGCGGACACCCGCGACCCTCCCAGGCTCGGAAACTGGCCTGCCAAGCCTGCCACACGGGGCAACGGGCAGGTTGCCCAAACGTGGTGAATCGGTACAGCGGATTCCGCAGTTGTTACGCGTTCGCCGCCGCGATCGCGGTGGCCGCCTCCTTGGCCGCCGTGAGGGCGTCGGACCTCAGGCCGGACTCGGCCGGGGTCTTGGCGTCCTCGAGGCCCGCGCCGTTGTAGGTGAGCACCAGCACGGCGTTCCCGGTGCGGGCGACGACCGTGACGTCCCGGTACTCCTCCTTGTCCTTCTTCACCGTCGAGGTGACGGCGGTGCCCGCGTCCCACACGCCGTCCACCGTCACCGGCGCGCTCTTGGCGCCCTTCGCCCGGCCGGCCTCGGCGACCTGCTCGGCGTAGCGCTTCTTCGCCTGCTCCTCGGCCGAGCCGAGGCCCGCGACCGAGTCGTAGCGCTGGAGCGAGACGTCCAGCCAGCGGTACTGGTAGCCGTCCAGGCCGTTCCAGGAGCAGCCGCCGCGCTCGTCGCGCTGCGCCGAGTGCGCGGGGGTGCCCGCGGGCTTCTTCGCCTTCGGGACCAGGGACTTGACGGTCTTGGCGCCGATGACCCGGCAGGGGTCGGGGAGTTCGGCGTACGTGGCGGCGACGGCGCTGGGCGACGGTGACGCGGACTTCGACGCGGGGGCCGAGGCGGCGGCCGCCTTCTGCGCGTCGTCCTTGGACGAGTCCGAGCCGGAGGAGCAGCCGGCGACGAGCATCACCGGCACGGCCGCGCCCACGAGCAGGCGGGCGAGGTGCGGGGCTGATCGGTGCATGGATCCTTCGCTCATTTCGTTGCGTGTCATGTCATGGCACAAACGGCCAGACTACGCGCTTCGTCTCATTCGTCGAGTTGATCTGCCAGCTCGGCCGCGACCTGGCGGGCCCCCAGCTGCAGCTGCTCGCTGGGCGGTTCGACCGATTTGTCCGTTGACCACTGCGAGAGTTCGACGGTGACCAGGACGTTCGCCATGCGGAAGACGACGGTGACGTCGCGGTGGAGTCCGGAGTCCTGGTTCCTGAGGACGTCATCGAGGAAGGCCCCGTCGCCGAGGTCGTCGAGGGTGCGAGGGGAGGTGTCGCCGGTGGCGGTCGCGGACGGCGAAGGGATGTCCGGTGCCACCGGGCTCCCCGCTTCCGAGCTGGGCTGACCCGAGGCCGCCGACGCGGAGGCGGCGGCGCCGGCCGGTGCCGTGGAGGCCGGGATGTGGGCCTGGGCGGCGCGGTTGTCGTAGTCCGCCGTGGCCTGGCTCTCGTCGCTGACGGATGTGTCGTACGACACGACGCGCTCGAGGTCGATGTGCAGGTAGCGGTTGCCGAGGCCGGTGCGGCCGGTCCACTTGCAGCCCGCCTTGCGGTCCGTGTCGAACGTCACGGTCGCCTCGCCGGCGTAGTCGTCCGCGTCCGGGACGAACTTCTTGAGCGTGTCCGGGGCGACCGAGCCGCACGGCTCGGGCAGCACCCGGTACCGGCCGGGCGGGGCCGCCGGGGTGGACTGCCCGCCGTCCGCGATGTCGCCGTTGCGCGCGCCGTCCCCGGAGCCGCTCGACCCCGAGCAGCCGGCCAGCGCCGCGACGCCGAACGCGGTCATGCACGCCGCGGCCACCAGGCCCCGGACCCGGTGGACGCGGTCTCCCGTTGGCTGCACTGAGGTGGCCCCTTCCTCCGGCGATCGGTCCGGCGCCCGCGTAAATCCCTTGGCGGGGGTGGGCGACGGGTAGACACAATGTCTACCGCACGCGCTGCGGCCGTCGCCGGATCATAGGGCTGTATGCGCGACTTCGCCCTTTATTCCGCTTTCCATTGAGGCGCGTTGCTTGTGTTGCCTTGATGGATCTCACCGTCCGACCCGGGGGGAACAGATGTCGTACACAGAAGTGCCCGGAGTGCGGGTGCCGATCCGCATGTGGACCGACCCGGCCGCGGTCGAGGGCGTCGCCATGCAGCAGCTGCGCAACGTCTCCTCGCTGCCGTGGATCAAGGGACTCGCCGTCATGCCCGACGTCCACTACGGCAAGGGCGCCACGGTGGGCTCGGTGATCGCCATGCACGGCGCGGTCTGCCCGGCCGCGGTCGGCGTGGACATCGGCTGCGGCATGAGCGCGGTGCGGACCTCTCTGACGGCCAGCGACCTGCCCGGTGACCTCTCACGGCTCCGCTCCAAGATCGAGCAGGCCATCCCGGTCGGCCGCGGCATGCACGACGAGGCCGTCGACCCGGCCCGGCTGTACGGCCTGTCCGCGGCCGGCTGGGACGGCTTCTGGGACGGCTTCGACGACCTGGCCGAGCCCGTCAGGTTCCGGCACGAGCGCGCGACGAAGCAGATGGGCACGCTCGGCTCCGGCAACCACTTCATCGAGGTCTGCCTCGACGAGGACGGCGCGGTGTGGCTGATGCTGCACTCCGGCTCGCGCAACATCGGCAAGGAACTCGCCGAGCACCACATCGGCGAGGCCCAGAAGCTGTCGCACAACCAGGGCCTGGTCGACCGCGACCTGGCCGTCTTCATCGCGGACACCCCGCAGATGGCGGCCTACCGGCGCGACCTGTTCTGGGCGCAGGACTACGCGAAGCGCAACCGGGCGATCATGATGGCCCTGTTCCAGGAGGTGCTGCGGCGCGAGTTCCGCAAGGCCGAGGTCACCTTCGGCGAGGTCATCTCCTGCCACCACAACTACGTGGCCGAGGAGCGCTACGACGGCATGGACCTGCTCGTCACCCGCAAGGGCGCGATCAGGGCCGGCAGTGGTGACCACGGCATCATCCCGGGTTCCATGGGCACCGGTTCGTACATCGTCCGGGGCCTCGGCAACACCGACGCCTTCAACTCCGCCTCGCACGGCGCGGGCCGCAAGATGAGCCGCAACGCGGCGAAGAAGCGGTTCTCCACGCGGGACTTGGAGGAGCAGACGAAGGGCGTCGAGTGCCGCAAGGACTCGGGTGTGGTGGACGAGATCCCGGGCGCGTACAAGCCGATCGAGAAGGTGATCGAGCAGCAGCGGGACCTCGTTGAGGTCGTCGCGAAGCTCAAGCAGGTCGTCTGCGTGAAGGGCTGAGCCCGGCCGGGGGTGCCGGCCGTACGGTGACGGCGAGGGCGGGCGGTGCGCCTGTGCGGCCCGGGTCGAGGCGGTCTGAGTGGCCGGGCGGGTCTCGCCGCGCCGCGCGTCGCCGAGTTGCGCGAACGCGCGCCCCCTCCGGCGGCTCCCGCAGAGCTCTGGGCGACGCCCGGGGTGCGCGGGCCGGGGGGACAGGCCGTCGTCGACCCGTGCCGGGTCGACCGGCCGAGGGCGCTCCGCGGGCCCGGACGGTTACCCCCGGCACGTCGCTCGTGCTCCCCCCCGACCGCGCCGGGCGACTACGGCTCGCGGTGCACCCGGTGCTGGGCGGCCTGGGCGCGGGGGCGGACGACCAGCAGGTCGACGTTGACGTGGGACGGGCGGGTGACCGCCCAGGTGACCGTGTCGGCGATGTCCTCGGAAGTGAGGGGCTGGGCCACTCCCGCGTAGACAGCGGCGGCCTTCTCCTTGTCGCCGTGGAAGCGGGTGAGGGCGAAGCCCTCGGACTTCACCATGCCGGGGGCGATCTCGATCACGCGGACCGGCTCGCCGAGCAGCTCCAGGCGGAGCGTGCCGGCGAGGGCGTGGGCGCCGTGCTTGGCCGCGACGTAGCCGCCGCCGCCCTCGTAGGGGGTGAACGCGGCAGTGGAGGAGAGCACGACGACGGTGCCGTCGCCGGAGGCGATCAGCCCCGGCAGGAACGCCTGGACCGTGTTGAGCACGCCGAGGACGTTGACCTCGTACATCGTGCGCCATTCCGCGGGGTCGGCGGTGGCGACCGGGTCCGCGCCGAGGGCGCCGCCGGCGTTGGCGAACAGGACGTCCACCCGGTCCAGCGAGGCGGCGAGCGCGTCGACGGCGCCGCGGTCGGTGACGTCGAGGGCGACGGCCGCGGCGGAGTGGCCCGCCGCGGTGATCTCCTTGGCGAGCGCCTCCAGACGGTCGGCGCGCCGCGCGGTGAGCACGACGTGGTAGCCGGCTTCGGCCAGCCTGCGGGAGGTGGCGGCACCGATGCCGCTGCTCGCGCCGGTCACGACTGCGGTACGGGGGCTCATGGTCGTGCTGCCTTTCGCCGGTCGGGAGGTCGGGAGGTCGGGAGCGACAAGTGCCCGCCTACGCTTGCAGCATAGGCGCGGTGACGCCGAGGGCTCTCAGGGCGGTCCGCCGGGTGAACCACGGCCAGAACACCGTCGCGCCGCCCGTCGGCGCGGCCAGGGCCGGGACGCTCGATTCGTCACGCCTCCCCGGCCCACGCGGTGAGCGCGGCGGCGCGTACGCCGTCGTCGGCGCCCTCGGCTGCCCAGGCGACGTATCCGTCGGGGCGGACGAGCAACGTCGTGCGGCCGCCGTCCGTACGGGTGACGTGGACGGCGCGCGGGTCGGCGGGACCGTCCGCGCGGCCCTCGGGGGTGACGAGCACGAAGCGGCCGGCGCGCAGGGCCTCGTACAACCGCCCTTCCCGCAGGGGCAGGTCCGGCGCGCGCCCGCCGGTCAGGGGGTGGGCGCCACGCGGGGCGGGGTAGGCGATGCCGATGCCGGTGACCGCGCCCAGGGCCCTGCGGCGCAGCGGCGGGAGGTGGCCGACGGCCAGGGAGACCAGGTCGCGGAAGGCCCGCTGGAGGGCGTTGCGGGCCATGGCGAGCCGGATGATGCCGCCGCTGCTGCGCAGCACCATCGCGCCCACCGGGTGGCGTTCGGCCTGGTAGGTGTCGAGCAGGGCGTCGCACGCGCGTCCGCGCGCCACGGCGGCGAGCTTCCAGCCGAGGTTGGCGGCGTCCTGGAGGCCGGTGTTCATCCCCTGGCCGCCGGCGGGGGAGTGGACGTGTGCCGCGTCGCCGGCGAGCAGCACGCGGCCGGCGCGGTAGACGGGCACCTGGCGTTCGTCGCTGTGGAAGCGGGAGAGCCAGCGGGCCTCTCCTATGCCGAGGTCGGTGCCCAGGGCGCGGCGCGTGATGTCGCGGACCTCGTCGAGGCCGACCGGGTCACCGTCCGGCCGCTCGCCGGTGCGGTCCCAGCACATCACGCGGTACCAGCCGTCGCCGAAGGGCGCGACGAAGGCGAAGGCGTCGCCCGTGCCGCCGACGGTCAGCAGTTCCGGGGGCGGTTCGGCGAGCCGGACGTCGGCGAGCACGATCGACCGGATCACGGACCGGCCGGGGAAGGGCAGGCCCAGGGCGGTCCGGACGGCGCTGCGGTGGCCGTCGGTGCCGACGGCGTACGCGGCGCGGCGGGTGGCGAGGGTGCCGTCCGCGGCGCGGACGTCGAGTGTGACGCCCGCGTCGTCCTGGCGTACCGCGAGGACCTCGGTGCCGTGCTCGAAGCGCACGCCCGCGGCGCGGGCCCGGCGCTCCAGCAGCCGCTCCACCTCGTACTGGGGGGTGATCAGCAGGTAGGGGAAGCGGGAGGGCAGGTCGGTCAGGTCCAGCGAGAGCCGGCGGAAGAGCCGCAGGCCGCGCAGGCGGTGGCCGGTGGCGACCAGCTCGTCGGCCAGGCCGCGGGCGTCGAGGAGTTCGAGGGTGCGGGCGTGGACGCCGAAGGCCCGGCTCAGGTTGCCGTGCCCCGGGGCGCGGCGCTCCAGGACGGTGACGGGGACGCCGCCGGCGGCGAGGTCCCCGGCGAGGAGCAGGCCGGTCGGACCGGCCCCCACGACCAGGACCCCGGCCGGGCGGTCTTTGCCGCCCAGGCGGGCGGCGTGGTTGCGGTTCTCGGTGTTCATGGCGGCCTCCTCGAGTGCCAACGCTTGTGGGCCAACGTGTGTTGGTCAACGCTTGTTGGCAAACGTATTCCTGTCCGGCTGGCTATGTCAACAACTGTTGGCCTACAGTTGTGGGCATGACCGCGAAGCCCCCCTCCACCCGCCGTTCCGACGTCACCCGTGCGGCGATCCTCGCCGCGGCCCGCGACCGCTTCGCCGCCGACGGCTACGAGCGCGCGACCATCCGCGCCATCGCCAGGGACGCGGGCATCGACCCGTCGATGGTCATGCGCTACTACGGCAACAAGGAGGGCCTCTTCGCCGCCGCCTCCGAGTTCGACCTGCGTATGCCGGACCTGACCGCGGTCGCGCCAGGGGACGTCGGGGCCGTCCTCGTCGCGCACTTCCTGGAGCGCTGGGAGGAGGACGAGGCGCTGACCGCCCTGCTGCGCGTCGGCGTCACCAACCCGGCCGGCGCCGAGCGGATGCGGTCGATCCTGCAGCGGCAACTGGCGCCGGTCGTCGCCGCCGTGTGCCCCGATCCGGAGCCCGGCCGGGCCGCGGAACGCGCCGTGCTCGTGGCCTCGCAGATCCTCGGCATGGCCGTCAGCCGGTACGTCCTCCGCTTCCCGCCGGCCGCGGCGATGCCGCGCGAGCGGGTCGTGGCCTGGCTGGGACCCACCGTCCAGCGCTACCTGACGGCCGCGGCGCCCTGATCCGGCGACGGCCGGTGTCCGCGGGAGCGGACCCGCGAACGAGGGGGTGACGACGTATGGAGCCGGAGAACGTCCTCGCGGTCATCGTGCCGCGCGTCGGGGCCGCGGCATCGGTGCCGGTCCGGCCGGGCTCTTCGAGGGCCGGGCCGCCGTCCCCGACGCCGAGTCCGCCGACGGGGACCCGGCCGCGCCGGCCGCGACCCACGTGATCACGACCGCGCCGGCCCCCGTGACGGCCGCGCGCCTCGCCCGGCGTCCGCCACGCGACGTGGTGCACACCGGGGGCCTGAACCGGGCCGGACGGGCCCGGCTCAGGCGCTCTGGTCGCCCTCGACGTTGGTGCCCGGGCCGAGCCCGGCCAGCGCGTCCTTGGCCACCGCCAGCGCGCCGTCTCGGACCTCGGATTCGCCCGGCGCCTTCTTGTTCTCGAAGTCGCTGCCGTTGTAGGTGACGGTCACGACCGCGTTGCCCTTGCGGAACACCACGACCGCCTCGCGCGTCTGCTGCTTGTCCTCGGTCGTCAGCTCCACGGACACGGACGCCTCGTCGCCGATGCCGGAGGCCGTGGTCGCCTTCTTCAGGCGCTTGTAGGAGGCCTTCGCCGCCGCCTCGCCGTCCTGGCCGCCGCTGGTCGTCGACACCTCGAAGGTCACGTCGAGCCACCGGTAGTCGAAGCCCTTGAGGGCGTTCCACGAGCAGCCCGTGCGGTGCGAGGGGTCGGTGAGGGAGAGTTGCTTGCCCGCCGTCTTGGCCTCCGGCACCAGCTTCTTGATGGTCGCGGTCTTGATCGCGGTGCACGGCGCGGGCGGCTTGGAGTACGTGGCGGGCACGTCTTTGGAGCCGTCCGATCCGGAACCGGAGTCCGAACCCGAGCCGGAGTCCGATGTGGACGGGGCGGCGGAGCCGGTCTGGGACCCGTTCGCCGACGTGCGGCCGGCGTCCTCGTGGGACGAGGAGGCCATCGTCCAGCCGACGATGGCGAGTACGGCGGTGGGCAGCAGACGAGCCGCCAGGGTGAGGGGCAGGGACGCCACGGCGGTCTTCTCTTCGTCGATCCTGAGGAACCTGGGGCTGAGGAGGTGAGCGTGGGGGACGTGGGGCCTGAGCGTACGACGTGAAGATGAGATTGCCATATGAAAGTGGCCCGGGAACAGACCAGTCGCGTAGGGGTTGCGGTACCGGGTGTGACGGTGTAGCCCCCGCCCCGCAATCCGGGCGACGGCGTGCCACGGACGCGCCGTCGCCCGGGCCGGCGCCGTGAGGGCGGTGCCGCATGCGGCCGGTGACAGCGTGGGAGCGCTCTCATAGCATGCGGGGACATGAGGAGCCTCACCAAACGCGCCCTGTCCGCCGAGCAACTGGCTGCCCTGCTGCGGGAGTCGGCGGGCGTCGGCTGCACGATGGAGGCCGAGCTGACGGACGGCTGGTTCAACGCCGCCTATCGGGTGCGGCTCGACGACGGGCGTCCTGCGGTGGTGAAGATCGCCCCACCGCCGGACGCCGTGGTGCTGCGCTACGAGCGCGGCATCATGGCCACCGAGGTCATGGCGCACCGCCGCATGGCCGCCCTCGGCGACGTGCCGCTGCCGGAGCTCCTGCACACCGCACCGGACTTCATGGCGCTGTCGGTCCTGCCCGGCACCCCCTGGGACAAGGCGGCCGAGCGCATCCCCACGCACCGGCAGGCCGGGCTGCGCCGTGAACTGGGCCGGATCGTGGCGCGGTTGCACACGCTCGCCCCGGAGGACGGCTGGTACGGCTACCCGGCGCCCGAGGCAGAGCTGTCCGCGGCGGACTGGCCGACGGCGTTCGGCGCCATGGTGGACGCGATGCTGGACGACGCCGAGCACTGGCGCACCCCGCTCGGCGTCGCCCCCGACGAGATCCGCGCGCTGGTCGCGGAGGGCGCGGACGTCCTGGCGGAGGTGATCGAACCGCGGCTGGTCCACTTCGACCTGTGGCCCGGCAACGTCTTCGTCGCCGACGACGGCTCCGCCGTCACCGGGCTCATCGACCACGAGCGGGCCTTCTGGGGCGACCCGGTGGCCGAACTGGTCTCCCTGGCCCTCGGCGGCGACGCCGGCCCCCGCAGCGACCTCGTCGCCGGCTACCACGAGGCGGGCGGCGCACTCGACTTCGGGCCCTCCACGCTGCACCGGCTGGCCCTGTACCGGGTCTACCTGGGACTGATCCTGGTCGTCGAGTGCGGCCCGCGGGGCTATCCCGCCGACCACGCCCACCACGTCCGCGACGTCCTCGGCCGGTGGGTCGCTGAGGCCAGGGCCGTCCGGCAGGGCTAGCTGTCTTGCCCGGTGAGGTCGGGGACGCGACCTTCCCGGCGGCCCGGGCACCGACCCGGCCGCGTACCTCGACGCGACGCTGACCGCCGCCCGGGCGGGCGAGCCGCTGGACGAGGGCCGTTGCCGGGTGACGCTCGGCCCGGACTCGCCGGACCTGTCACGTACGGCGTCCGCGGGACGTCGGACGCGCGCTCGCGGCGATGTGAGCGGCCGCCGGGGGCCGGCTATCCGGCGGCGCTCGCGGGCTGCTCCACCACGTTCCGGCCGCCGAGCGGCGCCACCCGGCCCGGGGGCTCCGGCTGCCGGGCCGAGGTGAGTCCGGTGCCGGAGGCCGGGGCGGTCGTGTGCGCCGATGTGTGGGGCGCGTGGGTGGGGGTCGTCTGGGCGGGGGCCGCGTGGGCGCCGCCGGACTGCTGCGCGGTACCCGGGGCGATCGCCATCGGGGCCGCGGAGGAGGGCACCGCCGCGGTGACCGCGCGGGGCGCCTCGGTCTTCGGGTGCTCGTCCTTGTCGGGCGTGTGGCTCACCCCGAACCGCGTCCGCAGGTGGTGCCCGGCCGCCTCGTCGAGGCTCACGGGCCGCTGCAGCCGCACCGCCAGCCGGCTCGCCTCACGGCCCAGCGCGGCGAGGTCCTCCCAGCGCAGGTGCACGACGAGCGGCAGTTCCGCCTCGCCGTCGGGGAGCGCTTGAAGGCCCTGGAAGGGGACGTTGCTCTGAGCGTTCATCGGCCGGTCCTCACCATTGGCTGCAGTGCGGTACGCCAGGGGATACGCACGCCGGCACCGGAACGTTCAGCCGCGCGGGCGGGGTCCCCGCGCGGCGGGGACGATGGGACGGTGCGCACCCTCGGGATCGACCTGGCCGCGAGCCCCCGGACGACAGCGGCAGCGGTCGTCACCTGGCCCGGCGACGGCACGGCCGTCGTCTCCCCGCCGCTGCTCGGGTGCACCGACGAGGTACTGGTCGACCTGCTCGGCGGCCTGGAACAGGGGGAAGGGGCCGGGGTGGACTGCCCCTTCGGCTGGCCGATCCCCTTCGTCGAGGCCGTCGCCGCGCACGCGGCGGGCACGCCCTGGCCCGGACGGGGCACCGGCAGTTCCGCGCACCGGGCGACCCTGCGCCACCGCCGCACCGACATCCTCACCCACCAGGAACTCGGCGGCCGGTGGCCGCTGTCCGTCGCCTTCGACCGGCTCGGTGCCACCACCGCCCGCTGGGCCCACCTCGCCGACGAACTCGCCGCCCGTGACCGGCCGGTGGCCCGCGACGGCTCCGGGCGGATCGCCGAGGTGTACCCGGCGGCGTCCCGGCGGCAATGGGGCCTCGGCCCCGAACGCTCGACGGCGGAACTCCGCGCGGCCGCGCCCTGGCTGAGGCTCGGCCCGGCCGAGCGCGCCGCGTACGACGGCAGCGAGCACGCCTTCGACGCGCTGATCGCCGCGCTGGCCGCCCGGGCCGTCCGGCGCGGACTCACCCGCGCCCCGGCCGGCCCCGAGGAGACCCACGCGGCCGCCGTCGAGGGCTGGATCCACATCCCCCGCGCGGGCACCCTCCCGGTCCTGCCGTGAGCGCCCCGGCGCGGCGCACTCGGGGGCGTGCTCGATGGCGCCGCCGGGAGGTTCGCCTGGGTGGCGGGCCTGTTCGCGTGGTGACATCCGCGGGTGCCCGGCTGGTGACCTGACGCGTCGCCGTGCGTCGAGCCGCCCCGGGCGCCGGCGTCGCCAGTTCAGTGGGGGCGGAGGGCGAGGGTGACGACGGCGCCGACCGTGGCCGTGGCGATCGTGAGGTGGTCGGTGACCGTGCGGGTGAGCCACAGGCCGCGCCCGCAGTGGGAGTCGTGGCCCGGGAGCTGTTCGGGGTTGACGGCGGCGGTGAAGCCGGGGCCGGAGTCGGTGATCGGCACTGCACCTTGCCGTCGATGCGGCGCAGCATCGGGCGGCCACGGTCGCCGCCGTGGGTGATGGCGTTGGAGGCTACCTCGTTGACCGCGAGGACGAACTCGCCGCGGCGGGAGGCCGGGAGTCCCGCCCGTACCGCGAACTCCTCTGCAATGGCGCACAGTTGGACAGGTCGCCCCCGTGGAATCGCGTTCCAGCCGTCGGCCGCCGGATCGTCGGCGGACGGTTCGCGCAGTTCGTCCGGCCTCAGCCGCTCACCTTGCGGAACGACGCCTCGACGGGGGCCGGATGGATGCTCGCCCCGTCGAAGAGGTAATGCGTGTCCGGCATCACGACCAGCGTGAAGCGGGGGTCGTCGGTGTCGGGGCGCCACGGACCGCCGTGCGGCGTCGTCGCCGTGATGGGCG
Organism: Actinacidiphila sp. bgisy160; assembly: GCF_057707815.1. Lineage (NCBI taxonomy): Bacteria > Bacillati > Actinomycetota > Actinomycetes > Kitasatosporales > Streptomycetaceae > Actinacidiphila > Actinacidiphila sp. bgisy160. The sequence continues at coordinate 28,817 of NZ_JBYIQW010000009.1, forward strand.
CGGCAGACGCGGCCGCCGCCGCGGACGGTCCCGCGACGGCGGCACCCGCCAGTCCCGCCCCCCACCAGCAGGGAGCGGCGGCAAGCGCATGATCCCGCGTCTCGCAGGTCGGGCAGCGTCGGGCGAGGACGCCATGCGCGGCGTGCGGGCCCCGGCCCACCACCCGGGAAGGGCGGGTGAACGGCGTCGGGACCGTTGGAGCGGCCGCGGGAAGGAGGGTCGTGACGACGCCCGCGCGGCCCGGCACGGCTGTGAGAGCGGCCACGTGGCCTCCTTTTCGGCGGGCCGGGGGGATCGAGCGCCGGTAAACTCCCTGTTCGTCATGTGTGACGCTGGGTGAAGGAGCCCGCCCGCCGTCCGGTCCGGACGGCCGCGGTACGGGGATGCCGGGCGTACGCCAGTCGCGGGAACGAGCCCGCGGGCCGGGACGCCGTGGTCCCCGGCCGGTCGAAGGTCACCGGCACCGCAGTGGTCGTGAGCTTTTTGGAGGGTTCGACATGCGTCCGTCTCTGGCCGTGAGCGACCGTGACAAGGTGCCCAGCGCGTCCGCGGCCGCGCCGCCGACCCCCGGCTCGGCCGAGCCGGGGAGCACCGTATGACGCTCGTCGACTCGCCCGTCCCTCTCCTGGAGGACCCCGCGTCGGCCGGAGTCGCCGGGGGCACCGGCGAAACCGGTCCCGCGCCCGCGCTCTTCCGGGCCGGCGACGCCGCCCCCGAGCGCACCCTGCTCGGCGTCCTGGCCGCCACCGCCCGGGCGCACCCCACCGCACCCGCGGTCGACGACGGCACCACGACGCTGAGCTACCGCGCCCTGGCCGCCGCGACCGAGCGCCTGCGCCGCCGTCTGGCGGAGGCGGGCATCGGCGCCGGCGACCGGGTGGGGGTGCGGGTGCCCTCGGGCACCGCCGACCTGTACGTGGCGGTCCTCGCCGCGCTCTCCGCGGGCGCCGCCTATGTGCCGGTCGACGCCGAGGACCCGGAGGAACGCGCCCGGCTGGTCTTCTCCGAGGCGCGGGTGTGCGCCGTCATCGGCGAGCACCTCACGATCACCCCGTGCGCCGAGCCCGGGGGTACGGTCGGCCGCCGTCCCGGGCCGGACGACGACGCGTGGATCATCTTCACCTCCGGCTCCACCGGCACACCCAAGGGCGTCGCCGTCACCCACCGTTCGGCCGCCGCGTTCGTCGACGCCGAGGCCCGGCTCTTCCTCGCCGAGGAGCCGCTGGGACCCGGCGACCGGGTGCTGGCCGGGCTGTCGGTGGCCTTCGACGCGTCCTGCGAGGAGATGTGGCTGGCGTGGCGGCACGGCGCCTGCCTGGTGCCCGCGCCGCGCTCCCTCGTTCGCGCCGGCCCGGACCTCGGTCCCTGGCTCGTCGAGCAGGGCATCACCGTCGTCTCCACGGTGCCCACCCTGGCCGCGCTGTGGCCGGTCGAGGCGCTCGACGACGTCCGCCTGCTGATCTTCGGCGGCGAGGCCTGCCCGCCCGAACTGGCCGAGCGGATGGCCGTCGAGGGCCGTGAGGTGTGGAACACCTACGGCCCGACCGAGGCCACCGTCGTGGCCTGCGCCGCCCAGCTCACCGGCGAGGGCCCGGTCCGCATCGGGCTGCCCCTGGACGGCTGGGAACTGGCCGTCGTGGACGCCCACGGCGAACCGCTGCCCATGGGCGCGACCGGCGAGCTGGTCATCGGCGGGGTCGGCCTCGCCCGCTACCTGGACCCCGCCAAGGACGCCGAGAAGTACGCGCCGCTGCCCGCCCTCGGCTGGGACCGCGCCTACCGCAGCGGCGATCTGGTCCGCGCGGACGCGGAGGGCCTGGTCTTCGTGGGCCGAGCCGACGAGCAGGTCAAGCTCGGCGGGCGCCGCGTCGAACTGGGCGAGATCGACGCGGCCCTGCAGGCGCTGCCCGCCGTCGCCGGCGCGGCCGCCGCCGTACGCACCACCAAGGGCGGCAACCAGATCCTGGTCGGCTACGTCGCGGTGACCGAGGACTTCGACCAGGCCGACGCCCTCGCCCGGCTCCGCGAGGCGCTGCCCGCCGCCCTCGTCCCGCTGGTCGCCGTCGTCGGCACCCTGCCCACCCGGACCTCGGGCAAGGTCGACCGGGACGCGCTGCCCTGGCCGCTGCCCGAACTCGCCACGCCCACCACGCCCGCCACGGAACTCACCGGCACCGAGGGGCTGCTCGCCGGGCTGTGGGGCGAGATCCTCGGCGCCCCGGTGACCGGGCCCGACGCCGACTTCTTCGCGCTCGGCGGCGGCAGTCTGACCGCCGCCCGCCTCGTCTCGCAGCTGCGCAGCCGCTACCCCTCGGCCGCGGTCGGCGACGTCTACCAGCACCCCACCCTCGGGGCGCTCGCCGCCCGGCTGGAGGAGGCCGACGCCCGCCGCGCCGCCGCGCGCCCGGTACGGCCGGTGCCCCGGCGGGCCGCCGCCGTGCAGCTGGCGCTGCTGCCGCCGCTGCTCGTCCTGGCCGGACTGCGCTGGGGCGTCGTGGCGGCCGCGATCGGCAACGCGCTGCACCTCCTCGGTCCCTTCCCGGGGGTCCCGGCCATCTCCTGGTGGTGGGTGCTGGCCGGCTGGGCGTTGCTGATCAGCCCCGCCGGACGGGTCGCCGTCTCCGCGGGCGGTGCCCGGCTGCTGCTGCGCGGAGTGCGCCCCGGCACGTATCCGCGAGGCGGGGCGGTGCACCTGCGCCTGTGGGCCGCCGAACGCCTCGCGCAGGTCAGCGGCGCCGGCAACCTCACCGGCGCCTGGCTGAGCCACTACGCCCGCGCGCTGGGCGCCAGGGTCGGCGACGGCGCCGACCTGCACTCCCTGCCGCCCGTCACGGGCATGCTCAAGCTCGGCAAGGGCAGCGCGGTGGAGCCCGAGGTCGACCTGTCCGGGCACTGGCTCGACGGCGACCTGCTGCACATCGGCAAGATCCGTGTCGGGGCGGGTGCCACGGTCGGCTCGCGCAGCACCCTTCTGCCCGGCGCCCGGATCGGCAAGCGCGCCGAGATCGCCCCCGGTTCCGGGGTCGTGGGCGCCGTCCGGGCCGGGCTGCGCTGGGGCGGGGTGCCGGCCGTCCGTACCGGCAAGGCCCCGCACCGCGGCGCCGACTCCCGTCCGCCGCGACGGCTGCGCTGGTCGGCGGCGTACGAGGCGACCGCCTTCGCCCTGGAACTGTTGCCCGCGGTGTCGGCGCTGCCCGCCCTGCTGGTGCTGGCACCGTGCCTGCGCGGCGCCGCCGCGCCGCTGCCCGCCGCGCTCACGGCCGTCCCCCTGGCCACGCTCGCCTGGCTCCTGACGTACGCGCTGCTGGTGCTGGCCGGGGTGCGGCTGCTGGGCGTCGGGCTGCGCGAGGGCCACCACCCCGTGCACGGCCGCGTCGCCTGGCAGGCCTGGACGACGGCCCGGCTGATGGACCGGGCCCGCGCGCACCTGTTCCCGTTCTACGCCAGCTTGCTGACGCCGGTGTGGCTGCGGGCGCTCGGTATGAAGGTCGGCCGCCGTGTGGAGGCGTCCACCGTGCTGGCGCTACCCGCGATGACCACCCTCGGCGACGGGGCCTTCCTCGCCGACGACACCATGGTCGGCAGCTACGAGCTGGGCGGCGGCCGGATGCGTATCGCCGAGGCCCGGATCGGCAAGAAGGCCTTCCTCGGCAACTCCGGCATGACCGCCCCCGGCCGCGCGGTGCCGAAGAACGGCCTGGTCGGCGTGCTCTCCGCGACGCCCAAGGGCGCCAAGGCGGGCAGCTCGTACCTGGGCATGCCGCCGATGAAGCTGCCCCGGGTCCCCGAGGAGGGCGACCGCAGCCGCACCTTCGCGCCGCCCCGGCGGCTCGTGCTGGCCCGCGCGGCCGTCGAACTGTGCCGGGTCGTCCCCGTGATGTGCGCGGTCGCGCTGGCGGTGCTGGTGCTCGCCGGGTACGCGGCGCTGGCGGGCCGCTACGGGGTGCCCGTGGCGCTCGCCGCCGGCGGAGCGCTGCTCGCGGGCGCCGGTGCGGTCGCCTGTGCGGTGGCCGTCGTGATGAAGTGGCTGCTGGTCGGGCGGGTGCGGGTGGGCGAACGGCCGTTGTGGAGCTCGTTCGTGTGGCGCAACGAACTGGCCGACACCTTCGTCGAGGTGCTGGCCGTGCCGTGGCTGGTCGGGGCGGTCGGCGGCACGCCGCTGATGAACCTGTGGCTGAGGTGCCTGGGGGCGAGGATCGGGCGCGGCGTATGGTGCGAGACGTACTGGCTGCCGGAGGCGGACCTGGTCCGGGTCGGGGACGGCGCGACCATCGGCCGCGGCTGCGTGGTACAGACACACCTGTTCCACGATCGGATCCTGCGGATGGACGAGGTCGTACTCGGGGAGGGCGCGAGCCTCGGCCCGCACGGCATCGTGCTGCCCGGCGCGGCCGTCGGGGCCCGGGGCACGATCGGCCCGGCCTCGCTCGTCATGCGGGGCGAGAGCGTGCCGGAGGGCACTCGCTGGCTCGGCAACCCGATCTCCGCCTGGCACACAGAGGGGGCCCGCACAGGGTGAGCAACGGCAAGCGCGTGCGTGGCGGGGCCGTCGTCCCCGCCACGCCCGGGGCGGAGGTGTCCGCGGACTCCTACTTCCCCGAGCACGGCAACGGCGGCTACCGGGTCACCCGCTACGACCTGGAACTCGAGTACCGCCCGGCGGCCAACCGCCTCTCGGGCCGGGCCCGGATCTCCGCGGTGGCGGACCGGGCCCTCTCCGCGTTCAGCCTCGACCTCGGCGCCTTCCGCCTCGACCGGGTCCTCGTCGACGGACGGCCCGCCCGGTACACGCACCGGGCGGGGAAGCTCCGGGTCAAGCCCACGAAGGCGCTGCCCGAGGGGCCGTTCACGGTCGAGGTCCGCTACGCCGGCAACCCGTCGCCCGTCCGCTCCCGCGACTGGGGGGAGCTGGGCTGGGAGCAGCTGGAGGACGGCGCGCTCGTCGCCAGCCAGCCCATCGGCGCGCCCTCCTGGTTCCCCTGCAACGACCACCTCGGCGACCGGGCGGGCTACCGGATCACGGTGACCGCGCCCTCGCCGTACACGGTCGTCGCCAACGGCGGCCTGGAGTCGTACCGGGTGGGCGCCTCCACCACGACCTGGGTGTACGACCAGCCGCATCCGATGCCGCCGTACCTGGCGACCGTGCAGATCGGCCGGTACGAGCTGATCGACCACCTCGGCGGCCCGCTGCCGCAGCCGGCCGCCGTCCCGCCGCGCCTGACCGCCGACTTCGCCCACGACTTCGGACGCCAGCCGCGGATGGTGGAGGCCTTCACCGAGTTCTTCGGGCCCTACCCCTTCGGCGAGTACGCGGTCGTCGTGGTCGACGAGGAGCTGGAGGTCCCCGTCGAGGCGCACGGGCTGTCCGTCTTCGGCCGCAACCACCTGGACGGCCGCCGCGGCTGCGAACGCCTCGTCGCCCACGAACTCGCCCACCAGTGGTTCGGCAACAGCCTCGCCCTCGCCGACTGGCGGGACATCTGGCTGAACGAGGGCTTCGCCGCGTACGCCGAATGGTTGTGGGCGGAGTCCTGCGGCGAGACGACCGCCGCCCGCAACGCGGCCCGCGCCCACGCCAAGCTCGCCGCCCAGCCCCAGGACCTGCGGCTCGCCGACCCCGGTGTCCGGCGCATGTTCGACGACCGGGTGTACAAGCGCGGCGCCCTCACGCTGCACGCGCTGCGCACGGTCATGGGCGATCCGGCGTTCTTCCGGCTGCTGCGGGCCTGGACCGCCGCCCACCGCCATGGCACCGTGACCACCGGGCAGTTCACCGCCCTGGCCCGGGAGCACACCGACCGGCCGCTGGAGGCGCTGGTCTTCCATCCATGGCTGCACGGGACCCGGCTGCCACGCCTGCCGATCGGGGGAGCATGAGCGACGCGTACACGGACGAGGGCGGGATCATCGTCTACTGGCGGCCCGGCTGCACCTTCTGCATGAAGCTGCGGGCGCAGCTGTGGTTCGCGCGGCTGCGCCACACCAAGGTCAACATCTGGCGTGATCCGGACGCCGCGGCCTTCGTGCGCTCGGTGGCGGACGGGAACGAGACCGTGCCGACCGTCACCGTGGCGGGACGGCCCATGGTCAACCCCTCGCTGCGGCAGCTGAGGGAGGCGGTCAGGGCGTACGCCCCGCACCTTCAGGCGAAGCGCGACACGTAGCGTCGCTGCCAGGGCGTCTCCACCGCGCGCCGGGTGTAGTGCTCCCGGACGTAGGCGACGGCTTCACCGGAGGGCACCCCGTCCAGCACCGCCAGGCACGCCAGGGCCGTCCCCGTACGGCCGAGTCCGCCGCCGCAGGCGACCTCCACCCGCTCGTCCGCGGCACGCCGCCATGCCGCGCGCAGCGCCTGAGCGGCGTCCGCACGGTCCGCGGGCAGCCGGAAGTCCGGCCAGCGCACCCAGCGGCTCTCCCAGGCCACCGCCGGGGGTTCGTGGCCCAGCAGGTACAGCCCGAACGCGGGTACGGGCCCGGCCGGCAGCGGGTGGCGCAGCCCCCGCCCGCGCACCAGCCGCCCCGACGGCAGCCGCAGCACCCCCGGTGCGCCCGGCTCCCAGCCGGCCGCGGGTTCAGCGGCCATGGCCGCCGCACGCCGCCGGGTAGAGCACGGCGCCGACCAGGCCGCCGTCCTCGGCGGCACCGGCCGCGAGGCCGGACAGCCGCAGGCAGGCCTCGGCGGTGGCGTCCACCGGCGGGCACTCGACGCCCACGGAGCCGACCTCGGTCACCGCGCCGTCGTGGTGCAGTTCCCCGCCCGTGCAGGGCGCGGGCAGCCCGCCCTGGAGGGTGCCGAGGGCGACGACGTCACCGGACGTGCCCGAGGCCTCCCGGATGTCGAAACGCCAATGGGCGTCACTCGCTTTGAGGAGGTATTTCCCGGACCTCCCGCATTCCGCCAGGGAATCCCGGCGGTCGCGGACGAGTTCGGCTATCGCGCAGCACAACGGCGCGTCATGTCCGGCCGTCGTGCGAAAGCGGCTGAAACCGGCGAGCGGGGCGGACCGCATGGCGCGGTCGACGAGGACGACCGCCGACTCCCGGGCGTGCGGATGCCCGTGCTCGGCGATGTCCAGCAGGAAAGGGGTCGCGACCACGGCGCCGGGCAGCACCTCGCCGTTGCCCCCGCGGAGCAGCGAACCGCTGGTCAGAGCCGCCACGGCGGAGGCGACCGAGTCGAGGTCCCGCGCGGCGGCAAGTGCCCTCAGGCCGTCCCGGGCATCCGCGGTCCGAGGGCGTGGCCGTGGCGAGGGAATGGCATTCCAATTGACGGCGTCGATCTCGGTGAGCAGCATCCGCACATGATTCCACCCGCTCCGGAATCTCGGGGTTCCGCATGCGGGACAAGCGTTCGAGCGGCTATCCTCCGCCGCCTCAGGCGGTTTGACGCAGATACAGCGCGCCGCAACTGTGGCAGAAGGGCTGTGCCTGCGGCGTCCCCCACACGTCCTCCGGCTGTACGGCCGCGGCGGGGGAGAGCCCCCGACCGCACAGCCCCGTCGCGGCGCCGTCCTGGACCATGTGCCACGCCCGCACCGCGCCGTCGCCGGCCGGTCCGCCATCCTCGGTGTCGTACTCCGCGCGCATCTCGTACACGGGCATCGTGGTGCCTCCGGGTGGGTCACGCCCTTTGTGGTGCAGTAGCCCAGTATGTCCGCGTGCCGGCGCCCGCGGCGATCGCAGCGCCGCGGGCGCCGGACGTACCGCAGACGGCGGGTCCGGGGCTCGGCCGGTCGTACGATCGGCCCTGGCGGGAGCCCGTGCGCGAGCCGGCGCCGCGGCGTCCCGGCGGCCACCGCCCGTCGCCGGCCTCCCTGTGGGCCCCGACGGGCCCGCCCGGGGCCCCGTCGTGCCCCGGGCGCCGATTGACAGGCCAGGACCGGCGTCCTTGAGTGAGGGACGCCGGGCAGGAGCCTGAGGGCAAGCGTCATGCCGGGCCGCAGCCGGCCGCCCGCACCGCAGCCACCGCTGCCCCGAGTGCCGCCCGGGCGGCTGTGCGGGGTACTGCTCGGCGCGAGCGACGCCCTCGCCCGGCTGAGCGAACTGCACTTCGCCGCGCGGGCCGTCACGTCCCGTGCGCCGGGCCACCCGGGCCGCCGGACCCGGCGGCCCGGGTGGCCCGGTCAACGGCCGCGGGCGACCGGTGAGTTCGTGGTGGGGTGGCCGCCGCAGCAGGATCCGCCGCCGGCGGAGCGGGCAGCCGCTGGTCTCCGCCGGCCGCACCTCGTGGGACTCGCTCATGCTCGTCTTCGTCCGCGCGAACGGCGCTGGGGAGGGCGGTGAACCGCCCCGCCTGCCAGGTTGTGCCCGATCCGTCCGGATCAACCCCGGTTGCGCGATGCTCCCGTGTGACCGGCGCACGACGGAACGTCACCGGTTTGGTCACCCTTCGTGACCGGAGGAGTTCCCACCGCATGAATCGGGTCCGAAATTAGGGTATTTCACCCTATGTATTGACTGCGGGGAGTAATGGAACCTAAGGTTCATGTCAGAGGGCGACTCCTATGAGCCGCATCCCGTCCGACACTTCACGTCTGTGATGGTGCGTCCGCACCCGAGGTCCAGGCGCACCCCCTGTCGCACCAGTGCCACCCCCATCGGCCGGTGCGATCCGCGCACGGTCGCGCACGCGACCGGCGCCCACGTTCCGCACCTCGAAGGGGAACGACAATGCGCGTCACGAGCATCACCATCCGCCGGGTCGCCGCAGCGGCACTCGCGGCACCCATCCTCGCCCTCGTCGGAGCCGGCGCGGCCGGGGCGGCTCCGCAACAGGCCGCCCCCGCCTCGCACCAGTCCGTCGTCACCCATGGGGACGGCTGTGGGGGCTACGGCGACTGGGGTTACGGATGGCGTTACAACGATCGCTTCCACGACGACTGTGGCTACGGCTACGGCTACGGCCATGGCTACGGAGGTTACGGCGGATACGGCTACGGCTATGACAACGGCGTCGTCGTGGTGGTCCTGTAACCGTCAGTGAACCCGCATCCGCCCGGCGCCCGTCAAGGCCACACCAGGCAGTACAGCTGGTGCCCGCTCTCGTGACAGCGCTGGGCGAAGTCCTGCCACTCGTGCAGCATCTTGTAGATCACGAAAGCGTCCCGCGGACCGCGGCGGTCGGGGACGGTGGACCAGATGAAGGCGGCGGCGCCGAGGGCCTCCTCGTCGGCCTTGCGCAACGGCTCGACGACGGAGTGGGGCAGCTTGACGACGGCGTAGTCGGGATGGAGCACGACGAGTTCCAGCGGCGGGACCTTCGCCGGGGGTATGCCCTCGATCCCGGTCAGCACCATGGCGGCCATCGTCTCCGGCTTGACCTTGGTGTACATGCCCTGGCCCAGCTCGTCACCGCCGAGTTCCTCGGGTCGCATCGAGATCGGGACCCGCGCGGCGGTGGCACCATCGGGTGCGCCGAAGTACTTGTAGGTCACCCCCACTCGGCCACCCCTGCTCCCGCTTTTCTCAACGGCCCTGTCGCGCTCTTTCGGCGGCCGGCGGCGCCGACCGGTGGGGCGGGCGTGCTCCGCGTCGGGGTCGTCCGCCCCGCCGCCCACGTCACCGCGTTCGCCACCGCGCTGCATTCCACTACCCGACCATCCGCAGACCCAACCGCGCAACCCGATCATCGTCTCAGATGCACGGTCGATACCTTGTCGCGCAACGCCCGGCATTTGAGAACATGTGCTTGTGAGCTATCCGTACGCCTACGAAGCGCCAGTTTCTCAGACCTTGTTCGATCGAGCGGCCGCCGTGACCCCTGGTGGGGTGAACAGCCCGGTGCGCGCCTTTCGTGCCGTGGGCGGTACGCCCCGGTTCATGGTGTCCGGAACGGGTCCCTACCTGAAGGACGCGGATGGTCGCGAATACGTCGACCTCGTCTGCTCCTGGGGGCCGATGATCCTCGGCCACACGCGTCCCGAGGTGATCGCCGCCGTGCAGGCGGCGGTTGCGCGGGGTACGTCCTTCGGCACGCCCGGTGAGGGCGAGGTGGAACTGGCCGAGGAGATCGTGGCGCGCGTCGCGCCGGTCGAGCTGGTGCGGCTGGTCTCCTCCGGCACCGAGGCCACGATGTCGGCGATCCGGCTGGCGCGCGGGTTCACGGGCCGGGCCAAGGTGATCAAGTTCGCGGGGTGTTACCACGGTCATGTGGACGCGCTGCTGGCCGCCGCGGGTTCCGGGGTTGCCACTTTCGGGCTGCCGGACACCCCTGGGGTGACGGGCGCGCAGGCCGGAGACACGATCGTGCTCCCGTACAACGATCTCGAGGCCGTACGGACCGCGTTCGCCGCCCACCGCGGCGAGATCGCCTGTGTGATCACCGAGGCGTCGCCCGGCAACATGGGCGTCGTGCCGCCGGCCGAGGGCTTCAACCAGGGCCTGGCGGACCTCTGCCGGGAGAACGGCGCGCTGTACATCTCCGACGAGGTGATGACCGGCTTCCGCGTCTCGAAGGCCGGCTGGTACGGCATCGACGGCGTCCGCCCCGACCTGATGACCTTCGGCAAGGTGATGGGCGGCGGCTTCCCCGCCGCGGCGTTCGGCGGCCGTGCCGACGTGATGGCGCACCTCGCGCCCGCCGGCCCGGTCTACCAGGCGGGCACGCTCTCCGGTAACCCCGTGGCCACCGCCGCGGGCCTCGCCCAGCTGCGGCTGCTGGACGACGCGGTGTACGAGACCGTCGACTCCGTCGCCGCGGAGGTGTCGGGCCTGGTCTCCGCCGCTCTCGCCAAGGAGGGCGTGGCGCACAGCCTGCAGACCGCGGGCAACATGTTCTCGGTGTTCTTCACCGAGGACCGGGTGACGAACTACGACGAGGCCAGGAAGCAGGAGGCGTTCCGCTTCACCGCCTTCTTCCACGCGATGCTCGCCCAGGGCGTGTACCTGCCGCCCTCCGCCTTTGAGTCGTGGTTCGTGTCGTCGGCGCACGACGCCGCCGCCGTCGAGCGTGTCGCCGCCGCCCTGCCGGCCGCCGCCCGCGCCGCCGCGGAGGCCACGGCATGAGCGAGATCACGGTCGTCCACCTGATGCGGCACGGCGAGGTGGAGAACCCCACCGGCGTGCTCTACGGGCGCCTGCCCGGCTACCACCTGTCCGACCTCGGCCGGAAGATGGCCGACCGGGTCGCCGAGCACCTCGCGGGCCGTGACATCACCCACGTCGTCGCCTCGCCGCTGGAGCGCGCCCAGGAGACGGCGGCGCCGATCGGCGCCGTCCTCGGCCTGGACGTCGCGAGCGACGAGCGGCTGATCGAGGCGGACAACGTCTTCCAGGGCAAGACCTTCGGGGTCGGCGACGGCGCGCTCAAGCGCCCCGCCAACTGGAAGCACCTGGTCAACCCGTTCCGGCCGAGCTGGGGCGAGCCGTACGCGGACCAGGTCGTCCGTATGACGGCCGCGCTGGAGGCGGCCCGCGACGCGGCCCGCGGCCGCGAGGCGGTGTGCGTCAGCCACCAACTGCCGATCTGGATCGTGCGCAGCGCCGTCGAGCAGCGACGCCTGTGGCACGACCCGCGCAAGCGGCAGTGCACCCTGGCGAGCCTGACCTCCTTCACGTTCGAGGACGACAGGATCGTCTCCGTCGGCTACACCGAGCCCGCCCGTGACCTCGTCCCGGCCCATCTGCTGGCCGGGGCCAAGCCGGTCAAGGGCGGCAGCAAGGGCTTCGGCGCGTAGGTCCTGTCGTCGGCGGAGCCCCCGCCGCGGAGCCGGCCGGGGGAGCCGCACGCTGACGACAGGACCCGGCGACCGTCCCTCACGAGGGCGCCGGCCACGGAGGCCGGTGCGCTCCGTCACGCCTTGTGACGGCTGCCGCCGCCCGGCCCGATCCGGTGCCCGTCCGGTGAAATCCAGCTCCCCGCGACGGAACCCGCCGCGCCCGCACGGCATCTAGGGCGGTGACGCGGTGAGGCCGGGGCGACGCACGGGGATTGGGGCGCGGAATGCGGGACATCAGCCGACGAGGGGTACTGGGCCTGGCGGCCGGAGCGGCCGCCGCCGGCCTGGTGGGCTGTGCCGGTGAGGATCCCGGTGGCCGGCACGTGAACGGGGGGTCCCCGGCTTCGCCGACACCGTCCACGGGCCGGCAGGGGAAGCCCACCCCCTCCCCCTCCCCGTCGGTGCGGGCGATCGGCGACGGCTCCACGGCCGACACCGGGCCGCAGCCCCACCAGCCCGCCGTGGAGCGCCTGGAACCCGGCCAGACGCCGCCGCAGTTCGTGATCTTCTCCTGGGACGGGGCGGGCGAGCTGGACAACGGCCTCTTCGCGCGGTTCCGGAAGGTCGCGGGTGAGCACGGGGCGAAGATGACGTTCTTCCTCTCCGGCATCTACCTGCTCCCCGAGTCGAAGAGAAGGCTCTACAAGCCGCCGCGCAATCCCGTCGGCGCCTCCGACATCGGCTACCTCACCGACGCCCACGTCCGCGCCACCCTGGAGCAGCTGCGGCTGGCCTGGCTGGAGGGCCATGAGATCGGCACGCACTTCAACGGCCACTTCTGCGCGGGATCCGGCTCGGTGGGCCGCTGGAGCCCGGCCGACTGGCGCAGCGAGATAGACCAGGCCGTCGGCTTCGTGGAGAACTGGCGCACCCACACAGGCTTCACCGACCTGCCCCCGCTGCCCTTCGACTACCGCAAGGAACTGGTCGGCGGCCGTACGCCCTGCCTGCTGGGCCAGCGCTCGCTGCTGCCCACCGCCGCCCGCCTGGGCTGGCGCTACGACGCCAGCTCACCCGGCGGTCTGCAGGTGTGGCCGGGCAGGAGCCACGGGCTGTGGAACCTGCCGCTGCAGGCGCTGCCGTTCCCCGGCCGCTCCTTCGAGGTGCTGTCGATGGACTACAACATGCTGGCCAACCAGTCGGTGAACTCCACGCGCGGCAACCCCGCCCATTACCCGGCCTGGCAGCGGCAGGCGCGCGACGCCTACCTGGGGGGCTTCCGCCGGGCGTACGAGACCAACCGCGCGCCGCTGTTCATCGGCAACCACTTCGAACAGTGGAACGGCGGGATCTACATGGACGCCGTCGAGGACGCGCTCCGGCGGATAGCCGACCACCGGGACGTGCGTCTGGTGTCGTTCCGCCAGTTCGTGGACTGGCTGGACGGGCAGGACCCCGCGGTGCTGGCGAAGCTGCGCACCCTCGGGCCGGGGCAGCGTCCCGCGGGCGGCTGGCGCCGCTTCCTCGCGCAGGAACGTTCCTCCAAGTCCACCTCATCCCCTTCCTCCCCTTCATTCCTTCCCTCCCCTTCCTGAGCGATCCGTCCGTTTCATTCGGAAAGCGGCGGGCAGGCGAGGCGGTGAACGGGAACGTCCCCGAGGACCGAGCCGAGGAGGGCGGAGGTCATGCGCGCGTCCCTGCACGGGAGGAAGATCGCCTTCCTGGTGGCGCCGGAGGGCGCCGAGCAGAGCGAACTCACCGGCCCCTGGGAGGCGGTGCGCGAGGCGGGCGGGACGCCCCGGCTGGTCTCCACCCGCCGCGGCCGCGTCCAGGCCTTCGAGCACCTCGACCGGGCGGGTACGTTCCCGGTGGACGACACGCTCGGCGAGGTGGTCGCCGCGGACTTCGACGCGCTGGTGCTCCCCGGCGGCGTCGTGAGCCCCGACCTGCTGCGGCTGGACCCGGACGCCGTGAGCTTCACCAGGGACTTCTTCACCGAGGGCCGGCCGGTCGCGGCGATCTGCCATGCGCCGTGGCTGCTCGTGGAGGCAGGCGTCGTGCACGGGCGTACCCTCACCTCCTGGCCCAGCGTGTGCACCGACGTCACCAACGCCGGCGGCACCTGGATCGACCAGGAGGTCGTGGTCGACTGCGACGGCCCCAACGTCCTGGTCACCAGCCGCAGGCCCGGTGACCTCAAGGCCTTCCAGGACGCACTGGTGGACGAGTTCGCGCACCAGACCGGGAGCCGCGATTAACCGTCGCTTACTTGGGGCATTTGCCGCTTTCGGCAAAGCTGTCGGGGGTGCGCGAGATCGCCCCGGGCCACATGCGAAACTTTTCACATGAGTCCTACGCGCGCCCTCCGACGCCGTCCGCTCCGCGGTGCCGCGGCACTCGCCGGGGCAGCCGCGTTCGCGCTGGCCGTCACGGCCTGCTCGACCTCCACAGCGTCCTCCAACGGCACCGGCTCCGGAACGAACTATGTCGGCGGCACCGGTGAGATCTCCACGGTCGAGCGGGGCCACCGGGTGGCCGCGCCGGAGCTGAGCGGGAAGTCCGTCGAGGGTGCTCCGCTCAGCCTCGCCGACCACAAGGGCAAGGTCGTCGTCCTCAACATCTGGGGCTCGTGGTGCCCGCCCTGCCGGGCCGAGGCGCCGCACCTGGCCAAGGTGGCGAAGGAGACCGAGTCCCAGGGCGTCCAGTTCCTCGGCATCAACACCCGGGATCTGCAGACCGCGCAGGCCAAGGCCTTCGAGAAGGAATTCGCCATTCCCTTCCCGAGCTTCTACGACCCGTCCGGCGACCTGGTGCTGCGCTTCCCCAAGGGCAGCGTCAACCCGCAGGCCATCCCCTCCACGCTGATCATCGACCGCCAGGGGAAGATCGCGGTGCGGGCGCTGAAGGAGCTCAGCGCGGACGAACTGCACGAGGTCCTCGACCCGGTGATCGCGGAGAAGTGACGTGAGCGCACTCGCCGCGACCGGCGACGTCAACCAGACCGTGTTCAGCGGCGCCCTGCTCGCCGCCGTGCCGATCGCGCTCCTCGGCGGTCTGGTCTCGTTCTTCTCGCCGTGCGTGCTGCCGCTCGTCCCCGGCTACCTGTCGTACGTGACCGGTGTCACCGGCACCGACCTGGCCGAGGCCCGGCGCGGCCGGATGCTCGCGGGCGCATCGCTGTTCGTCCTGGGCTTCACCGCCGTCTTCGTCTCCGGCGGCGCGCTGTTCGGCAACTTCGGCTGGACACTGCAGGAGCACAAGACGGTCATCACCAAGGTGCTCGGCGCGCTCACCATCGTCATGGGCCTGGCGTTCATGGGCCTGGTGGGCGGGATCACCCAGCGCGAGTTCCGCTTCCACCGCAGGCCCGCGATGGGGCTGGTGGGGGCGCCGCTGCTCGGGCTGCTCTTCGGCATCGGCTGGACCCCTTGCATCGGCCCGACCCTGGCCGCCGTCAACACGCTCGCCTTCAACGAGGCCAGCGCGGGCCGCGGCGCGCTGCTCACCGTCTTCTACTGTCTCGGCCTCGGCCTGCCGTTCATCGTGGCCGCCATCGCCTTCCGCCGCGCGCTCGGCGCCTTCGGCTGGGTCAAGCGCCACTATGTGTGGGTGATGCGGATCGGCGGTGGCATGCTCGTCGCCGTCGGCCTGCTGCTCGTCACCGGCGTTTGGGACCACATCGTCTACCAGATGCAGATCTGGTCGTCCGGCTTCACTCCAGGGATCTGATCCATGAGCTCCAAAGACACCGCGGGGGCACCCCCCGGCGCGGCGGCGGACGCCGGTGCGGCCGATCTCGGAGCGGCCGGCGCACAGCTGTCGACCGCGCCCGTCGAGGACCTCGGCCAGGCCGTGCCCGGCTCCTTCGGCGGCGTCCGCAAGCCGGGCCCGGCCGGCGCACTCGCCTGGACCGGCCGCGAGGTCGGGGGCTGGGCGCGCTGGACGTGGCGTCAGCTCACCTCGATGCGGGTGGCGCTGATCCTGCTCTTCCTGCTGTCGCTGGCCGCCGTCCCCGGTTCGCTGGTGCCGCAGACCGCCGTCGACGAGCTCAAGGCGCAGGACTTCAAGGCCGCCCACACCACGCTGACGCCGCTCTACGAGAAACTCGGGCTGTTCAACGTCTACAGCTCGGTGTGGTTCTCGGCGATCTACATCCTGCTGTTCGTCTCGCTCGCCGGCTGCATCGTGCCGCGCAGCTGGCAGTTCGTCGGCCAGCTCCGCGCCAAGCCCCCGGCCGCCCCGCGCAATCTCACCCGGCTCCCGGCCCACGCGACCTGGCGCACCGAGGCCGAGCCGGACGCGGTGCTCGCCGCCGCGCAGCGCGCGCTGCGCGGCCGCCGCTTCCGCACCCGGATCACCGGCACGGCGGTCGCCTCGGAGAAGGGCTTCCTGCGCGAGGCCGGCAACCTGGCCTTCCACATCGCCCTGTTCGGCCTGCTGATCTCCTTCGCGGTGGGCGGGCTGTTCAAGGCGGAGGGCGGCAAGCTGATCGTCGAGGGCGACGGCTTCAACAACACGCTCACCCAGTACGACGACTTCAAGCCGGGCACCTTCTACAACGCGGACGACCTGGACACCTTCGGCTTCAAGCTGGACGGCTTCACCGCCTCGTACGCGCGCAGCGGCCCGCAGAAGGGCACCCCGCGCACCTTCCGCGCCAACATCCACTACTGGACGAGCCCGGGCGGCAGGCAGACGAAGTCCACGATCGAGGTCAACAAGCCGCTGGAGGTGGACAGCTCCAAGGTCTACCTGATCGGCCACGGCTACGCGCCCGTCGTCACCGTCAAGGACGGCCAGGGCAACGTCGTCTTCCAGGGCCCGGTCCCGTTCCTGCCGCGGGACGGCAACCAGACCTCGGCCGGCGTGATCAAGGCGATGGACGTCCGCGACCACGCCGGCAAGAAGACGCAGTACGGCTTCCAGGGTCTGTTCACCCCGACCTTCGCGCTGGACGCGCAGCAGGGCCCGCACTCGACCTTCCCGGCGCTGGACTACCCGGTGCTGGTCCTGACCGCCTACCACGGCGACCTGGGCGTGGACGCGGGTCTGCCGCAGAACGTGTACCAGCTCGACACCAAGAAGATGAAGCAGTACAAGGGCGCCGACGGCGAGATCCTCAGCGACATGCTGCGGCCGGGCGACACCCTTGCGCTGCCCGGCGGCGACGGCTCGCTCACCTTCGACGGCATCAAGACCTGGGCCACCTTCCAGGTCTCCCACCAGGTCGGCAACGGCTGGGCGCTGGTCAGTGCCGTGGCCGCGATCGCCGGCCTGGCGGCCTCGCTGTTCATCCAGCGCCGCCGGATCTGGGTGCGCGCGGTACGCGGCGACGACGGAGCCACCGTCGTCGAGCTGGCCGGACTCGGCCGCAGCGAGTCGGCGCGGATCGCCGACGAGCTCGGCGCGCTCGCCGCCGACCTCACGGTCGAGGCCCCGCCGCTGCCCGAGGCGGACCCGCAAGCCGCCCCCCAAGCCTCAGAAGAACCCCTGCCCCATGACGAAGGAGCGCGCGCGTGACCATCGCTGCCGCGGTCAACGAGAACGTCGCCCACACCAGCAACTACCTGATCTACTCGGCGATGGCGGTCTACACGCTCGCCTTCCTCGCGTACATCGCGGAGTGGGTCTTCGGCAGCCGCAGCAAGGTCGCCAGGACCTCCGCCGCGCTCGCCCCCGGCGCCGCCGCCGCGCCCCCGGTCACCGTGACCGTGAAGCAGGGCGGCGGCACCGCCACCCTGGCCCGCCCCAAGGTCGTCACCCGGGCCTCCGCCAGTGACCGCGGCATCGCCGACGGCCCCGGCGCGGCGGGCGACACCGAGCAGGGCGACCTGTACGGCCGTATCGCGGTGTCCCTGACCGTGCTGGCGTGGGCGCTGCACGTGGCTGCCGTGGCGGCGCGTGCCTTCTCGGTGCAGCGCGCCCCCTGGGGCAACATGTACGAGTTCTCCACCACCTTCGGCGCCACGGCGGTCACCGCCTACCTGGTGCTGCTCCTGCTGGGCAAGAAGGTCCGCTGGATCGGGCTCTTCCTGACCACCACGGTGCTGCTCGACCTCGGCCTGGCGGTCTCGGTCCTCTACACCGACAGCGACCAGCTGGTCCCGGCCCTGCACTCGTACTGGCTGTGGATCCACGTCTCGTGCGCCATCATCTCCGGCGCGGTGCTCTACCTCGGCGCGGTGGCGAACGTGCTCTACCTCTTCCGCGACCGCTACGAGACCGGCCTCGCGGCCCCGGGCGGCAACGAGGGCACCTGGGCGAACATCATGTACCGCCTGCCGTCCGCGGCGAGCCTGGACAAGTTCGCGTACCGCGTGAACGCCATGGTCTTCCCGCTGTGGACGTTCACGATCATCGCCGGCGCGATCTGGGCCGAGGCCGCCTGGGGCCGCTACTGGGGCTGGGACCCCAAGGAGACCTGGTCCTTCATCACCTGGGTGGTCTACGCGGCCTACCTGCACGCCCGCGCCACCGCCGGCTGGAAGGGCCGCAAGGCCGCCTACCTGGCGCTGCTCGCCTTCGCCTGCTTCCTGTTCAACTACTACGGCGTGAACATCTTCATCACCGGCAAGCACTCCTACGCGGGTCTCTGACCCCGGGTCCGGGGGGCCGGCAGCCGGAAGAAGCCGCGCGCGGCCTCCCGGATCGCCGCGCGCAGTCCCGGGTCGGCACCGTGCCCGGTGACCTTCAGGCCGGCCGAGCACAGCGCCTCGTCGACGGCGGCGGCGACGCGGGCGCGGCCGACGGCGTCCGCGGTGAGCCGGGGCCCGGCGCCGATGGCGGGGATCACGCGCCGATGTCCTCGTTCCACAGGTCGGGACGGGCCGCGACGAAGTCCGTCATCAGGGCGACGCACTCCGGGTCGTCCAGCAGGACGATCTCCACGCCGTGCTCGGCCAGCCAGTCGTGGCCGCCGTGGAAGGTACGGGCCTCACCGATGACGACCCGGGAGATCCCGAACTGCCGGACCAGGCCGCTGCAGTACCAGCACGGCGACAGCGTGGTCACCATCGTCGTGCCGCGGTAGGTGCGCTGCCGCCCGGCCGCGCGGAAGGCCGCCGTCTCGCCGTGCATGGACGGATCGCCGTCCTGCACACGCCGGTTGCGGCCGCGGCCCAGCACCGTGTGCCCGTCCGGGCCGTACAGGGCCGCCCCGATGGGGATCCCGCCCTCCGCGAGGCCCGCCCGGGCCTCCGCGACGGCCGTCGCCAGCATCGCCCGCGCGTCGTCCATGACGCCCAGTGTCCCGCAGGATCAGCCGCGCGGCTGGTTGTCCTGGCTGTCGCCGGAGCCGTTCTCGCGCTGCCGCAGCTCCTCCTCGCGGCGCCGCAGATCGGCCTCCCAGCTCTTCAGCAGCTGCTCGTCCTTCTTGTTCTCCTCGCGGAGCGAGTGCAGGAACTCCGGGTTGTCGTCCGGGGCGACCCACTGCGTGCGGTGGTTGCGGTGCCACTCCGAGGGCGTGCTCCCGCCCGCCGGGGCCGTGCGGTGCTTGCCGGCCACCAGCCAGGCGATCGGGCCGATCAGCACCTCGCCGAAGAGCAGGATGACGATCACCCACACGACCTTGGGGAGGCCGCGGACCTGCTCCTCGGGCGTGTTGAGGCAGTCGATGAAGGCGTAGATCCACAACGCCAGCACCAGCAGGAACGGGATGTACCGGATCATCGCGGGCATGCCCCCCAGACAGCGACGGCGGGGCGTGGCAGGGCCCCGGTGACGGATCCAGGGTAGTGCGTGCCGGATACTGGACCGCATGGCTTACGACGATCTTCGCTCGCTGCTGAGGGCCCTGGAGAAGGAGGGGGACCTGAGGCGTGTCAAGGCAGAGGTCGACCCGTACCTGGAGGTCGGTGAGATCGTCGACCGCGTCAACAAGGCGGGCGGCCCGGCGCTGCTGTTCGAGAACGTCAAGGGCTCCTCGATGCCCCTGGCGATGAACGTGTACGGCACCGACCGCCGGCTGCTGAAGGCCCTCGGCCTGAAGTCCTACGCCGACATCGGCGACCGGATCGGCGGGCTGCTCAAGCCGGAACTGCCGCACGGCTTCGTCGGCGTGCGCGAGGCCTTCGGCAAACTCGCCGGGATGACCCACGTGCCGCCGAAGAAGGTGAAGGACGCGCCCGTCCAGGAGGTCGTCCTCACCGGGGACGACGTCGACCTCGACGCGCTGCCCGCCCTGTTCACCTGGCCAGGGGACGGCGGCTCCTTCTTCAACCTCGGCCTGACGCACACCAAGGACCCCGAGACCGGCGTCCGCAATCTGGGCCTGTACCGGCTGCAGCGGCACGACCGCCGCACCATCGGGATGCACTGGCAGATCCACAAGGACAGCCGCAACCACTACCAGGTGGCCCAGCGGCGCGGCGAACGGCTGCCGGTGGCCATCGCGTTCGGGTGCCCGCCGGCCGTGACGTACGCCTCGACCGCGCCGCTGCCGGGCGACATCGACGAGTACCTCCTCGCCGGTTTCGTGGGCGGCAGGCGCATCGAGATGGTCGACTGCAAGACGGTGCCGCTGCAGGTGCCCGCACAGGCCGAGGTGGTCCTGGAAGGCTGGCTGGAGCCCGGGAAGATGCTGCCCGAGGGGCCGTTCGGCGACCACACGGGCTTCTACACCCCGCAGGAGCCCTTCCCGGCGCTGACCATCGACTGCGTGACGATGCGCCGCCGCCCGCTGCTCCAGTCCATCGTGGTGGGCCGGCCGCCCACCGAGGACGGTCCGCTGGGCCGGGCCACCGAGCGGTTCTTCCTCCCGCTGCTGAAGGTCGTCGTGCCGGACATCGTGGACTACCACCTGCCGGAGGCCGGCGGCTTCCACAACTGCGCGATCGTCTCGATCGACAAGAAGTACCCCAAGCACGCCCAGAAGGTCATGCACGCCATCTGGGGCGCGCACATGATGTCGCTGACCAAGCTGATCGTCGTGGTCGACGCCGACTGCGACGTGCACGACCTGCACGAGGTGGCCTGGCGGGCGCTGGGCAACACCGACTACGCCCGGGACCTGTCGGTGGTCGAAGGTCCCGTGGACCACCTCGACCACTCCTCCTACCAGCAGTTCTGGGGTGGCAAGGCGGGTATCGACGCGACCCGGAAGCTGCCCGAGGAGGGCTACACCCGAGACGGCGGCTGGCCCGAGATGGTGCTCTCCGACCCGGAGACCGCCGCGAAGGTCGACCGCCGCTGGAAGGAGTACGGCCTGTGAGCGCCGAATCCGCGACTCCGGATCTCTTCGGACCCTCTCCGCGCCCGGACGGCAAGGTACGGGCGTTCCTGCGGCTGGTGATGATCGAGCACTCGGTCTTCGCGCTGCCCTTCGCCTACATCGCCGCGCTCAGCGCGATGTTCGCGCAGGACCGGACCGTCCACTGGTGGCAGCTCTTCCTGATCACCGTCGCCATGGTCGGCCTGCGCACCTTCGCGATGGCCTGCAACCGGATCATCGACCGCGAGATCGACGCCCGCAATCCCCGCACCGCGGGACGCGAACTGGTCACCGGCGCCGTGTCCGTGCGTTCGGCGTGGACCGGCGCGCTGATCGCCGTCGTGTTCTTCCTGGGCGCCGCCGCGCTGCTCAACCCGCTGTGCCTGGCGCTGGCCCCGATCGCGGTCGTCCCGATGGTGGTCTACCCGTACGGCAAGCGGTTCACCGACTACCCGCACGCCATCCTCGGCCTCGCCCAGGCCATGGGCCCGGTCGGCGCCTGGCTCGCGGTCACCGGCTCCTGGTCGTGGGACGCCGTGATCCTCGGCCTCGCGGTGGGCGTGTGGATCGGCGGCTTCGACCTGATCTTCGCGTGCCAGGACGTCGCCGCCGACCGCGCCCACGGGGTGCGCTCGGTGCCGGCCCGGTTCGGCATCGACGGCGCGCTGTACGGGGCGCGGGTGAGCCACGTGGTGACGACCGTGCTGCTGGTCTGGTACGGACTGGCGGTGGGTGCAGGGGCCTTCTGGTGGGCCGGCATGCTGATCGTGGGCGGCGCCTTCGTCTACGAGCACACCATCGTGAAGCCCGGCGACCTCAGCAGGCTCAACCGGGCGTTCTTCACGGTCAACGGCTTCATCGGCATGGCGCTGTTCCTCTGCGCCCTGCTGGACCTCGCGGTGCGCGGCCTGGGCGTCTGACGCCCGGGCCGCGACCGGTCAGCCGCGCACGAACGGCAGGGCGAAGAACCTGGGGTAGCTCCACCACTGACCGCTGTTGGCCTTGGTGCTGCCGATGATGCAGAAGACCAGCCCGGTCAGCAGGTACAGCGCGGCCGCGGCCGTCAGGGAGAAGGCCGTGATGGGCAGCCAGACCGGCCCGCCGTCCTCGTAGGCAGCCAGGCAGGCGAAGCCGCCCCCGTAGCCGATGATGCCGAGCAGGCCCACGATGGCCGTGGTGATGCCGTAGTTGATCGCCTGGGCGGCGTGGTGCCGGATGAACGGGTCGTGTTTGTTGGGCTGGTTGGAGCGGACGATCAGCGGGGCCACCCAGGCCAGCGCCCAGCCGACGCAGCACACGCTGCTGCCCGCCACCAGGGTGAGCAGCGCGCCCAGATGGGCCCACATGGCCGGAGTGGTGGGCGGCCGCAGCGGCGGGGGCGGGTACGGCAGCGGCCCGTGGGCGTAGCCGTAGCCGTACGGGGGCAGCGGTGGCGGCGACGCCATGGCGTGGGGGCCCTGGGCCGGTCCCTGGGGCGGCACGGGTGGTGCCGTGTCCCGCGGCGGTACCTCGTCGTGCTTGCTGAAATCGGTCATGGACAACCGCCCCCCGTCGCTTCGTTCCCGGGATCCTACGGCCTCAACTGATCAACCCGTCGGCGGGGGCGGTCCCGGAAGAGGAACGCGCCCACGACGCCGCCGACGAGGCCGAAGAGGTGACCCTGCCAGGAGACGCCCTGCGCGGTGGGCAGGACACCCCACAGGATCGAGCCGTACGCCACCGCGACGACCAGGCCGACCGCGATGTCGATCAGGCGCCGGTCGACGAAGCCGCGCACCAGCAGGTAGCCGAACAGCCCGAAGACCACGCCGGAGGCGCCCGCGGTGTTGGTGTGCGGCGGGGCCACCAGCCAGACCCCGCCACCGCTCGTCATCACGATGACGAAGACCACGCTCAGCAGGCGGCCGGTGCCGCGCAGCGCCGCGAGGAAGCCCAGCACCAGCAGCGGCAGGCTGTTGGTGGCGACGTGGTCGAAGCCGAAGTGGATGAACGCGGCCGGGATGATGTCCCGCAGCTCGCCGATCCGGCGCGGCACGATGCCGAAGGTGTCGAGCGCGTGATGGGTCATCAGGTCGACGCACTCGATCAGCCAGAGCAGCCCCACCCAGATGAACATGATCGCGGCGGCCGTCTTGGCCCGCTCGCCCGCACCCGGCGCGGCGTCACCGTGAACGCCTCGCCGGGGGCCACCGGCGTCACGGCCGGCGATGGGTCTGTACGCCACAGGTTCCCCCTCGTGGTGGTCCACCGCCCGCCTGGCCGGCCAGGCTTCCCTCACGGTAGACAACGGCCACGGCATCCGTGGCGGTTCCCGGGCCTACTCGTCCATTCCGCCCATCATGAACTGCGTCATGGCGCCCATGACGTCCTGAGGGTCGAGCGGGGTGGCGCCTGCCGGGGCGGCGACGGGTGCCGCGTCGGGGGCGAGGCCGACGGACAGCGGCAGCGCGCCAAGGATCCGCGAGGTGGCCGGAAGGTTGTGCGAGCGGCCGGATAGGCTCGCGTCATGGACGACAGCGAGCGCGGGGCACCCTGGGTGGTCGGGGTCTCCGGCGCCTCCGGGACGCCGTACGCCGCGGCGGTGCTGCGGGCGCTGCTGCACGCCGGTGAGGCGGTGGACCTGGTGGTCAGCCGGGCCGCCCGGCTCACCGTCCTGGACGAGACCGGGGCGCCCTTCCGGGACGCCCACTGGCGCGATGACCTGGCCCGCTGGCTGGCCCGCGGCGCGGACGGCACCCCGGACCGGTTCGAGACCGATCTGAGCCGGGTGCGTTACTGGTCCGCCGGGGACCTCGCGGCCGGGCCGAGCTCGGGTTCGTACCAGGTCAAGGGGATGCTGATCGTGCCGGCGAGCACGGCCTGCGTCGCGGGCGTCGCCCTCGGGCTCTCCAAGGACCTGCTGCAGCGGGTGGCGAGCGTCACCCTCAAGGAGCGCCGGCCGCTGGTGGTCGCCGTACGGGAGACGCCGCTGGGCGGCCAGACGCTCCGGCACCTGGTCGCGCTGGACGAGGCGGGCGCCGTGGTACTCCCGGCCTCGCCCGCCTTCTACGCGGGGGCCAGGGACATACAGGACCTGGTGGACTTCGTCGCCGGCCGGGTGCTGGACGCCGTGGGGGTCCCGCACAAGCTGTACCGGCGCTGGGACGGCGAGCTGGGCGCCGCCGGGGCCGGGGTGGACGGGGCTGCCGCGGATTGATGCGCAGGGCACATCCCCGTACATGCCTTAGATTCTTGTCCTGGCAGCGCAGTCGCGGCACGAATGAAGGGGTCCAGTCTGATGGACGCGGTGGACAGGCAGCTCATCCAGGCCCTCCGTGAGAACGGCCGGGCCTCGTACGCCGAGCTGGGCCGGCTGGTGGGCCTGTCCGGACCGAGCGTCACCGACCGGATCAACCGGCTGGAGCAGGCCGGCGTGATCACCGGCTACCGCGCCACGATCCGCCCCGCCGCACTCGGCCTCGGGGTGACCGCGCTGGTGGGCCTGCAGCTCAGCGACGCCGCCGACCACGAGGACGTGGCGACCCGGCTGCGCGACCTGGACGAGATCGAGGACTGCTGGTTCATCGCCGGCGACGACTCGTACATGCTCAAGGTGCGCGTCCCCGACGTGGACGGCCTGGAGCACACCATCCGCCGGCTGTCCGGCACCAAGGGCGTCTCCCGCACCCGCACCACGATCGTGCTCTCCACGAAGTGGGAGAACCGGGTCGGCGAACTCCCCGAGACAAGCTAGGCGTAAGGTCGAACGGTCGATTCGGATGGTGAAGGCGAGGCGGACGATGGACGCGGGGCTCAAGCGCGAGCTGGAGGAGAAGGTCTACGCGGGTGAGCGGCTGACCCGCGAGGACGGCATCGCCCTCTACGAGTCCGACGACCTGGCTTGGCTGGGCGGGCTCGCCCACCACGTGCGGACGAGGAAGAACGGTGACGTCGTCCATTTCAACGTCAACCGTCACCTCAACATGACCAACGTCTGCACCGCCTCCTGCGCGTACTGCTCCTTCCAGCGCAAGCCGGGGGAGAAGGACGCCTACACGATGCGCATCGAGGAGGCCGTCCGGCTGGCGAAGCAGATGGAGGGCGAGAACCTCACCGAGCTCCACATCGTCAACGGCCTCCACCCGACGCTGCCGTGGCGCTACTACCCGCGCTCGCTGAGGGCGCTCAAGGAGGCGCTGCCGAACGTCTCCCTGAAGGCCTTCACCGCCACCGAGATCCACCACTTCGAGACCATCTCCGGGATGAGCGCGAGCGAGATCCTGGACGAGCTGATCGAGGCCGGCCTGG
Organism: Actinacidiphila sp. bgisy160; assembly: GCF_057707815.1. NCBI lineage: Bacteria > Bacillati > Actinomycetota > Actinomycetes > Kitasatosporales > Streptomycetaceae > Actinacidiphila > Actinacidiphila sp. bgisy160. The sequence goes on from NZ_JBYIQW010000009.1 coordinate 53,972, forward strand.
AGTCGCTGACCGGCGGCGGCGCGGAGATCTTCGACTGGGAGGTGCGGCAGCACATCGTCGACCACCGCACCCACTGGGAGGACTGGTCGCGCATCCACCGCCTGGCGCACGAGAAGGGCCTCAAGACCCCGTGCACCATGCTGTACGGGCACATCGAGGAGCCCCGGCACCGGGTGGACCACGTGCTGCGGCTGCGCGAGCTGCAGGACGAGACCGGTGGTTTCCAGGTCTTCATCCCGCTGCGCTACCAGCACGACTTCGTCGACCTGAAGGACGGCAAGGTCCGCAACACCCTCCAGGCGCGGACCACGATGGCCAGCGGCGCCGAGGCGCTGAAGACCTTCGCGGTCTCCCGGTTGCTGTTCGACAACGTGCCGCACGTGAAGGTGTTCTGGGTCATGCACGGCGTGCAGACCGCCCAGCTGGCGCTGCAGCACGGTGCGGACGACATGGACGGCTCGGTCGTCGAGTACAAGATCACGCACGACGCCGACAACTACGGGACGCCCAACAAGCTCACCCGCGACGACCTGCTGGAGCTCATCCAGGACGCGGGCTTCCGTCCGGTCGAGCGCAACACCCGGTACGAGATCATCCGCGAGTACCCCGGTCCCGATGCCGCCCGCCGTGAGTCGCCGCAGCCGATGCGCGTGTGAGACCGGGGACGAGGTTCCGACTTAACCCCGATGTCGGCCGGCGGCCGGACGCCCGTCGAGTGCTGTCAGCCTCGATGCCTAGGGTGTGCGCCATGGCACTGCGCTTCACCCTCGACCCCGAGCTCACCCCCGGACTGCGGGACCGGCTCGTCCGCATGTGGACCGACGTCACCAACGCGGGCGGCGCCGTCGGCTTCGTCGCGCCCGTGGGCCGGGCCGACGTCGCCCTCGAAGCCGAACGGCACTACGCGGCGCTGTCCGAGGGCAGGGCGCACATGGTCGCGGGTTTCCGCGGCGACCGGCTGGTCGCCTCGGCTTTCCTCACCTTCAACACCCACCGCCTGATGAGGCACTGGGCGTGGCTGTACACCGTCATGGTCGACCCGTCCCTGCAGGGCTGCGGGAACGGCTCGGAGCTGCTGCGGGCGGCGGAGCGGGCCGGCCGCGACCTCGGTCTGGAGGGACTGAAGCTCACCTGCCGCGGCGGCATGGGGCTGGAGCGCTTCTACGCCTCGGCCGGCTACAAGGAGGTCGGGCGTGTTCCCGCGGCGATACGCGTCGCCGCAGGTGACGACCGTGACGACATCACGATGTGGCTCCCGCTGACCTGACGGTCCCGGGCCCGTGCTTCACTGATACGGGTATGTCAGGTCCGTCCCGCGGACCGGAACGAGGGAAACGAAGGAAGTGGCAACGACCGTGAGCTGGAAACCGAGCCCCATGCTGCGCTACTCCCTGATGCGTCTTGGCCTGTTCGCGGCCTGCTTCCTGGTGATCTGGGGCCTGGTCTACGTCCGCGTGCTGCCGGCCGGCCTCGGCGACTCCAACCTGCTGTGGGTGATGCTGCTCGCGCTGGTGATCAGCGCGCCGCTCAGCTTCGTCGTGCTGCGCGGGGTGCGCGAGGAGGCCTCCGTCCAGGTCTCCACCCGCGTGGAGCGCGCGAAGGCGAACCTCGCCGCCAGCGCCGCCCAGGAGGACGAGGCGGACGACGCCTCGCGCGCGGCGGCTCGGAGCAACTGACACCCGGGGGCCGGGGCGGCCCGCGAGCGCGTGCCGAGGCAGGTCCGCGAACGCCGGAGGCCCGGCGCGGCGGGGCCATTGCCCGCCTCCTGAATGCGTTACCGTAAGTAACATCCGCCTACGGAGCCCACGCGTCGAGGGCGGGCCGTACGTCTGCGCCCCGCTCGCCCCCCGACCCGAGGGCCTGGAGCACGGGAAGCGGACCGGCCACAAGGCGGAGGCCCTGGGCGAGCCGGTCTCCGGCGCGGAACTGCCTGCCGGGCAGCAGCCGGCCGTGGACGACGCGAATTCCACCGTTTCCCGTGCCGAGTCCATACGCCGCTTCACTGTGCGCCCGTTCGCATTCACGGAGCGGTCGGCGGCCATCTCACCCGTCCATGAAACTGCGCCGCGCGGTCGTCGCCGCCGACTTCGCACGGGAGACCGAAGCCGCTTTACGCGGTTTCCCGACCGCGGCGCCCGAAAGGCAGGAGCCCCGCACGACCGTGCGGGGCTCCTTGGTACTGCTCGTCGGTTACTGCGCGTCAGTCCGCGATCAGGCGGGGGTGACGTTCTCCGCCTGAGGGCCCTTCGGACCCTGCGTGACGTCGAAGGTCACCGCCTGGTTCTCCTCCAGCGAACGGAAGCCGGAGGCGTTGATCGCGGAGTAGTGGACGAAGACATCGGGGCCGCCGCCGTCCTGGGCGATGAAGCCGAAGCCCTTCTCGGCGTTGAACCACTTGACGGTTCCGGTAGCCATAAGCCCTCCTTGGGCCAAAGGGTTGCCCTGCTCCAGAACCTGCCCTGCTCACTGCAAGAAGTCTGAAAACTACAAAAGCCCGCGGTCACATGCTCCGCAGGCTCTGTACTGCAAGGGAAACCAAACTGCAACTTGCGACGACAGTAGCACGGAGCATCTGCGGCGGGGAAGAGCGACAAGATCGGATTTCCCCCGTGCCGCGCGAGGCGCGAACGCGGAGTGAACGCGGTGCCGACTCCCGATGGCCCGGCGTGGGTGACCGGGCCCCGCCGGAAGATCCCGGGGGCGGGGGTCTAGCCTCCTGATGTGGACAAATCTGCGCCTCTTCCATCCGCCGGTGGTGCGCGCCGGGCCCGGCCTCGCGTCGGGCACATCCAGTTCCTGAATTGTGTACCCCTTTACTGGGGATTGGCCCGAACGGGTGCCCTGCTCGACCTGGAGCTGACCAAGGACACGCCGGAGAAGCTGAGCGCCCAGCTCGTCGCCGGGGACCTGGACGTCGGTCCGATCACCCTCATGGAGTACCTCCGGCACGCCGAGGACCTGGTAGCGCTCCCGGACATCGCCGTCGGCTGCGACGGCCCGGTGATGTCCTGCGTGATCGTCAGCCAGGTCCCGCTGGGCTCGCTGGACGGCGCCCGGGTCGCCCTCGGCTCCACCAGCCGCACCTCGGTCCGCCTGGCCCAGTTGCTGCTCGCCGAGCAGTACCGGGTCGAGCCCGACTACTACACGTGCCCCCCCGATCTCTCGCTGATGATGCAGGAGGCCCAGGCCGCCGTCCTGATCGGGGACGCGGCGCTGCGTGCCTCGCTGCACGACGCGCCGCGGCTCGGCCTGGAGGTGCACGACCTCGGGCTGATGTGGAAGGAGTGGACCGGGCTGCCCTTCGTCTTCGCCGTCTGGGCCGCCCGCCGCGACTACCTGGCGGCCCGTCCCGACGCGGTGCACGAAGTGCACCAGGCCTTTCTCGCCTCCCGCGACCTGAGCATGGAGGAGGTGGAGAAGGTCGCCGAGCAGGCCGCCCGCTGGGAGGCCTTCGACGCCCGCACACTCCAGCGCTACTTCACCACCCTGGACTTCTCGCTCGGCCCCGAGCAGCTCACCGGCATCGCCGAGTTCGCCCGCCGGGTGGGCTTCCCGGCGCAGGCGCGCGTCGAACTGCTGGGCGCCGGGGGCTGACCCGTACGGGCCGGTGGCGCCCCGCCGCCGGCCCGGGCAGGGCCCGCGGGCCCACTGCGATCGTCGGCGGCCCCGGCCGTGGCGACGGCCTCCGGACCCGCTCAGGCGGCAGCCGCGACGGCTGGGGTGACCACGGCGGCCACGGGTACAACTCCACTGACCTTCCGCACCGGTGAGAGGCGCGCAGATGCAGCCCCTGCAAGCGAACGACCCCCCGGCGATAGGCCCGTACCGCATCCTCGGCCGGCTGGGGGCCGGCGGGATGGGCCGGGTCTACCTGGGGCGCAGCCCCGGCGGCCGGACGGTGGCCGTGAAGGTGGTGCGTTCGGAGCTCGCGGACGACCTGGAGTTCCGCACCCGGTTCCAGCGCGAGGTCGACGCGGCGCGCCGGGTCGGCGGCGCGTGGAGCGCGCCGGTGCTGGACGCCGACACCGACTCGCCGGTGCCGTGGGTGGCCACCCGCTACGTCGCCGGTCCCGCCCTGTCCGAGGCCGTCGCCACCTTCGGGCCCCTGACGCCGCAGGGCGTACGGGCGCTGGGCGCGGGGCTCGCCGAGGCGCTGGAGGCCGTGCACGGGCGGGGGCTGGTGCACCGCGACATCAAACCGTCCAACGTGCTGCTCTCGCTCGACGGCCCGGTGCTGATCGACTTCGGCATCGCCCGTGCCATGGACGCCACGGCCGCCCTGACCAGCAAGGGCGTGGTCGTCGGCTCGCCCGGCTACATGGCGCCCGAGCAGGTCACCGGCGGACCCACCGGCCCCGCCGCCGACATCTTCGCCCTCGGCGCGGTGCTGGCCTTCGCCGCGACCGGCCGCGGTCCCTTCACCGGGGACAGCGCGGCGGTCCTGCTCTACAAGGTCGCCCACGAGGAGCCCGAACTCGACGGAGTCCCCGACGAGCTGCGCCGGATCGCGGAGTCCTGCCTGGCCAAGGACCCCGCGGTGCGTCCGACGCCCCGCGGGCTCGCCGAACTGCTGGCCCCCGGCGGCGACGCCGCGTCGCTGGTGCGGTCCGGCTGGCTGCCGGCCCCGCTGACGGAGCGCCTGGGGCGGCAGGCCGTCGAGTTGCTCGACCTCGAACCCGCTCCGCCACCGGGCCCGAACGGCCCGGTCACCGGTACCGCGGACGGGACCGCCGGCGGGCCGGGCGGCAGCCGCGGCTCGTACGGTTCGCACCCCTCGTACGGGTCGTTCGGCCCGCCGCCCTCGCTGACCGAACCTCACGACGCGCCGCCGCCGGCCGCCACGCCCCCGCCCACCCCCGCCCCGGGCCAGCGGCGCGGCCGCGCCGCCGCTCTGGCCGCCACGGGGATCGTGCTGGTCGCGGCCGCCGTGGCACTGGCGCTCGTGCTGCCGGGCCTCGTCGACGGCTCGGAGCAGGCCAAGGGCGGTGAGCGCGGCCCCTCGCACAACGCGGACTCCGGGCCCTCGACGGCGTCCTCGGCCACATCCTCCTCCCCGGCGTCCTCCTCCCCGCCGCCGGCCTCGGGGCCGCGGCTGGACGCCCTCCCGAAGGCCTTCGTCGGTACGTGGAAGGGCGACACCGTCACCGCCCACGGCGTGCCGGGGACGATGGAGATCACGCTGCGCGAGGGCAAGGTCGGCGCGGTCGTCGGCCGCGACAAGAGCGTGCTGGACCTGCTCGGCACGTCCTACGACTGCAGCGGCGACTGGAAGCTCGCCGAGGCCACGGAGAAGAGCGTCGTGCTGGACACCAGTGGCGGCACCAACCCGCATCCCGGGGTCTGCTCGGACGGCTCGGCCGACGAGCGTTTCGCCCTCAACGCGGACGGCTCGCTGCACTACCGCTCGGGCGACTCCCTGGCCGGTCAGCCGGAAGGGGACCTCAGGAAGCAGGGCGGCTGACCCCCTGGCGTAGGCTGAGCGGGTCCGTCAACGACCCTCGGAAGGGACGCCCCGGTGAGCGAGAACGCCGACCTGCAGTCCGTCCTCGACCGTGCCGCCGACGGCGGCCGCATCACGCCCGAGGAGGCGCTCGACCTCTACCGCTCCGCGCCCCTGCACGCCCTCGGTGCCGCAGCCGACGCCGTGCGCCGCCGCCGCTACGCGGGTACCGAGCACATCGCGACGTACATCATCGAGCGCAACATCAACTACACCAACGTCTGCGTGACGGCGTGCAAGTTCTGCGCCTTCTACGCCGCGCCCAAGGACACGGCCAAGGGCTGGACCCGCGACCTCGACGACATCCTGCGCCGCTGCGCGGAGACGGTCGAACTCGGCGGCACCCAGATCATGTTCCAGGGCGGCCACCACCCGGACTACGGCGTCGAGTACTACGAGAAGCACTTCAGCGCCATCAAGCAGGCCTTCCCGCAGCTGGTCATCCACTCCCTCGGTGCCTCCGAGGTCGAGCACATGGCCCGCATCTCCAAGGTGCCGGTGGAGGAGGCCATCGCCCGTATCCACGCCGCGGGCCTGGACTCCTTCGCGGGCGCAGGCGCCGAACTGCTGCCGCAGCGGCCGCGCAAGGCGATCGCCCCGCTGAAGGAGAGCGGCGAGCGCTGGCTGGAGATCATGGAGACCGCGCACAAGCTCGGCGTGGAGTCGACGTCCACGATGCTCATGGGCACCGGCGAGACCAACGCCGAGCGCATCGAGCACCTGCGCATGATCCGTGACGTGCAGGACCGTACGGGCGGCTTCCGCGCCTTCATCCCGTACACCTACCAGCCCGAGAACAACCACCTGAAGGGCCGGACCCAGGCCACGCTCTTCGAGTACCTGCGGATGATCGCCATCGCACGGATCTTCCTGGACAACGTGGCCCACATCCAGGGCTCCTGGCTCACCACCGGCAAGGAGGTCGGCCAGCTGTCGCTGCACTACGGCGCCGACGACCTCGGCTCGGTGATGCTGGAGGAGAACGTGGTCTCCTCGGCCGGTGCCAAGCACCGCTCCAACCGCATGGAGCTGATCCACCTGATCCGCGCCGCGGGCCGGGTCCCGGCCCAGCGCGCCACCACCTACGAACACCTCGTCGTCCACGACGACCCGGCGAACGACCCGGTCGACGACCACGTCGTCTCCCACCTGTCGTCGACGGCGATCGAGGGCGGCACGGCGCACCCGGAACTGAAGCTGCTCAGCACTTCCTGACCAGCGCCGATGCTGACGATCCATGCCGGGACCGACGGCCCGGCCGTGGTGGTGGACGGCGGCCTCGTCGCCGCCGTGGGCCCGCTCGACGCGGTACGGGCGGACCACCCGGGCGCCCGCGTCCGGACCTGGCCCGGCGCGCTGCGTCCGGGCCTGACCCACGAGGGCGAGCTCCCGCCGGCCCCCACCCCGCGCGAACGCGTGCACGCCCTGTTGCTGCGCGGGGTCACGGCCGTCGCCACCGCCCCGGCCGACCCCGCTCTGCGTTCCGCCCTGGACCGCAGCGGCCTGCTGCCGGCGCGTCAGGCCCCGCCTCTGGAGCCGGGCGCCCGGGCGGACTTCGCCGTCTTCGACGAGCACGGCGCCTGCCTCGCCACCGTCGTCGCCGGCCGGCTCCTGCACCGCAGGGCCTGAGCGGCCACCCGTGCGCCTCGTCGGCCGGGTGGCCGCTCACCGCAGCCGGGGCCCCTGCGCGGAGCGCGGGGCCGCCGGGTGAACAATGGGGGCGTGACCCGAGCCTCCCTGGACAAGCAGCCGCACGAAGTCGCCGCCATGTTCGACGACGTCGCGGCCAACTACGACCTGACCAACGACGTGCTGTCGCTCGGCCAGGACCGCCGCTGGCGCAAGGTCGTCGCGCAGTCCCTCGCCGTCCGTCCCGGGGAGCGCGTGCTGGACCTGGGCGCCGGCACGGGCACCTCCTCCCTGCCCTTCGCCGAGGCGGGCGCCCGCGTGGTGCCCTGCGACTTCTCCCTCGGCATGCTCCGCGAGGGCAAGCGCCGCCACCCCTTCCTCCCGCTCACCGCGGGCGACGCGACTCGGCTGCCGTTCGCCGACGGGGTCTTCGACGCCGTCACGATCTCCTTCGCCCTGCGCAACGTCCACGACACCGACGCCGCGCTGCGCGAGATGCTGCGGGTCACCCGTCCCGGGGGCCGGGTCGTCATCTGCGAGTTCAGCCACCCCACCTGGGCGCCGTTCCGCACGGTCTACACCGAGTACCTGATGCGGGCGCTGCCGCCCGTCGCCCGCGCGGTCAGCAGCAACCCCGACGCGTACGTGTACCTCGCCGAGTCGATCCGCGCCTGGCCCGACCAGCCCGGCCTCGCCGGGCGACTGCAGAAGGCCGGCTGGTCCAAGGTCGCCTGGCGCAACCTTTCGGGCGGCATCGTGGCGCTGCACCGCGCGGTGCGCTGAAGGCGGGGCGCCCGGTCCGCGCGCGGAGGGGGCCACATAGACTGCACGGGTCCGGTCCGGCCGCCGCCGGCTGGTCGCAGACAGGCCGCATCAGCCCAGAGCAGCGAGGAGCACCGTGACCGAGACCGCCGCTTCGGAACGCAGCGCCGATGTGATCGTCGTAGGTGCCGGGCCCGCCGGTTCGACGACGGCCTACTACCTGGCGAAGGCGGGGCTCGACGTCCTGCTGCTGGAGAAGACCGCCTTCCCGCGCGAGAAGGTGTGCGGTGACGGCCTGACGCCCCGGGCGACCAAGCAACTGGTCGCGATGGGCATCGACATCTCCGAGGAGGCGGGCTGGCTGCGCAACAAGGGCCTGCGCATCATCGGCGGCGGGGTCCGGCTGCAGCTGGACTGGCCGGACCTGGCCTCGTTCCCCGACTACGGGCTCGTGCGCAAGCGCGAGGACTTCGACGAACTCCTCGCCCGTCAGGCGCAGAAGGCCGGCGCCCGGCTCTACGAGCGCTGCAACGTGGGCGCCCCGATCCGCGACGCGCGCACCGGCCGCATCACGGGCGTCGAGGCCAAGCTGGGCGAGGAGAAGACCCCGGTCACCTTCCACGCGCCGCTGGTGGTCGCGGCGGACGGCAACTCCACCCGGCTCTCCCTCCAGATGGGCCTGCACCGTCGTGAGGACCGCCCGATGGGCGTGGCCGTCCGCACGTACTTCACCTCGCCGCGGCATGACGACGACTACCTGGAGTCCTGGCTGGAGCTGTGGGACCGGCGCGTCCCCGGCAACCCGCGGCTGCTGCCCGGCTACGGCTGGATCTTCGGCATGGGGGACGGCACCTCCAACGTGGGCCTGGGCGTCCTCAACACCTCCGCCTCCTTCAAGGAGCTGGACTGGCGCGAGGTGCTGAAGGCCTGGTGCGCCTCGATGCCGGAGGACTGGGGCTACACCGAGGAGAACATGACCGGGCCGATCCGCGGTGCGGCGCTCCCGATGGCCTTCAACCGCCAGCCGCACTACACCAAGGGCCTGCTGCTGGTCGGCGACGCGGGCGGCCTCGTCAACCCGTTCAACGGCGAGGGCATCGCCTACGCGATGGAGTCCGGCCAGATCGCCGCCGACGTCATCGTCCAGGCGCACGCGCGCGGCACCGCGGCCCAGCGGGAACTGGCGCTCCAGTCGTACCCGCGGATCCTCAAGGACACCTACGGCGGCTACTACACGCTCGGCCGGGCCTTCGTGAAGCTGATCGGCAATCCGAAGGTCATGAAGCTGGCGACCCAGCGCGGCCTGACGCACCCGATGCTGATGCGCTTCACGCTGAAGCTGCTGGCGAACCTGACCGACCCGTCGGGCGGCGACGCGATGGACCGTGTGATCAACGGTCTGTCGAAGGTGGCGCCGCGCTCCTGACCCCTCGGCATCCGCTTGCCACGCTGGCCCGTTCCGTACGGGCCGGCGCGGCTTTCTTGTGCCGTCACGCGGCTGCGGGGGATTACCTGAACAACTCTTTCGTTACCCCTACAGGGTAGGATGCGTACTTATGGAGAGGGACTGGTTGTCCGTCGAGCAGGTCGCGGACCGGCTCGGTCTGCACGTGCGGACGGTCCGCGGCTACATCCGCGACGGCCGACTGAAGGCCGTGCGCATCGGCAAGCAGTACCGCGTCGCCCGGGCCGACCTGGACGCCCTCACCGGCAGGCCGGCGGCCGCCGACCGGCACCGGGTGGAGGTCTCGGCCGTCGTCGAGGTCGAAGGCATCGGGGCGGCCGCCGCCGACCGCCTGGGCACCCTGCTCGTGGCCGGCGCCCAGATGGCGCGGGACCCCCACGAGTTGGCCCGGGTCCGGACGGTCTACGACGACGAACGCTCGCGGCTGAAGGTCGTGGTGCTCGGCGGCGCCGCGGCGACGGCGGACGTCCTGCGCACCATCGACGGCGTCCTGGGAGGGGAGAACGACATGTTCCCGGAGGAGCGGACCGAGGACCCGGAGGCGGACCGTGGCTGACGTGGTGACCGAGCGGCGGGGCGTTCCCGTCCTCGTCTGCGGCGAGGAGGGCGCGCGGATCTCCGGCGTCCAGGACGCGCTCGACGTGATCGGATCCGCCTTCCACCGGGCGGAGGTGGTGGCCGTCCCCGTCGGCAGGCTGGACGAGCGGTTCTTCGCCCTGCGCACCGGACTGGCGGGGGAGATCCTGCAGAAGTTCGCCAACTACCGCATACGGCTTGCCGTCGTGGGCGACGTCTCGGCGTACACCGGGGCCAGTACGGCCTTTCGGGACCTGGTCCGCGAGTGCAACCGCGGCGACCGCGCGTGGTTCGTCGACGACCTCGGGGCGCTCGACGCCCGCCTGGGCTGACCGGACGCCGGCTCGCCACCGGAGCGAACTCCCGGCGCCGTGGCCTTCGTTGTTCCGCCGGGCACCGCGGTGCGCCGGGACGGGTGGTGAACTTTGGTGCCCCGCCCGCACGTTCGCGCGGGCCCGGGTGGAGGCAGGCGGGCGGGGCGGTCCGCCATTCTCTGACATCGATGTCGTTGACATCGATGTCAGGCGCGTCTGCCCCGGAGTCAGCTCGCGCCCGAAATGCGGGATTTGAGGCGTTGTGCTCATACTTTTGATCACTGCTCGGGGATCCGTGATCAAGAGAAGGGTGCAGTCATGAGCACGCGCATAACCCAGGTTCTGGCCGCCGCTGCCGCATCGGTCCTGCTCGCCGGAGGGGGCGTGCTCGCCGCCGGCCCGGCCTCGGCGGCACCCACGGACAACCGTCCGAGCGACCGCAGGGGCGACGACCGGCGTGACGACGACCGGCGGGGCGACGACCGGCGGGGCGACCGGCGTGACGAGGACCGGCGGGGCGACGGCCGTCACGACGACGACCGGCGGGGCGACCGGCGGGGACAGTGCTCGTTCGGTTCGGGCTCCTGGAAGCTGGAGTACCGCCCCGGACGCCTGGTGCGGGTCTCCAGCCACGGCCGCGTCAAATGGGTCCGCACGCCGGGCCACTGGGTCAGGGTCTGGCACGGCGGAGGCCGTGACTGCCACCGTCGATGAACCCGGAGCCCGGCCACCCGCCACGGCGGAGCCGGGCTCCGGCCCGTGAGCCCCCTCCGGGGCTCCCCCGGTCGTCCGGCCCCGTGTGCGGTACCTCTCCTTGCGGCGGGGCCGGACCTTCGTGTGCGGCCGCCTGCCGCGGGGTGCGATGCGGCGGCTCCCCTCGCGGCGGCGGACCGCACGGGCACGGAACGGAGGAGGCCGCCGGCCCGGTGCGGGGCGGCGGCCTCCGTGGGGACGGGGCGCGTGATCAGAGCACGCGGACGGCGGACGTCGGCATGTAGTTGGACATCTGCTGGATGACGACGCCCTTGCTCGGGTTCGCCGCGTCCAGGTACTGCCCGCCGCCGATGTAGACGGCCACGTGGTAGGCGGAGCCGACGCCGCCCCAGAAGACGAGGTCGCCCGGCTGGACCGCGCTCACGGACACGGGGGTGCCGAAGGTCGACTGCGCCTGCGAGGTGCGCGGCAGCTCGACGCCGATGGTGCGGAAGGCGGCCTGGGTGAGACCGGAGCAGTCGTACGCGCTGGGGCCCGTGGCGCCGTAGACGTACGGCTTGCCGACCTGGGCCTTCAGGAAGCCGATGACGGAGGCGACGCTGCCCGTCGCGGTGGAGGAGGAGGCGGCCAGCGCGGTGCGCCCGGCGGAGCGGGACGCGGTCGCGGTCCCGCGCGCCTTGGCGGCCTTGGCCGCGGCGCGGGCCCGCGCGTCGGCGGCGGCCTTCTTCTTCTGGGCGGCCTTCATGGCCGCGGTGCGTGCCTGCGCGCGGGCGGCGTCCAGCTGCTGCTCGACGACGGTCTCGTCGATGGCGTCAGCGGCCTGCGCGGCGGTGGCGGTGGTGGAGAGGGCGGGGATGACGGGGATGCTCCCCGTGGTCGCCGGGTCGGTGGCCGAGGGCTCGGCGTTCGCCGAAGACGACATTCCGGTCAGGGCGAGCGTTCCGATGACGCCGCCGGCGACTCCTGCGCGGCGCACCCAGTTGGGGCTCTGCGAGGCGCGTCGCCGGCGGCGTATATGCGAGGTCTGAAGGGACATGAAGACTTGGGTATCAGGCCCGGTCGGTTCCGTTCAACAAAAGTGTGATGCGCCACAGTTGGCTCCGGACCAGTGGTATTGTCCCTTTTTTGATCTTCCTTATTCAGGGCGTTCCGGACATTCAACTTCAAATCCTCGTGCGCGCGTTCACGTGCTCCGGGCCGCCGTCAGCGCGGCGTTTCACGGCTCACCCGCACGGGTGGCGAGTCGCTACCACGTCCTCCGGTCCGGCTCCAATTTGCCTCGACTCGTCGCGTCCTGATAGTGCGGCACCCCTGTTTACCAGCGGAAACACAGGAGAATGTGACTTCTGGTGATCGTTTGGGATTACTGAGTGAGAAGATCACCGCTCATCCCCGTTCATGATCGTTCGACGGGTGGCGGAGATCACAAAGGCCAGAGTGAACCCCGTGTCGCAGATCACAGACCAGGAGGCATAGGATGCGGGCAGTCTGGGCTTGTGAACTGCCTCACATGGGGTCGATCCAGGTGGCGCGGGGCGCATGTCCGGGCACGGTCCGTCATCAGTCATCGTCGACTGGAAGGAGCGGGGACGTGAATGCCTACGCGCCCATCCTCGTGCTGGGCGGCCTCGGGGCCGGCTTCGCGATCTTCTCCGTGGTCATGGCCTCCATCATCGGCCCGAAACGGTACAACCGGGCCAAGTTGGAGGCGTATGAGTGCGGCATCGAGCCGACTCCGCATCCGGCCGGGGGTGGCCGTTTCCCGATCAAGTACTACCTGACGGCGATGCTCTTCATCGTCTTCGACATCGAGATCGTCTTCCTCTACCCCTGGGCCGTCACCTTCGACGCCCTGGGGGTCTTCGGGCTCGTCGAGATGCTCCTCTTCGTGCTCACCGTCTTCGTCGCCTACGCCTACGTCTGGCGGCGCGGCGGCCTGGAATGGGACTAGGGGCGGAGAATAGCCATGGGTATTGAAGAGAAGCTGCCGAGCGGGTTCCTGCTCACCTCCGTCGAGGCGGCGGCCGGCTGGGTCCGGAAGGCATCGGTCTTCCCGGCCACGTTCGGTCTCGCGTGCTGCGCCATCGAGATGATGACGACCGGGGCCGGGCGGTACGACCTGGCCCGCTTCGGCATGGAGGTCTTCCGCGGGTCCCCGCGCCAGGCGGACCTGATGATCGTGGCCGGCCGGGTGAGCCAGAAGATGGCCCCCGTCCTGCGCCAGGTCTACGACCAGATGCCGAACCCCAAGTGGGTGATTTCGATGGGGGTCTGCGCATCGAGCGGCGGGATGTTCAACAACTACGCAATTGTGCAGGGTGTTGACCATGTGGTGCCCGTTGACATTTATCTCCCTGGATGTCCGCCGCGTCCCGAAATGCTGATGGACGCCATCCTCAAGCTCCACCAGAAGATCCAGCACAGCAAGCTCGGCGTGAACCGCGAAGAGGCCGCGCGCGAGGCGGAGGAAGCGGCGCTGAAGGCGCTGCCGACGATCGAGATGAAGGGGCTCCTCCGATGACGGATTCCCCGGACACCCCGAACCCGGACAAGGACGTCAACGCGGCCGGGCTGCCCGGCCAGCGCGGCGACCACGGGGAGGCGATCCGCGTCCAGCGCGGCATGTTCGGCGCCCGGGGCGGCGGTGACACCTCCGGGTACGGCGGCCTGGTGCGCACCGTGCGGCTGCCCGGGGCGGCGAGCCGTCCGTACGGCGGCTGGTTCGACGACGTCGCCGACGAACTCGAGGGCGCGCTGGAGGAGCAGGGCCTCCTCCCGGACAACGCGATCGAGAAGGTCGTCGTGGACCGCGGCGAGATCACCTTCCACGTCGTGCGCGAGCACCTGCCCGTGGTCGCCAGGACCCTGCGCGACGACCCCGCGCTGCGCTTCGAGCTCTGCACGGGCGTGAGCGGCGTCCACTTCCCCGAGGACAAGGGCCGCGAGCTGCACGCCGTGTACCACCTGCGCTCGATCACCCACAACCGGCTGATCCGGCTGGAGGTGAGCGTCGCCGACACGGACCGGCACATCCCGTCGCTCGTCGAGGTCTACCCGACCAACGACTGGCACGAGCGCGAGACCTACGACTTCTTCGGGATCGTCTTCGACGGTCACCCCGCCCTGATCCGGATCATGATGCCGGACGACTGGCAGGGCCACCCGCAGCGCAAGGACTACCCCCTCGGCGGCATCCCCGTCGAGTACAAGGGCGCCCAGATCCCTGCTCCGGACCAGCGGAGGTCGTACTCGTGAGCACGCACGACTTCAGGCAAGCACCCCAGCAGGCCGAGGAGCGGGAGACCACCGAGGGCCGGGTTTTCACGGTCACCGGCGGCGACTGGGACGAGCTGGCCGAGACCATCGGCAAGGCCGACGACGAGCGCATCGTCGTCAACATGGGCCCGCAGCACCCCTCCACCCACGGTGTGCTCCGGCTGATCCTCGAGATCGACGGCGAGACGGTCACCGAGGCCCGCTGCGGCATCGGCTACCTCCACACCGGCATCGAGAAGAACATGGAGTTCCGGACCTGGACCCAGGGGTCCACGTTCGTGACGCGCATGGACTACCTGACGCCGTTCTTCAACGAGACGGCGTACTGCCTGGCGGTGGAGAAGCTGCTCGGCATCACCGACGCGGTCCCGGACCGGGCCTCGGTCATCCGCGTGATGCTGATGGAGCTGAATCGCATCTCCTCGCACCTGGTGGCCATCGCCACCGGCGGTATGGAGCTCGGCGCCACCACGATCATGATCTACGGGTTCCGCGACCGCGAGATGATCCTGGACGTCTTCGAGCTGATCACCGGCCTGCGGATGAACCACGCGTACATCCGCCCGGGCGGCCTCGCCCAGGACCTGCCGCCCGGCGCCGTGGACCAGGTCCGCGAGTTCGTGAAGAAGTTCCGCAAGAACCTCCCCGAGTACGACAAGCTCGCCACCGGCAACCCGATCTTCAAGGCCCGCATGCAGGACGTGGGTTACCTGGACCTGGCCGGCTGCATGGCGCTGGGCGCCACCGGGCCGATCCTCCGCTCCACCGGCCTGCCGCACGACCTGCGCAAGTCCCAGCCGTACTGCGGCTACGAGAACTACGAGTTCGAGGTCCCGACCGTCGACACCTGCGACTCCTACGGGCGGTTCCTGCTCCGCCTGGAGGAGATGCGGCAGTCGCTGGACATCGTCGAGCAGTGCCTGGACCGGCTGCAGCCCGGCCCGGTGATGGTCGCCGACAAGAAGATCGCCTGGCCCGCGCAGCTGGCGCTCGGCCCGGACGGGCTCGGCAACTCGCTCGACCACATCAAGAAGATCATGGGCACCTCCATGGAGGCCCTGATCCACCACTTCAAGCTGGTGACCGAGGGCTTCCGGGTCCCGGCCGGCCAGGCCTATGTCGCCGTCGAGTCGTCCAAGGGCGAACTCGGCGTCCACGTGGTCAGCGACGGGGGCACCCGCCCCTTCCGCGTCCACTTCCGCGACCCGTCCTTCACCAACCTGCAGTCCATGGCGGCGATGTGCGAGGGCGGCCAGGTCGCCGACGTCATCGTCGCGGTGGCGTCCATCGACCCCGTGATGGGAGGCGTCGACCGGTGACAGAGGTATCACTCGGCATCCCCGCGATGCCCGCGCCGGACTACCCGGCCGACGTACGGCAGCGGTTGGACGCGGACGCGGCGAAGATCATCGCGCGCTACCCCGGCAGCCGCAGCGCCCTGCTGCCGCTGCTGCACCTGGTGCAGGCCGAGGAGGGCCATGTCTCCCGTACCGGCGTCCGCTTCTGCGCCGAGCAACTGGGGCTGACCACGGCGGAGGTCACCGCGGTGGCCACGTTCTACTCGATGTACCGGCGCAGGCCCTCCGGCGAGTACCAGGTCGGGGTCTGCACCAACACCCTGTGCGCCGTCATGGGCGGCGACGCGATCTTCGACGAGCTCAAGCGGCACCTCGGCGTCGAGAACGGCGAGACCACCGACGACGGCAAGATCACGCTGGAGCACATCGAGTGCAACGCGGCGTGCGACTTCGCTCCGGTGGTGATGGTCAACTGGGAGTTCTTCGACAACCAGGACCCCGAGTCGGCCAAGCGGCTCGTCGACGAACTCCGCGCCGGCCGCACCGTCGAACCCACCCGCGGCGCTCCTCTGTGCACGTACAAGGAGACGTCCCGGATCCTCGCCGGGTTCCCCGACGAACGCCCCGGTGCCGTCGAGGCGAGCGGCGGCGCGGGCCCCGCCTCGCTGGCGGGCCTGCGGCTCGCCCGCGGCGAGTCCCTGCCGGGCAGCGGCGCGGGCGTGCCCCGTCAGCCCTCCGCCCCGCCGCAGGACGAGACGCCCGCGGCCCACCTCAGCTCCCACGACGCCCCGCTGGACTCCGCGGTCTCCGACCCGGAGCACCCGGCGGGCCCGGTCACGCAGGAGCGTCCGACGGAAGGCGAGGAGGAGCGGTGACCATGGTCGACTCGGCGGAGAAGGTGCTGTCGCCCGTTCTCTCGGCCTTCTGGGACGATCCGCAGTCCTGGACGCTCAAGACGTACCGCCGGCACGAGGGCTACGAGGGCCTGCGCAAGGCGCTCGCCATGCCCCCGGACGACGTGATCGCCCTCGTCAAGGAGTCGGGACTGCGCGGCCGCGGCGGCGCCGGCTTCCCCACCGGGATGAAGTGGCAGTTCATCCCGCAGGGCGACGGCAAGCCGCACTACCTCGTCGTCAACGCGGACGAGTCGGAGCCCGGCACCTGCAAGGACATCCCCCTGCTCTTCGCCAATCCGCACTCGCTCATCGAGGGCATGGTGATCGCCTGCCACGCGATCCGTTCCCACCACGCCTTCATCTACCTGCGTGGTGAGGTCGTCCCCGTGCTGCGGCGGCTGCACCACGCGGTGGACGAGGCGTACAAGGCAGGCTTCCTCGGCAAGGACATCCTGGGCAGCGGCTTCGACCTGGAGCTGACCGTGCACGCCGGCGCGGGCGCCTACATCTGCGGTGAGGAGACGGCGCTGCTCGACTCCCTGGAGGGACGCCGCGGCCAGCCCCGGCTGCGCCCGCCCTTCCCGGCGGTCGAGGGTCTGTACGCCTGCCCGACGGTGGTCAACAACGTCGAGTCCATCGCCTCGGTGCCGTCGATCCTGCACAAGGGCAAGGACTGGTTCCGCTCCATGGGCAGCGAGAAGTCCCCGGGCTTCACGCTCTACTCGCTCAGCGGCCACGTCGCCAACCCCGGCCAGTACGAGGCCCCGCTGGGCGTCACGCTGCGCCAGCTGCTGACCCTCAGCGGCGGGATGCGCCCCGGCCACAAACTGAAGTTCTGGACCCCGGGCGGCTCCTCGACGCCGATGTTCACCGACGAGCACCTCGACGTCCCACTGGACTACGAGGGCGTCGGCGCCGCGGGTTCCATGCTCGGCACCAAGGCGCTGCAGTGCTTCGACGAGACGACCTGCGTGGTGCGGGCCGTCACCCGCTGGACCGAGTTCTACGCCCACGAGTCCTGCGGCAAGTGCACCCCCTGCCGTGAGGGCACCTACTGGCTCGTCCAGCTGCTCCGGGACATCGAAAGCGGGGCGGGCTCGTTGGCGGACCTCGACAAGCTCGCCGACATCGCCGACAACATCAACGGAAAGTCCTTCTGCGCCCTCGGCGACGGAGCGGCCAGCCCGATCTTCTCCTCCCTCCAGTACTTCCGCGACGAGTACGTGGAGCACCTGGAGGGCCGCGGCTGCCCCTTCGACCCGTCCAAGTCCACGGCCTGGGCCGACAAGTCTCACCTGGAGGTGAACGCGTGACCGTCACCACCAACGCCGCTTCCGGTGAGGCGGCGGTGCCGCCCGAGGACCTGGTGTCCGTCAGCATCGACGGCATCGAGATCTCCGTGCCCAAGGGCACCCTGGTGATCCGTGCCGCCGAACTGATCGGCATCGAGATCCCGCGCTTTTGCGACCACCCCCTCCTCGACCCCGTCGGCGCCTGCCGCCAGTGCATCGTCGAGGTCGAGGGCCAGCGCAAGCCGATGGCGTCCTGCACCATCACCTGCACCGACGGGATGGTCGTCAGGACCCAGCTCACCTCCGACGTCGCGGACAAGGCCCAGCGCGGGGTGATGGAGCTGCTGCTCATCAACCACCCGCTGGACTGCCCCGTCTGCGACAAGGGCGGCGAGTGCCCGCTGCAGAACCAGGCGATGTCCGCCGGCCAGGCCGACACCCGCTTCGAGGGCCGCAAGCGGACCTACGAGAAGCCGGTCCCGATCTCCACCCAGGTGCTGCTGGACCGCGAGCGCTGCGTGCTGTGCGCGCGCTGCACCCGCTTCTCGCAGCAGATCGCCGGCGACCCGATGATCGAGCTGGTGGAGCGCGGCGCGCTGCAGCAGGTCGGCATCGGCGAGGGCGACCCCTTCCAGTCGTACTTCTCCGGTAACACCATCCAGATCTGCCCGGTCGGCGCCCTGACCTCGGCGGCCTACCGCTTCCGGTCCCGGCCCTTCGACCTGGTCTCCTCGCCGAGCGTGTGCGAGCACTGCGCGGGCGGCTGCGCCACCCGTACCGACCACCGGCGCGGCAAGGTCATGCGCCGGCTCGCGCAGGACGACCCCGAGGTCAACGAGGAGTGGATCTGCGACAAGGGCCGCTTCGGGTTCCGCTACGCGCAGCGCCCCGAGCGGCTCACCACCCCGCTGGTCCGCAACGCCGGCACCGGTGAACTGGAGCCCGCGAGCTGGCCCGAGGCCCTTCAGGCCGCGGCCCGCGGACTCGCGGCGGCCCGCGGCCGCACCGGCGTGCTGCCCGGTGGCCGGCTCACCGTCGAGGACGCGTACGCCTACGCCAAGTTCGCCCGTGTCGCCCTCGACACCAACGACGTCGACTTCCGGGCCCGCGTCCACTCCGCGGAGGAGGCCGACTTCCTGGCGGCCGTCGTGGCGGGCCGCGGACGGGACCTGTCCGGCGACGGCGTCACCTACACCCTGCTGGAGAAGGCCCCCGCCGTCCTGCTGGCCGGACTGGAGGCCGAGGAGGAGGCGCCCGGCGTCTTCCTGCGGCTCCGCAAGGCCTGGCGGAGGCACAAGCAGCGCACCTTCGCGCTGGCCCCGTTCGCCACCCGCGGCCTGGAGAAGGCGGGCGGCACCCTGCTGCCCGCCGCGCCGGGCACCGAGACCGAGTGGCTGGACGCCCTGGCCAGTGGCGTGGGCCTCGACGGCAACGGCACCACCGCCCATGAGGCGCTGCGCGCCGAGGGCTCCGTCGTCCTGGTCGGCGAGCGGCTGGCGGCCGTGCCCGGCGCGCTCACCGCGGTCGTACGTCTCGCCCGGGCCACCGGCGCCCGGCTGGCGTGGATCCCGCGCCGCGCGGGCGAGCGCGGCGCCGTCGAGGCGGGCACCCTGCCCGGGCTGCTGCCCGGCGGCCGCCCGGTCACCGATCCCCGGGCCCGCGACGAGGTCGCAGAGATCTGGGGCGTGGCCACGATCCCGTCCCGCCACGGCCGCGACACCGCCGGGATCCTGGAGGCGGCGGCGAGCGGGGAACTCGGCGCGCTGCTGGTCGGTGGCGTCGAACCGGCCGACCTGCCCGACCCGGCCGGGGCCCGCGCGGCCCTGGACGCGGCGGGCTTCGTGGTCAGCCTGGAGCAGCGCCCCGGCGAGGTCACCGACCGGGCGGATGTCGTCCTGCCGGTCGCCGCGGTCGCCGAGAAGGCCGGCGCCTTCCTCAACTGGGAGGGGCGGGTCAGGCTCTTCGAGGCCGCGATCAAGCCGGCCCAGCAGGTCCAGCGCCACCAGTACCCGGACGCCCGGGTGCTGACGATGCTGGCCGACGCGATGGACGTCTCGCTCGGCCTCGCCGACGTCCGCTCGGCCCGCGCCGAGCTGGCCCGGCTCGCCCCGTACGAGGGCCCGCGCGCCGCGGGCCCGCAGGAGACCGGCCGCCCGCTGCCGAAGCCCGGCAGCGGCGAGGCGGTCCTCGCGGGCCACCGGCTGCTCCTCGACCAGGGCCTGCTGCAGCAGGGCGACGACGCCCTCGCCGGCACCCGCCACCCGGCGGTCGCCCGCCTGTCGGCGACCACCGCCGAGGAGATCGGCGTCGCCGAAGGGGAGCCGTTGGAGGTGTCCGGTCCGCTGGGCACGGTCCGGCTGCCGCTGCAGGTGACGGCGATGGCCGACCGGGTCGTGTGGGTGCCCCTCAACTCGGCCGGCGGGGGAGTCGCCTCGGACACCGGCGCCCTGCCGGGCCAGGTCGTCCGGATCGCCCCGGCCGCCGTGGACGCCGCTGCCGCACCGGAGGTGACCCCGTGACGGGACTGACGACGCTCGCCGCCGAGGACCTGTCCCTGTTCGGGCGGGACCCGTGGTGGCTGATCGCCATCAAGGCGGTCTTCTGCTTCGCGTTCCTGATGGTGACCGTGCTCTTCTCCATCGTGTGGGAGCGCAAGGTCGTCGCGTGGATGCAGCTGCGCATCGGCCCCAACCGGCACGGTCCCTGGGGCATGCTGCAGTCGCTCGCCGACGGCGTGAAGCTGATGCTCAAGGAAGACCTCATCGTCAAGAAGGCCGACAAGGTCGTCTACGTGCTGGCCCCGATCGTGGCGGCCATCCCGGCCTTCATGGCGGTCGCGGTGATCCCCTTCGGCCCGGCGGGCAACGAGATCTCCATCTTCGGCCACCGCACGCCGATGCAGCTCACCGACCTGCCGATCGGCGTCCTCTACATCCTTGCCACCGCGTCCGTCGGCATCTACGGCATCGTGCTGGCCGGCTGGTCCTCCGGCTCGACGTATCCGCTGCTCGGCGGACTGCGCTCCTGCGCGCAGATGATCTCCTACGAGATCGCGATGGGCGTCGCCTTCGCGTCGGTCTTCCTCTACTCCGGCTCGATGTCGACCTCGCAGATCGTCGCCCAGCAGGAGGACCGCTGGTACGTGCTGCTGCTGCCGGTGTCCTTCATCATCTACATCGGCACCATGGTCGGTGAGACCAACCGCGCGCCGTTCGACATGCCCGAGTCCGAGGGCGACCTGGTCGGCGGCTTCAACACCGAGTACTCCTCGATCAAGTTCGCGCTCTTCATGCTCGCCGAGTACGTGAACATGGTGACGGTCTCGGCGGTGGCCACCACCCTCTTCCTGGGCGGCTGGCGGGCCCCGTGGCCGATCAGCACCTTCTGGGAGGGCGCCAACCACGGCTGGTGGCCGCTGCTCTGGTTCGTGATCAAGGTGCAGCTGCTGCTCTTCTTCTTCATCTGGCTGCGCGGCACGCTGCCCCGCGTCCGCTACGACCAGCTGATGAAGCTGGGCTGGAAGGTCCTGATCCCGGTCTCGATGGTGTGGCTGATGCTGGTCGCCACCGTCCGGGCGCTGCGCAACGAGAACTACGACTTCCAGTCGATCGTGCTCTACGTCGGCGGCGGCGTGGTCCTGCTGCTCCTGGTCTCGCTGGTCTTCGACGTCTTCCGCGACCGCGGCGACAAGGCCCGGGAGACGGCCGAACAGGCCGGGCCGCAGGAGCCGTTCGACCCCATGGCGGGCGGGTTCCCCGTACCGCCGCTGCCCGGCCAGGAGCTGCCGCCCGTCCCGCGGCGGCCGTCCCGTGCGGAGCGTCAACTCGTAGGCAAGGAGGCCGACGATGCCTGAGTTCCTGGGCCCGGTAGCCGGCTTCGGCGTGACCTTCAAGGCCATGTTCAAGAAGCGGCTGACCGAGCAGTACCCCGAGGAGAAGAAGCCGACCGCGCCGCGGTTCCACGGCCGCCACCAGCTCAACCGGCACCCGGACGGGCTGGAGAAGTGCGTCGGCTGCGAGCTGTGCGCCTGGGCCTGCCCCGCCGACGCCATCTACGTCGAGGGCGCCGACAACACCGACGAGGAGCGCTACTCGCCGGGCGAGCGCTACGGCCGCGTCTACCAGATCAACTACGCCCGCTGCATCCTGTGCGGGCTGTGCATCGAGGCCTGCCCGACCCGGGCGCTGACGATGACCAACGAGTACGAGCTCGCCGACAGCAGCCGCGAGTCGCTGATCTTCACCAAGGAGCAGCTGCTCGCGGGCCTGGACGAGGGCATGGTCGACACCCCGCACGCGATCTTCCCCGGCATGGACGAGGGCGACTACTACCGCGGCGCGGTGACGCACGCGGCCCCGGGCACCGAGCGCCAGGTCGCGGTCTCCAAGGGCGAGAAGCCGGACGAGACGGTGCGGGCCGAGCGGGACCGCGAAGGCGCGGCGGACGTGCAGGTCCCCGCGACGGGCGGCACCGCTCCGGCCGGGACGGGAGGCGAGGCATGAACGGCGTGACCACCCTGACGACGCTGGCCGCGTACACCACCTCCACAGGGGAGGCGGTCCAGTTCTGGGTGCTCGGCACCGTCGCGGTGCTCGGCGCGCTCGCGACCGTGCTGATGAAGAAGGCCGTGCACAGTGCACTGTCGCTCGCCGGGACGATGCTCGTCCTGGCGGTCTTCTACCTGGCCCAGGGCGCGTACTTCCTCGGCGTCGTCCAGATCGTCGTCTACACCGGCGCGATCATGATGCTCTTCCTCTTCGTCGTCATGCTGGTCGGCATCACCGCTGCCGACTCGCTCAAGGAGACGCTGAAGGGGCAGCGCTGGCTGGCCGCCGGAGCAGGCATCGGCTTCGGCGTACTGCTGATCGCCGGCATCGCCAACGCCTCGATCAAGAACTTCCAGGGGGTCGGCCAGGCCAATGCCGGCGGCAACGTCGAGGGACTCGCCTCGCTGATCTTCACCAAGTACGTGTGGGCCTTCGAGATCACCGGCGCGCTGCTCATCACCGCCGCCGTCGGCGCGATGGTCCTCACCCACCGCGAGCGCACCGAGGCCCGCGCCACCCAGCGCGAACTCAGCCTACGGCGCGTGCGGGAGGCCGTGTCGTCCGGCCGGCAGCCCGGGGCGTCGGGCTCCGCCTGGCCCCTTCCCACTCCGGCCCCCGCGCCCGGCGTCTACGCCCGCAACAACGCGGTCGACGTCCCCGGCCTGCTGCCGGACGGCACGGCCTCGGAGCTCAGCGTCAGCCCGACGCTGCGCGGCCGCGGCCAGTACCGGGACGTGTCCGCGGAGGCGGTCGCCAAGGTCGCCGAGCTGGAACAGCGCTCCGAGGAGGCGTCGAAGTGAATCCGGTCAACTACCTGTACCTGTCGGCGCTGCTGTTCACGATCGGCGCGGCCGGGGTGCTCATCCGGCGCAACGCGATCATCGTCTTCATGTGCGTCGAGCTGATGCTGAACGCCTCCAACCTGGCGTTCGTCACCTTCTCCCGCATGCACGGCAACCTCGACGGCCAGATCATCGCCTTCTTCACGATGGTCGTCGCCGCCGCGGAGGTCGTCGTGGGCCTGGCGATCATCGTGACGATCTTCCGCTCCCGCCACTCGGCCTCGGTCGACGACGCCAGCCTGATGAAGCTCTAAGGGGTAGCGACAGTGGACTACTTGATCGGATGGCTCGTCCTCCTGCCGCTGCTGGGGGCCGGCGTGCTGCTCACCGGCGGCCGGAGGCTGGACCGCGCGGGCCACTGGATCGGCACCACGCTCGCGGGGGTGTCCTTCGTCGTCGCGGCGGTGCTCTTCTTCGACATGCTGGGCCGCGGCGGCGAGGACCGCGCGCTGCACTCGACCGCCTTCACCTGGCTCTCGGTCGGCGGCTTCCACGCGGACGTGGCCTTCCAGCTCGACCAGCTGTCGATGACCTTCGCTCTGCTGATCACCGGTGTGGGCACGCTCATCCACATCTACTCGATCGGCTACATGGAGCACGACGAGCGGCGCCGCCGCTTCTTCGGCTACCTCAACCTCTTCCTCGCGGCGATGCTCCTGCTGGTCCTCGCCGACAACTACCTGCTGCTCTACGTCGGCTGGGAGGGCGTGGGCCTCGCCTCGTACCTGCTGATCGGCTTCTGGCAGCACAAGCCCAGCGCGGCGACCGCGGCCAAGAAGGCCTTCATCGTCAACCGCGTCGGCGACGTCGGCCTGTCGATCGCGATCATGCTGATGTTCACCACCTTCGGGACCTTCACCTTCGAGCCGCTCTTCGGCCAGGTGGACCAGGCGGGCGAGGGCGTCCTGACCGGCATCGGCCTGATGTTGCTGCTCGCCGCCTGTGGCAAGTCGGCCCAGGTCCCGCTGCAGTCCTGGCTCGGCGACGCGATGGAGGGCCCGACCCCGGTCTCGGCCCTGATCCACGCCGCGACGATGGTGACCGCCGGCGTCTACCTGATCACCCGCTCCGGCGTGATCTTCAACGCCGCACCCACGGCCCAGATCGCCGTGGTGACGGTCGGCGCGGTCACGCTGCTCTTCGGTGCGATCGTCGGTTGCGCGAAGGACGACATCAAGAAGGCCCTGGCCGGCTCGACGATGTCGCAGATCGGCTACATGGTGCTGGCCGCGGGCCTCGGCCCGATCGGCTACGTCTTCGCGATCATGCACCTGGTCACCCACGGCTTCTTCAAGGCCGGGCTTTTCCTCGGCGCCGGATCGGTCATGCACGGCATGAACGACGAGGTGGACATGCGCAAGTTCGGCGGCCTGTGGAAGTACATGCCGGTCACCTTCGCCACCTTCGGGCTCGGCTACCTGGCGATCATCGGCTTCCCGGGCCTGTCCGGCTTCTACTCCAAGGACAAGATCATCGAGGCCGCCTTCGCCAAGGGCGGCACCGAGGGCTGGATCCTCGGCGGCGCGGCCCTGCTGGGCGCGGCGATCACCGCGTTCTACATGACCCGCGTGATGGTGATGACCTTCTTCGGCGAGAAGCGCTGGCAGCCCGACGCGGACGGCCACGAGCCGCACCCGCACGAGTCGCCGAAGTCGATGACGATCCCCATGATCGTCCTGGCCTTCGGCTCGGTCTTCGCCGGTTTCCTGTTCAGCTTCCACGAGGCATTCGTGAAGTGGCTGGAGCCGGTCACCGGTCACGAGGAGGGCCACCCGCCGATCGGCGCGGGCGCCGTCACCGGCGCCACGATGGTGGTCATGGTGCTCGGCGTGGCCCTGGCCTGGGCCATGTACGGTCGCCGCCCCGTCCCCTCCGTCGCCCCGCGGGCCAGTTGGCTCACCCGCGCCGCCCGGCGCGACCTGCTCCAGGACGACTTCAACCACGTCGCCCTGGTGCTCCCCGGCGAGTACCTCACGCGCGGCCTGGTCTACGTGGACCACAAGGGTGTGGACGGCGTCGTCAACGGCACCGCGGCCGCCGTCGGCGGCCTCTCCGGCCGGATGCGCCGGCTCCAGAACGGTTATGTGCGCAGCTACGCCGTGTCGATGCTGGCGGGCACCGCGGTGCTGGTCGCCGCGACGCTGCTGATGAGGGGTGTTGCCTGATGTCCATCCCCCTGCTCACGCTGACCGCCGGGCTGCCGGCGCTCGGCGCGATCGCCACCGCCGCGGTGCCGGCGGCGCGGCGCGGGGCCGCCAAGTGGCTCGCGCTGCTCGTCTCAGTGGCGACGCTCGTGCTGGCCGCCGTCGTCTTCGTGCGCTTCGACCCGGGCGGGGCCCGGTACCAGCTCACCGAGTCCCACGCCTGGATCGCCGACTTCGGCGTCCGCTACGAACTCGGGGTGGACGGCATCGCCGTCGCGCTGATCGGGCTGACCGCGCTGCTCGTACCGTTCGTCATCGCCGCGGGCTGGCACGACGCCGACCCCCTGGAGGAGAAGAACCCGGACCGCCGCTGGCGCCCCACCCAGGGCTTCTTCGCGCTGATCCTGCTGGTCGAGGCGATGGTGATCATCTCCTTCGAGGCCACGGACGTCTTCCTCTTCTACATCTTCTTCGAGGCCATGCTCATCCCGATGTACTTCCTCATCGGCGGCTTCGGGGACCGTGCCCACGAGCACGGCGAGGAGGAGGCGGCCCGTCAGCGCTCCTACGCGGCGGTGAAGTTCCTGCTCTACAACCTGGCCGGCGGGCTCATCATGCTGGCCGCGGTCATCGGGCTCTACGCCGTCACCGCCGACCAGCTCGGCCAGGGCACCTTCTCCCTGCAGGAAATCCTGCAGTCCCGGGCGTCCGGCAAGCTCGACATGTCCACCACCGCCGAACGCGCCCTGTTCCTGGGCTTCTTCTTCGCGTTCGCGGTCAAGGCCCCGCTGTTCCCGCTGCACACCTGGCTGCCCAACGCCATGGGTGAGGCCACGGCGCCGGTCGCGGTGCTCATCACCGCGGTCGTCGACAAGGTCGGCACCTTCGCGATGCTCCGCTTCTGCCTCCAGCTCTTCCCCGAGGCCAGCAAGTGGGCGACGCCAGTGATCCTGGTGCTGGCGCTGGTCAGCATCATCTACGGCGCCCTGCTCGCCGTCGGCCAGCGCGACATCAAGCGGCTGATCGCGTACGCGTCCATCTCCCACTTCGGCTTCATCATCCTGGGCATCTTCGCGCTGACCTCCCAGGGCCAGGGCGGGGCGACGCTGTACATGGTCAACCACGGCATCTCCACCGCCGCGCTGATGCTGGTCGCCGGCTTCCTGATCTCCCGCCGCGGCTCCCGCCTCATCGCGTCCTACGGCGGGGTGCAGAAGGTGGCCCCGGTGCTGGCCGGCACCTTCCTGATCGGCGGTCTGGCCACGCTGTCGCTGCCGGGGCTCGCGCCCTTCGTCAGCGAGTTCCTCGTCCTCGTCGGGACGTTCAGCCGCTACCCGGCCGTCGGGATCATCGCCACCACGGGCATCGTCCTCGCCGCGCTGTACGTCCTCGTCCTCTACCAGCGGACGATGACCGGCCCGGTGAAGGCCGAGGTGCAGGGGATGCCCGACCTGAAGGTCCGGGAACTCGCCGTCGTGGCACCGCTGATCGCGCTGCTGATCGTGCTCGGCGTGTACCCGAAGCCGCTGACGGACGTCGTCAACCCGGCGGTGCAGCAGACGCTCTCCGACGTGCACAAGACCGACCCCAAGCCGGCGCTGGAGGCATCCAAGTGAGCAGCACAGTTGCTGTCCACAGCCTGTGGACAACGGCGGCACCGCTCGCCGCCGACAAGATCAACGCGCCGAAGATCGAGTACGCCCAGCTCGCTCCCGTCCTGATCGTCTTCGGTGTGGCCATCCTCGGCATCCTCATCGAGGCGTTCCTGCCGCGGCGCCTGCGCTACACCGGTCAGGTCGGCCTCGCGGTGATCGGCATGGCCGCCGCCTTCGCCGCGGTCGTGGCGCTCGCGGCGGGCGGGTACGCCACGACAAAGGCGCACATCGCCGCCATGGGCGCGGTCGCCGTCGACGGCCCGGCCCTCTTCCTGCAGGGCACGATCCTGCTGGTGGGTCTGGTCGGGGTCTTCACCTTCGCCGAGCGCCGGCTCGACCCCAAGGCGCACGGCCGCAACGTCGACTCCTTCGCCGCGCAGGGCTCCGCGGTGCCCGGCAGCGACCAGGAGAAGGACGCCGTCCGGGCCGGTTTCACCACCACGGAGGTCTTCCCGCTGCTGATGTTCGCCATCGGCGGCATGCTGATCTTCCCGGCGGCCAACGACCTGCTGACGCTCTTCGTGGCCCTGGAGGTCTTCTCCCTCCCGCTCTACCTGCTCTGTGCCCTGGCCCGGCGGCGTCGCCTGATGTCGCAGGAGGCGGCGGTCAAGTACTTCCTGCTGGGCGCCTTCTCCTCGGCCTTCCTGCTCTTCGGCATCGCCCTGCTGTACGGCTACGCGGGCACGGTCTCCTACTCCGGCATCGCGTCGGTCGTGGACGGCACCGCCAAGCTCACCCCGGCGCTCGCCGACACCGCGGGCAACGACGCGCTGCTGCTCATCGGCGCCGCGCTGGTCGGCATGGGCCTGCTGTTCAAGGTGGGCGCCGTGCCGTTCCACATGTGGACGCCGGACGTCTACGAGGGCGCGCCGACCCCGGTCACCGGCTTCATGGCCGCGGCCACCAAGGTCGCCGCCTTTGGCGCGCTGCTGCGGCTGCTCTACGTGGTCCTCCCGGAGCTGCGCTGGGACTGGCGGCCGGTGCTGTGGGGCGTCGCGATCCTCACGATGCTGGTCGGCGCGATCGTCGCGGTCACCCAGACCGACGTGAAGCGTCTGCTCGCGTACTCCTCCATCGCGCACGCCGGGTTCATCCTGGCCGGTGTCATCGCGACCACGCCGGAGGGCGTCTCCTCGGTGCTCTTCTACCTGGCGGCGTACTCCTTCGTGACGCTGGGCGCCTTCGCGGTCGTCACGCTGGTGCGCGACGCCGGCGGGGAGGCCACGCACCTGTCGCGCTGGGCGGGTCTGGGGCGGCGCTCACCGCTGGTGGCCGCGGTCTTCGCGGTCTTCCTGCTGGCCTTCGCCGGCATCCCGCTGACCTCCGGGTTCGCCGGGAAGTTCGCGGTGTTCAGCGCCGCCGCGCAGGGCGGCGCGGTGCCGCTGGTGATCGTGGGTGTGATCTCGTCCGCGATCGCGGCGTTCTTCTACATCCGGGTCATCGTGCTGATGTTCTTCAGCGAGCCGAAGGTGGACGGTCCCACGGTCGCCGTGCCCTCGCCGCTGACGTCCACGGCCATCGCGGTGGGTGTCGCCGTCACCCTGGTGCTGGGTGTCGCGCCCCAGTACTTCCTGGACCTCGCGAGCCAGGCGGGCGTCTTCGTCCGCTGACCCCCTCGCACGGCCCGAGCGCCCCGTGACCGGCTCCCCGGTCACGGGGCGCCGTGCTGTCGCGGCCCGGCCGCGCGGAGCCGTCACGGCCGGATCGCGCCAATCCATCCGGGAGCCGTCTTTCCGGCGTGCGTTCGCCCGCCGCACGCCCCCGGCCGCGCCACCGGCACCGAACTGGCCTGGCCGGCCGCCGACGGGCTGCGGCCGTTCCTCACCATGCTCGCCCGCTTCCTGCGGCCCGGCGCCCGGCACCTGCTGCGGATGTACCGGTCACGACGTCGAACCGCGATGCGAAGGGAACACCCATGACGACGCCCGTCGCTGTGATCGGCGCCGGCCCGTGCGGTCCGTCCACAGCCGCACACCTGCGCGAACGAGGAATCGCCCTACGCACCTTCGGCAACCCCATGGTCAGCCGGCGCGAGAACATGCCCTCCGCCATGACTCCTGAAGTCCACCCCCGCCGCATCCAGCATCTCCGCCCGCCCGGCCCGGCCACACCCTGCGCGACTTCTGCCTGGACGCCGGGGAGCGGCCGCTGGTCACCGACTGGGACCTGATCCCCGCCGGGACCTTCGTCCGCTACGGCCACCGGTTCCAGGAGCGGCTCGTCCCCGACCTGGGACAGGTCAAGGCGGTGTCCGTGGACCGGGCCGCGACAGGCGGCTTCGAGCGCGAGCCCGGTTCCGGCGAGCAGTTCCGGGCCCGGGCGGTCGTCGTCGGCGGCGGAGCGCACGGCTTCGCGCACACGCCCGGTGTGCTGCGCCGGGTCACGCCCGACGGACCGTCGGTGACGGGACCCGTCTCGCACAGCTCCCAGCACACCGACCTGGGCCGGCTCACCGGCGCGAGGCGGTCGCCGTGGGCGCCGGGCAGTCCGCGGTGGAGAGCGCCGTACTGCTCGCGGAGGCGGGCGCCACCGTACGGCTGCCGGCCCGCGGGCGGCGCTCCGTGGGCTTCGGCGACCCGCCGGACCGGCAGCCGCGCCTGCAGCCCGAGTCGCCCTTCGGGCGGGCCTGGCCCCTGTACGCCTTCACCTACCACGCCCGGTATGTCCGGGGCCTGCCCGCGCCCCTGCGGGTGTACCTCGCGCGCCGCGTGCCGGGCCGCTGGATGCCTGGTGGCCGCGGGAGCGCTTCGAGGGCAAGGCCACCGTCAGCGGGGACCACACCCTGCGCGGCGCCTGCCTGGACGAGGGCGGCAAGGCCGTGCTGTCCACCGCCGCTCCCGGCGGCCGGGCGGCCGAGTTCCGCGCCGACCACGTGAGGGCCGCCACCGGCTACCGCGTCGACCTGGAGGCGCTGGACTTCCTCGGGTCCGAGCTGCGTGCCGAGCCGGCCCGTACCGGCGGCTCGCCCCCCGGCTGGGCGCCGGCTTTGGCTCCTCCGTTCCGGGGCGTACTTCACCGGCCTGCCCGCCGCGGCCACCTTCGGGGCCGGTGCTGCGCCTCGTGTGCGGCACGGAGTGGGCCTCGCCGCGACCGGCGGCGGCGGTGACGAAGGCGTACGGGCGCTGGGCGGGTCCCGCGCCCCGGCCCGCGCGGCCATCCACGGCGTGGCTCCCCGCACTTGGCGCGGGCCGCGCCGTTCGGCGTGCGCGCCGGGAGCCGTACGGCGGGCGGGCATGGCGGGCGGCTCGCGGGGAAGGCGCCAGTGGCACGAGGTCCTTCGCGGAGCCCGCTCCGGGCGCCCCGCAAGGGGTGGTCCGAGGCGGCGGTGGGGGCCCGCGACCGGGCGCGGACCCGGGGAAGACCGGTCGCACAGGCGGGCAAAACCGGGCGTAGTGGCCCGAGGGGGCCATGCCCTCGCAGTGATCGAGAGGCGACCGGTTACTCTGCCGGTGTAGTACAGCGCCACGCCGCACGCCGCAGAAGCGATCTCAGCGACAGGAGAATCCCAGGTGACGACGGTCGTCGGGCCCTTCGGGCTGAGCGTAATGGACGAGGACCTCGAGTCCGGGGTCCGGGCCGGGCTGTCCGCCGTCGAGGAGGGCCTCATGGAGGCCACCAAGAGCGATGTGCGGTTCATCACAGAGGCGGCCCGCCACCTCGTGCACGCGGGCGGGAAGCGGTTCCGTCCGCTGCTGGTGCTGCTGGCCGCCCAGTTCGGCGACCCGCACGCTCCGGGCATCGTGCCGTCGGCCGTGGTGGTGGAGCTGACGCACCTGGCGACGCTGTACCACGACGACGTCATGGACGAGGCCGCGGTGCGCCGCGGCGTGCCGAGCGCCAACGCCCGCTGGGACAACTCGGTCGCCGTGCTGACCGGCGACTTCCTGTTCTCCAAGGCCTCGCACATACTGGCCGACCTCGGGCCGGAGGCCGTACGCATCCAGGCCGAGGCCTTCGAGCGGCTGGTCACCGGGCAGATCCTGGAGACCGTCGGCCCGCGGGACGGACGCGACCCGATCGACCACTACCTGGAAGTCATCGCCGGCAAGACGAGCTCGCTGATCGCCGTCTCGTGCCGCTTCGGCGCGATGATGTCCGGCGCGGACGAGAGCGTCGTCGACATCGTCACCCAGTACGGGGAGCGCGTCGGCACGGCCTTCCAGCTCGCCGACGACGTGCTGGACATCGCCAGCGACTCGCACGAGTCCGGCAAGACCCCGGGCACGGACCTGCGCGAGGGCGTACCGACCCTGCCGGTGCTGCACCTGCGTTCGGCCGTGGCCAAGGCGGGCGGCTTCGCGTCGGCGGACGACCGGCGGCTGTGCGAACTGCTGGACGGCGATCTGACGGACGACCGGCGGCACGCCGAGGCGCTGGCGCTGCTGCGCGCCCACCCGGCGCTGGCTCAGGCCCGGCGCGACACCGTGCGCTACGCGGACGAGGCGCGGGCCCTGCTGGCACCGCTGCCCGACTGCGCCGCCAAGCGGGCCCTGGAGGGCCTGTGCGACGCCGTGGTGCACCGCGCGGGCTAGGAGCCCGGGACGGGCCGTCCCCGGCGCCGACGCGGCCCGTGCGGCCACCGGGTGAGGCGCCCTGTGCCCTGAGTCGTGGTCAGGGACCGTCATCCCAGGGGTGTACGCCGAGTTGATCCCGGCGGGCGATGCGCCCGAGTGGCGCGATTGATGGGATAAGAGGCAGCACCACACGGCGGATCGGGCGACAATGGCCCGAGGTGGACGAGTGCGACGCTGACGAGAACCCGCCGTTGACGACGGAGGTAGGCACGTAATGGCACCCATCCAGCCCATGGACGACGACCGGGAACCCCGGCGGCGGACCAAGGCGATACGTTACGCGGTCCCGGTGGCGGCGGCGGGAGTCGCCGCGGCGACCATCGGGCTCGTTCCGGCGCTCGCGAACGCGGGCAGCCCGGAGCTGCCCAAGATCACGGCCGAGGAGCTGATCGCGAAGGTCGCGGCCTCGGACACCCAGACGATCTCCGGCTCGGTCCGCATCAGCACGGACTTCGGCCTGCCGGCCGTGCTGAGCGGCGCCACGGGAGCCGCCGGGCCCTTCGGCGGCGGTGGTGGTGGCGCCGGCGGCCGCGGGGACTCATCGGCCGACCCGAGGGAGCAGCTGACCCAGTTGCTGGCCGGCTCCCACACCCTGCGCATCGCGGCCGACGGCCCGCAGAAGCAGAGGGTGTCGATCGTCCGGAACGCCGCGGAGTACAGCCTCGTCCACAACGGTGACGAGGTCTGGGCCTACGACAGCGGCAGCAATCAGGCGTATCACCTGACCGGTCTCCCGCGCGACGCGCGGGGCGAGGACTCGGCCAAGGGCGACCGCGAACTGCCCGAGGGCTGGCCGGCCACCCCGCAGGAGGCCGCGAAGAAGATCCTCGACGCGACGGACGACAGCTCCACCGTCACGGTGGACGGCACCGCGCGCATCGCCGGGCGGGACGCCTACCAGCTGGTGATCAGGCCCAAGGCCGCCGACTCCACGGTCGGGGCGATCCGGATCGGCGTGGACGCCGGCACCGGTGTGCCGCTGAAGTTCACTCTCTCCCCGAGCGGCGGAGGCAAGGCCGTCGTCGACGTCGCCTTCACCAAGGTCGACTTCTCCCGGCCCGCCGCCTCGACCTTCGACTTCACCCCGCCCAAGGGGGCGAAGGTGACGACGGAGAAGGCCGACGGGAAGGCCGGGCGGGAGGCCCGCGAGGCGCACGAGGAGCTCGGTGACCTCGGCGGCCTGGACGGTCTGGAGGGCCTGGGCGTCCTCGGCAAGGGCTGGGACTCCATCGCCGAGCTGAAGCTGCCGCGGGAGGCGCTGAACGCCGACCCGTCCAAGGGCGGGGACAAGGCCCCCGGCCTTGGCGGGCAGGGGCTGCTCGGTACCTTCGGCAAGGAGGTCAAGGGTGACTTCGGCACCGGCACGGTGCTGGGCACCCGCCTGGTGAACGCACTGATCACCGACAGCGGCAAGGTCTACGTGGGCACCGTGACCCAGGACGCCCTGATCAAGGCCGCGGACGCGGCCGCGAAGTAGAGCGCGCAGCAGGGCACCGGCACGCAGCGAAGGAGCGCCGATGGGGGAGCCGTCCGCCGAGTCCGGTGAGCACGCGATCTCCACGAGCGGACTCACCAAGAGGTACCGCGGCGGACAGCTCGCCGTCGACGGCCTCGACCTCGCCGTACCCCGGGGCAGCGTCTTCGGCTTCCTGGGGCCCAACGGCTCCGGGAAGACGACGACGATCCGCATGCTCATGGGGCTCATCGACCCGACCTCCGGTACGGTGCGGGTGCTCGGTGAGCCGATGCCGCGCGCGGTGCGCAACGTCCTGCCGCGCGTGGGCGCGCTGATCGAGGGCCCCGCCCTCTACGGCTTCCTCTCCGGCCGGGACAACCTGCTGCGCTTCGACGCGGCCGATCCGACCGCCGGTCCCCGCACCCGCGGGGACCGGGTCGACGCGGCCTTGGAGAGGGTGGGCCTGGCCGCCGCCGCGGGCAAGAAGGCGCGTGCCTACTCGCTCGGCATGAAGCAGCGGCTCGGCCTGGCCGCGGCGCTGCTGCGGCCCCGTGAGCTGCTGGTGCTGGACGAGCCCACCAACGGCCTGGACCCGCAGGGCATGCGGGAGATCCGCTCGCTCGTCCGCGAGCTGGCGGCGGACGGCACCACGGTCTTCCTCTCCTCCCACCTCCTCGACGAGATCGAACAGGTCTGCACCCACGCCGCCGTGATGTCCCGCGGCAAGCTGATCACCCAGGGCCCGGTGGAGGCGCTGTCCTCCGCCGGCCGTCTGGTGGTCACCACCCCCGACCCCGCCGAGGCGGTGCGGGTCCTGAAGGAGCGCGGGGTCACAGGTCTCGCCGCCGACGGCGACCGGGTCACGGGGGAACTGGCCCAGGACCCGGCGGCGCTCCCCGAACTCGCCGACCTCAATGCCGCACTGGTCGCCGCCGGAGTCCGCGTCCGCGGCTTCGGCGTCGAACGGGCTTCACTGGAGGACGCGTTCGTCGCGCTGACCGGAGAGGGCTTCGATGTCGCAGGCTGACACCCTGACCACCGGGCCGGTGTGGCCGATCCGCTCGCTCGGGCTGTTCCGCAGCGAGCTGGTGACCGTGCTGCGCCGCTGGCGCACCGTGGCCCTGCTGGCCGTCCTGGCCGGGGTCCCGGTGCTCATCGGGATCGCGGTGCGGATCGAGACCGGTGACGGCGGCTCGGCAGGCGGCGGCGGCGACGGCCCGGCCTTCGTCGCGCTGATCACCAACAACGGTCTCTTCCTGGTCTTCGCCTCGCTCGCCGCGACGCTGCCGTTCTTCCTCCCCATGGCGATCGGTGTCGTGGCCGGTGACGCCATCGCCGGCGAGGCCAACGCGGGCACCCTGCGCTATCTGCTGGTCGCCCCGGCCGGGCGCACCCGTCTGCTGGTCTCCAAATACGCCTCCGTCCTGGCCTTCTGCCTGATCGGCACGCTCGTCGTGGCCGTCTCGGCACTGGTTACCGGCGCGTTGCTCTTCCCGCTCGGCGACGTCACCCTGCTGTCGGGCACGACGGTTCCGTTCTCCGAGGGGCTGCTGCGCGCCCTGCTGGTCGCCCTGGTCGTGACCGCCTCGCTCACCGGCATCGCCGCGCTGGGCCTGTTCATCTCCACGCTCACCAACAGCGGCATCGCCGCCATGGCCACGACCGTGGGCCTGCTGATCACCGTGCAGATCGTCGACACCATCCCGCAACTGCACGCCGTGCAGCCCTACCTCTTCCCCCACTACTGGCTGAGCTTCGCCGACCTGGTCCGCGCCCCCGTCTACTGGGACGAGATGCGCAGCAACCTCCAGCTCCAGGCCCTTTACGTCGCCGTGTTCGGGTCCGCGGCCTGGGCCCGTTTCACCACTCGCGACATCACGGCCTGAGCCCAGGCGGTCAGCTGAAGAAGGTCTTCGCCCGGCCCAGCGCCGCCGTGTCCCGCAGGATGTCACCCGGCCTGCTGCCGTAGCCCAGCAACGCCCCGCCCCAGCGCATACCGGCGTAGTCCGCCGTGTGCCGCAGCGTCCCCACCAGCGGGGCCGCCGTCGCCGGGTCCCGGCCGCCGTGCACGGTCACCGACCACAGGGTCTTGCCACGCATCCGCTCCAGGAAGTCCAGCCCGGGCACGCGCATCCAGCCCGACCAGTGGTCCAGGTAGAGCTTGGTGCCGGTCGAGACGCTGTACCAGTGCAGCGGTGAGACCACCACGATGTCGGTGGCCGCCAAGGTGGCCTCCAGAAGCGTCGCGGCGTGTCCTGTCGGCGCGGGATAGCGGCCGTCGCCGTCGTGCCGTCGGTCCTCGAAGAGCGGCAGCGGCAGATCCTTCAGCCGCAGCCAGCGTCGGTCCACCGTCGGCGGAAGCTGCTCGGCGGCGTGCCGCGCCAGCATCTCCGTGTTGCCGTCGGCGCGGGTGCTTCCCACCAGGAACAGGAACGACCGCTCTGAGTCCGACACCCCGTCATCTCCTTGCGTATGCATTAGTTGCGTATGCATGGAGATGTTTTCATCGCTCCGCCTCCGTCGTCAAGGCGAGTGCCGGAGCCGAGGGTCACGCGACGTCGAACTCGTTCCCCTCCGGGTCTGCCATGGTGACCCAGGTGCCGGAGGGCTCCGCTATCCGCCGCAGCACCTTCGCGCCCAACCCCTCCAGCCGGGCCACTTCCGCCTCCAGCCGGCCGGTGCCCGGGTGGAGGTCGATGTGCAGCCGGTTCTTCACCGTCTTGGCCTCGGGCACCCGCTGGAACAGGATGCGCCGCCCGAGGCCCGAGCCCTTCTCCTCGTCGTACGGGTCCTCGGGGTGGCGCACGCCGGCCAGGTCCCGCCAGGCCCTCCGGCCGGCCGCCTCGGTCAGAAGATCCTCCGTGACGGCGCCGAACCCCAGCAGCTTCTCGATCAGCACGCTGTGGTCCTCGAGCGTGTACTCCAGGGCCTCCGCCCAGAAGGCGGCCTGCCGGTGCGGATCCGCCGCGTCGATCACGAGCTTCCAGTGAACTGCCATGCCGTGCCCCCTCGTTCGCGTCTCCTGCCGGCGTCCCGGCCGGTCTGTAACCAGTTATATTGGTTACATGAAGGAGCCCGCAATCGGTCTGGTCCTCCCTTCACCCGAAGGAGTCGCCTACCGTTTCGATCCGGGCGCGCTCGGCCTCGAGCTGCTGCCCACCGGCGGTCCCGGCGCCTACGCCGGCTACGAGGTCCTCCACGAGCCCGCCGACCTGGTCCGCTGGGCGGCGGCGTGCCGGCTGCGCCCCGACCCCGACGGCCTCGCGGTCTCCCCGGAGGACGTCGCCACGGCCCGGTACCTGCGCGACGCGCTCTGGCGCGTCGCCGTCGCCCGCGTCCACGGGCAACCGCTCCCCGCCGCGGACCTCGTCGTCCTCAACGAGGCGGCCGCCTGGCGTCCTCCCGCGCTGCGCCTGGCCGCCGACGGGAGCCGCGCCTGGCGCACCCCGGTCACCGGCACGCAGGTCCTGGCGGCCGTCGCGCGGGACGCGGTGGAGCTCTTCTCCGGCCCGTACGCCGACCGCGTCCGTGAGTGCTCCGCCCACGACTGCCGGCTGGTCTTCGTGGACACCTCACGCCCCGGCCGGCGCCGCTGGTGCTCCATGGAGCACTGCGGCAACCGCCACAAGGTCCGCGCCCACCGCTCCCGCAGTCAGGCGCACGAGGCACATGAGGCGTCGAGGGACCCGAAGGCCGGCGTCCGTGCGCCGACGCCGCGGCTCAGCCGGTGACGGCCCCGCGCGGCGCCGCCTCGTCGGGCAGCACGGCGGCGGCGCGCACCGCGATCCGGCCACGCCGGGCGGCACGCAGCGCGTCCCAGGTCAGCAGAGCCAGGGCGAGCCAGACGAGGGCGAAGCCGGCCCAGCGTTCAGCTGGCATCTCCT
The DNA here is from genome assembly GCF_057707815.1 of Actinacidiphila sp. bgisy160. NCBI lineage: Bacteria > Bacillati > Actinomycetota > Actinomycetes > Kitasatosporales > Streptomycetaceae > Actinacidiphila > Actinacidiphila sp. bgisy160. The sequence goes on from NZ_JBYIQW010000009.1 coordinate 90,796, forward strand.
CGTGGAACCACAGCAGTCCGAGCCCGAACTGGAAGACCGGCGCGAGGTACTGCAGCAGCCCCAGCATGCTCAGCGGGATGCGGATGGCCGACGCTCCGAAGCAGATCAGCGGTACCGCCGTGACGACGCCGCACGCGGCGAGCAGAAAGGCGTGACCGGCCCCGTGCGAGGCGAAGGTGGCGTCGCCGCGGGTGCCGAGGAAGACCAGGTAGCCGAGCGCCGGCAGGAACTGCAGGGCCGTCTCGGCCGCCAGCGACTCCAGGCCGCCCATGCCGACCTTCTTCTTGATGAAGCCGTAGGTCGCGAAGGAGCAGGCCAGGGTCAGCGCGATCCAGGGCAGCCGCCCGTACCCCAGGGTCAGCACCAGGACGGCGGCGGCGCCGACACCGACCGCGGCCCACTGCGCGGGCCGCAGCCGCTCGTGCAGGACGAGGACGCCGAGGGCGATGGTGACGAGCGGGTTGATGAAGTAGCCCAGCGAGGTCTCGACCACGTGGCCGCTGTTGACGCCCCAGATGTACAGGCCCCAGTTGACGGATATGACGGCCGCGGCCACAGCCAGCAGCCCGAGCCGCCGCGGCTGCCGCAGGAGTTCGGGGACCCAGGCCCAGCGGCGCATCACCAGCAGCACGAGGGAGACGACGGCGAGCGACCAGACCATGCGGTGGGCGAGGATCTCGCCCGCGCCGGAAGGTTCGAGGAGCGGCCAGTACAGGGGGAAGAGCCCCCAGAGCCCGTAGGCGGCGAATCCGTACAGCAGACCGGCACGCTGCTCGTTCACTCGTTCCTCCCGGGGCGCTGGCCGACTGCTCGAAGGTAGCGTGCGTGGCCATCTCCCGTCATCTGCGTATCGCATGACGGTCATGACACCTTCGCCGCAGGCCGGGAGCGCGTCCGCGCGGGACGGGCAGGGGGCGGGGCCCCCGCGTCCGGAGGGGATCCGCCGCGGGGCCCCGCCGTTCGGGCGGGCGGGTGGGGTCAGCCCTTGAGCGCCGCCGCGACCGTGTCCGCGAGCGCGGTGGTGGGACGTCCGATCAGCCGGGCGAGGTCGCCGCTGCCACCCTGGAGGAGCCCGCGGGAGATGCCGGCGACGTCCACGTCGACGTGCATCTCGGCCACCGGCTCGGGCAGCCCTGCGCCGGTCAGGACCGCCAGGAAGGCGTCGGCGGGCAGGTCGGTGTAGGTGACCTGCCGGCCGGACTGGCGGGCCAGCTCGGCGGCGTACTCGGCCATCGTCCAGGCCTCGTCCCCGCTGAGTTCGTACACCGCGTTCTCGTGCCCCTCTCCGGTCAGCACGGCCGCGGCGGCGTCCGCGTAGTCCTCGCGGCTCGCGGAGCCGATGCGGCCCTCGCCCGCGCTGCCGGTGACGCCGTGCTCCAGCTGGACGGGGATCTGTGCGGTGTAGTTCTCGGTGTACCAGCCGTTGCGCAGCAGTGTGTAGGTCAGCCCGGAGTCCAGCAGGGCCCGCTCGGTTTCCTGGTGCTCCCCGGCGAGCCGGAAGTCGGCGTCCGGTCCGCCGAGGACGCTGGTGTACGCGAGCCGTGCCACCCCCGCCTCCTTGGCGGCCTCGATCACGGCGGTGTGCTGCGCGACGCGCCGGCCGACCTCGCTGCCCGAGATCAGCAGCACCACGTCGCCCGCCCGGAAGGCGCCCTTGAGGGTCGCGGGCGCGTCGTAGTCGGCCACCCGGAGCTCCACGCCCCGGGAGGCGAGGTCCGCGGCCTTGTCCGCGTCGCGTACGACGGCTGCCACACGCTCGGCCGGGCCGTCGGCCAGCAGTCGGTCCACGACCAGACGGCCCAGCTGACCGGTGGCTCCGGTGACGACGATGCTCATGAGGGGTTCACTCCAGTCGCTGTTGTCCCCGTTCGTGATGACTGGACTAACCCTACGAGCGGTACTAACTTCCAGAAAGTACCCACTTCAAAGTAAGCTGGTGGCATGGACGTAAGGGACGAGCTGACCGATGTGCTGCAGGCGCCCCCCGACGTGAACGCGCGCAACTGCCCCTCGCGCGTGATCCTCGAACACGTCACCAGCCGCTGGGGCGTGCTGGTGCTCGCCGCCCTGATCGACGGGACGCTGCGCTTCAGCGAGCTGCGCCGCACGATCGGCGGGGTCAGCGAGAAGATGCTCGCCCAGACCCTGCAGACCCTCGAGCGCGACGGTTTCGTGCACCGCCGGGCGCACCCCGTCATCCCGCCGCGCGTGGAGTACTCCCTCACCCCGCTCGGCAAGGAGGCCGCGGATCAGGTCTGGGCCCTGGCCCGCTGGACCGAGGACCGCACGGAGCAGGTGATGGTGGCCCGCCGGGCGTACGACGGGGCCCGGGCCTGACGATCAGGCCCGGGCCCCGTCGTACGTCCGGCGTGATGGGCGTGGTGGGTCAGCCCACGACCGTCCACGTGTCGTTGCCGGCCAGCAGGGCGGCGATGTCGCCCTTGCCGTGCTGCTCGACGGCCTGCTCCAGCTGCTCGGACATCAGCGCGTCGTAGACCGGCCGTTCGACGCTGCGGAACACGCCGATCGGCGTGCGGTGCAGCGTGTCGGGGTCGGCGAGCCTGGACAGGGCGAAGGCCGTGGTGGGCGAGGCGGCGTGCACGTCGTGCACCAGGATCTCGTCCTCGTTGGACGCGTCGACGTCGACGACCCTCAGGTCGCCGGTGGCCCGGTCGCGCACGACGCCCTTGGTGTTGTCGGCGCCGAAGAGGATCCGCTCCCCGTGCTCCAGCCGGATCACCGCGTTCTCGGCGGAGGTCCGGTCCTTCAGCACCTCGAAGGCGCCGTCGTTGAAGATGTTGCAGTTCTGGTAGATCTCGACGAAGGCGGTGCCCGGGTGCGCGGCGGCCGCCCGCAGCACGCTCGTGAGGTGCTTGCGGTCGGAGTCGACGGTGCGCGCCACGAAGGAGGCCTCCGCGCCGAGCGCCAGCGAGACCGGGTTGAAGGGCGCGTCCAGCGAGCCCATCGGCGTCGACTTGGTGATCTTGCCGAGCTCGGAGGTGGGGCTGTACTGCCCCTTGGTCAGACCGTAGATCCGGTTGTTGAAGAGCAGGATCTTGAGGTTCACGTTGCGACGCAACGAGTGGATCAGGTGGTTGCCGCCGATGGACAGCGCGTCGCCGTCACCCGTGACGACCCACACCGACAGGTCGCGCCGCGAGGCGGCGAGGCCGGTCGCGATGGCCGGGGCGCGGCCGTGGATGGAGTGCATCCCGTAGGTGTTCATGTAGTACGGGAAGCGGGAGGAGCAGCCGATCCCCGAGACGAAGACGATGTTCTCCCGGGCCAGGCCCAGTTCGGGCATGAAGCCCTGCACCGCGGCGAGGATCGCGTAATCACCGCAGCCGGGGCACCAGCGCACTTCCTGGTCCGACTTGAAGTCCTTCATGGACTGCCTGGCTTCGGCCTTGGGGACCAGGGACAGCGCCGGCAGCCCCGGCGTGCGGTGTTCGACGGCAGGAGCCTCAGACATCTGCGCTCTCCTCCTGGATGGCGGCAGCGAGTTGCTCGGCCTTGAAGGGCAGGCCGGTGACCTGGGTGTGCGAGCGGGCGTCGACCAGGTACTTCGCCCGCAGCAGGTGGGCGAGCTGGCCGAGGTTCATCTCCGGGACCACTACCTTCTGGTAACGCCCCAGGACCTCCCCGAGATTCCCGGGGAAGGGGTTCAGATGGCGCAGATGCGCCTGTGCGACCGCGCCCCCTGCGCCCCTGATGCGCCGTACGGCCGCCGTGATCGGCCCGTATGTCGAGCCCCAGCCGATCACCAGCGTCCGCGCCCGGCCGTCCGGGTCGTCGACGACGACGTCGGGCACCTCGATGCCGTCGATCTTGGCCTGCCGGGTGCGCACCATCAGGTCGTGGTTGGCCGGGTCGTACGAGATGTGCCCGGTGCCGTCCTGCTTCTCGATGCCGCCGATCCGGTGTTCCAGACCGGGGGTGCCCGGCACCGCCCAGGGGCGTGCCAGGGTCCCCGGGTCGCGCAGGTAGGGCCAGAACTCCTCGGTGCCGTCCTCCGCCACGTGGTTGGGCGTCGTCGCGAACTGCACCCGCAGGTCGGGCAGCTCGTCCAGCTCGGGGACCCGCCACGGCTCGGAGCCGTTGGCCAGGTAGCCGTCGGAGAGCAGGAGGACCGGGGTGCGGTAGGTCAGCGCGATGCGGGCCGCCTCCAGCGCCGCGTCGAAGCAGTCGCCCGGGGTGCGCGGCGCCACGATCGGGACCGGCGCCTCGCCGTTGCGCCCGTACATCGCCTGCAGCAGGTCGGCCTGCTCGGTCTTGGTCGGCAGGCCCGTCGAGGGCCCGCCGCGCTGGATGTCGACGACCAGCAGCGGCAGCTCCAGCGACACCGCGAGGCCGATGGTCTCCGACTTCAGCGCGACACCCGGGCCGGAGGTGGTGGTGACGGCCAGCGAGCCGCCGAAGGCCGCGCCGAGCGCGGCGCCGATGCCGGCGATCTCGTCCTCGGCCTGGAAGGTGCGCACGCCGAAGTTCTTGTGCCGGCTCAGCTCGTGCAGGATGTCCGAGGCCGGGGTGATCGGGTACGAGCCCAGGAAGAGCGGCAGGTCGGCCTGTCGGCTCGCGGTGACCAGGCCGTACGACAGCGCCAGGTTCCCCGAGATGTTGCGGTAGGTGCCGGTCGGGAAGGCCGCTTCGGCCGGGGCCACTTCGTAGCTGACCGCGAAGTCCTCGGTCGTCTCGCCGAAGTTCCAGCCCGCGCGGAAGGCCGCGACGTTCGCCTCGGCCAGTTCGGGCTTCTTCGCGAACTTCTTGCGCAGGAAGTCCTCGGTGCCCTCGGTGGGCCGGTGGTACATCCACGACAGCAGCCCGAGCGCGAACATGTTCTTGCTGCGCTCGGCCTCCTTGCGGGTCAGCGGGAACTCCTTGAGCGCCTCCACCGTCAAGGTGGTCAGCGGCACCGGGTGCACCGCGTAGGCCGACAGCGAGCCGTCCTCCAGTGGCGAGGCCGTGTAGCCGACCTTGCCCATCGCACGCGAGGTGAACTCGTCCGTGTTGAGGATGACCTCCGCGCCGCGCGGCAGGTCGCCGATGTTCGCCTTCAGTGCCGCCGGGTTCATCGCGACCAGGACGTTCGGGGCGTCGCCCGGGGTGAGGATGTCGTGGTCGGCGAAGTGCAGCTGGAAGCTCGAGACGCCCGGCAGGGTGCCTGCGGGGGCCCGGATCTCGGCCGGGAAGTTCGGCAGGGTGGACAGATCGTTGCCGAACGACGCCGTTTCCGAGGTGAACCGGTCTCCCGTGAGCTGCATGCCGTCGCCGGAGTCCCCGGCGAAACGGATCACCACCCGATCGAGCTTCTTGGTCTCCTTGGCCGGTTTCCGCTGCTCTCCCAGAACGGGGCGATCGGGGGTTGTCGGGCTGCTGACCTGGCTGGTCACTGAATCGGACCTCCTTCGAGGCGGCGGCTCACGACCGGGGCCGTGACCTTGTGTCCCACGCGCCATCGTACGTGGGTAAGGGTCGCCTTCCCGGGTCTTCCCGCATCGTGAACGCCGCGCTGAGCTCCCTTTGTGCCCTGATGGGTCACGGTCACCGCCCCCGGAGCCGGTGCTGCCTGCTTCCTCCATAGGGGACGCCTTCCGGCGCCGCTTCAGTTCTGGGCTTCCGCGGGTTGCTCTGACGATACGTCAGAGGATCAGGTATTGAGGTACGTGAGCACGGCCAGGACACGCCGATGGTCTCCCTCGCTGGGAGCCAGCCCCAGTTTGAGGAAGATGTTGCTGACGTGCTTCTCAACGGCCCCGTCGCTCACCACCAGCTGCTTGGCGATCGCGGAGTTCGTCCGGCCCTCGGCCATCAGCCCCAGCACCTCGCGCTCCCGCGGGGTGAGACCGGCCAGTACGTCCTGCTTGCGGCTGCGCCCCAGCAGCTGCGCCACCACCTCCGGGTCCAGGGCGGTACCGCCGCCGGCCACCCGTACGACCGCGTCGACGAACTCCCGCACGTCGGCCACCCGGTCCTTGAGCAGATACCCGACCCCCCGGGAACTGCCGGCCAGCAGCTCGGTGGCGTACCGCTCCTCCACGTACTGCGACAGCACGAGCACTCCCAGCCGCGGGTGGTCGCGGCGCAGCCGCACCGCGGCGCGCACGCCCTCGTCGGTGTGGGTCGGCGGCATCCGCACGTCGGCCACGACCACGTCGGGCACCGCGTCCTCGGCGGCGAGCTCGCCGATCACCTTCAGCAGGGCCTCGGCGTCCCCGACCCCGGCGACGACCTCGTGCCCGCGGTCGGTCAGCAGGCGGGTCAGTCCCTCCCTCAGCAGCACCGAGTCCTCGGCGATGACCACCCGCACTCTGTCCTCCACCGCTACCGGCCCCCCGTGTCGACGTGATGTGCCCCTCCCCAGCATTCCAGCTTCCGGCGGCCGGCACACGGCCTTGCCACCGGGGCGGGGTGCGGGGAGGGACGGAGGGGGGCGCGATCAGCGTCCTCTCGGTTCTGCCGGTCTTCCCGGTCCTACGGCTATTGCGGCCTTGCGGTTATTGCGGTCCTGCGGTCCTGCGGTCGTTCCGGTCGGTCCAGCGGTCTTCCGGTCCCGGCGCCTGCGCGGCCACCGTGACGTCAGGTTCGCCAGGGCAGCTCGGCCGCGACGGTGGTCGGGCCGCCGGCGGGGGAGTCCACCGCGAGGACGCCGTCCACCGCCCCGAGCCGCTCGGCGAGCCCGGCCAGGCCCGAGCCGCGAGCCGTGGAGGCGCCGCCGCGTCCGTTGTCGGCGACGTGGATCATCAGCCGGTCCCCCGAGCGCCACAGGTCCACCGCGGCGCGCGAGGCCCCGCTGTGCTTGCTGATGTTCTGCAGCAGCTCGGAGACGGTGAAGTACGCGATGCCCTCGATCGCCGGTACCGGCCGCCCCGGCAGGTCCACGCTCACCTGCACCGGCACGGTGCAGCGAGCCGCGAGGGCGGACAGGGCGGCGTCGAGGCCGCGGTCGGTGAGGACGGCCGGGTGGATGCCGCGGGCCAGGTCGCGCAGCTCCTGGAGGGCCAGTTTCACCTCGCCGTGCGCCTCCTCGACCATGGTGGCGGCCGCCTTCGGGTCCTCCTGCAGCTTCTCCTTGGCCAGGCCCAGGTCCATGGCGAGCGCCACGAGCCGTGCCTGGGCGCCGTCGTGCAGATCGCGTTCGATACGGCGCAGGTCGGCGGCGGCGGTGTCCACCACCGTGCCCCGGTCCGACTCCAGCTCCGAGACCCGGCTGGCCAGCCGGGACGGCCCCAGCAGCCCCGCGACCAGGCCCCTGTCCACGTACGCCATGCCCCGGATCAGCCAGGGGGTGACCAGGACCAGCAGCAGGCCCAGCGCGGAGGTCATGGCCAGCTCGAACGGCGAGTCCAGCCACCAGCCGTTGCCGTTCCCGTCCCCGTACAGCTGGAGCCCCGGCTGGTCGGTGTAGGCCGGGAACACCCACTGCCACAGCGGGTACGTGAGGAGCCCCCAGCCGTAGGTGAAGAAGGAGACGGCCACGGAGAAGGTGAACACGCCCCACGGGAAGTGCACGAAGAAGTACAGGACGTGCCGCCAGGAGGCGCCGCTGGTCAGCTGGCCGCCGAGCCACGACATGAGGCCCTGACCGGGCCGTCGGCGCAGCGGCTCTGGCGCGGCCACGTCGATGCGCAGGCACTGACGGGCCCGCTCGCGCTCCACGACGCCGAGCCCCCGGCAACCGGCCAGCATCGCGGCGAGGACGGGCAGCCCGAGAAAGGTGACCAGCAGGCCCGCGCCGAGCGACAGCATCGTCACCGTGAAGACGAAGCCGATGACGCCCATCGGCAGGTTCAGCAGCAGATACAGGAGCTCGCGCCAGGTGCGGGCCTCGATCGGCGCGCGCAGCGCCGCGGGCAACCGGTGCTCGCGCGGCTCCGGGAAACCGTATGCCATGGTCACGTCCGTCCTCTTCGTCGTCCCTCTGCCGCCTGTGTTGTCTTCAGCCTCCTCCTGCGGGGCCCTCGCGCCCATGGTGCGGATCGGCGTCTCGGACCTGGGGAAAACCCCACCCCGCTGTGCGGCGGCCCGGACCGGGGCGCTGACTCGCCGCCTGGCGCCACGAGAGAAGGCCGGTCCCCTCCGCGAGGGCACCGGCCTACTTGTGCGCGGCTCAGGCGCGGTCCCGCCAGGGCAGCTCGGCCGTCACCGTCGTCGGGCCGCCCGCGGGGGAGTCGATCACCAGCAGGCCGTCCACCGAGCCCAGCCGCTCGGCGAGCCCGCCCAGCCCGCTGCCCCCCGAGGCGGTCGCCCCGCCCCGCCCGTCGTCGCGGACCTGGATCATCAGCCGGCCGTCCGAGCGCCACAGCTCGACGACGGCCAGGCGCGCCCCGCTGTGCTTGCTGATGTTCTGCAGCAGCTCGGAGACGGTGAAGTAGGCGATGCCCTCGATCGCCGCCGCGGGCCGGCTCGCCAGGTCCACCTGCACCTGCACCGGCACCGTGCACCGGGCGGACACCGAGGACAGCGCCGCGTCGAGGCCGCGGTCGGTGAGGACGGCCGGGTGGATGCCGCGGGCCAGGTCGCGCAGCTCCTGGAGGGCCAGCTTCACCTCGCCGTGGGCGTCGTCGACCATCCTCGCCGCCGCCTTCGGGTCCTCCTGCAGCTTCTCCTTGGCCAGGCCCAGGTCCATGGCGAGCGCCACGAGCCGTGCCTGGGCGCCGTCGTGCAGATCGCGTTCGATACGGCGCAGGTCGGCGGCGGCGGTGTCCACCACCGTGCCCCGGTCCGACTCCAGCTCGGCGATCCGCCGCTCCAGCTCGTCGGAGGGCGACAGCAGGCCGCGGACCATCGCGCGGTCCGCGTTGGCCAGCCCCCGGGCGATGAACGGCAGCACGGGCCACGCCACGAAGAGCGAGGTCAGGGCGATGGTGAAGGTCGCGATCCCCCATGGCAGCCGGATGAAGAAGTACAGCGCGTGCCGCCACCCCACCGGGTCCTTCAGCGAGGTCCACAGCCAGGGGAAGAAGCCCATCCGCCCCGGATGCAGCGATCGGGGCTCGTCCACGGCCACCCCGAGCATGCCGCGTGCCCGTATCCGCTCCAGCCGCCCCAGCAACCGGCACCCGGCCAGTCCCAGCGCCAGCAGCGGCAGGCCGACCACGGTCACGGACAGCCCGACGCCGAGGTAGAGCACGACGGCGACGAAGACGAAGCCCACGATGTCCACGGGCAGGTTCGCCAGCAGATACGCGATCTCCTTCCACGTCACGGCGTCGAAGGCGAAGCGCGCCGGCGGCAGCGGGGCGGCTTCACCGCGCTGGGATGTGATGGTCATGACGTCAAGCCTGCCGTGGACGGGGCGGCCACCGCCATGGGGTACGCCTGCGGGGACAAGGTGGGGTTATCCGTACCACCGGTCAGGACGGGTGGTTCCGCTCCGGGAGGCAGGGCCTAGACTCCGTTCGTACAGATCGTCTAAAGATCCACCGGGATCGCTGGACAACGCGCTTACGACGAGAAACGAGGGGCGGACGGACGTGGACTACTTCCACGGCTACTCGGTCGTCGGGCTGGTCGCGGTGCTCGGGGTGCTCTTCGTGACCGTGGCCTTCGGGGCCGGTCGCCTGCTGCGGCCCGTCGTGCCGACGCAGGAGAAGATGCTCACGTACGAGTGCGGCGTCGACCCCGTCGGCGAGGGCTGGGCGCACACCCAGATCCGCTACTACGTCTACTCCTTCCTCTACGTCGTCTTCGCGGTCGACGCGATCTTCCTCTTCCCCTGGGCGACCGTGTTCGCCGCCGAGGGGTACGGCGGCACGACGCTGGTCGAGATGTTCGTCTTCCTCGGCTTCCTCGCCGTCGGTCTGCTCTACGCCTGGAAGAAGGGCGTCCTGGAATGGACGTGACCGAAGTGACCGATGTGAGCACTCCCGAGTACCTTCCGGAGCCGCGCCGCCTCGGAACGCTGGCGCGCCTGGCGCCGGAGCCGATGAAGGTGGTCCTGAACTGGGGCCGCCGCTACAGCCTGTGGGTCTTCAACTTCGGGCTCGCCTGCTGCGCCATCGAGTTCATCGCCGCGTCCATGGCCCGGCACGACTTCATCCGGCTCGGCGTGATCCCCTTCGCGCCCGGCCCGCGCCAGGCCGACCTCATGGTCGTCTCGGGCACCGTCACGGACAAGATGGCCCCGGCCGTGAAGCGCCTGTACGAGCAGATGCCCGAGCCGAAGTACGTCATCTCCTTCGGCGCCTGCTCCAACTGCGGCGGCCCCTACTGGGACTCCTACTCCGTGACCAAGGGCGTCGACCAGATCATCCCCGTCGACGTCTACGTGCCCGGCTGCCCGCCGCGGCCCGAGGCGCTGCTGCAGGGCATCCTCAAGCTCCAGGAGAAGATCGCCCGCGAGTCGCTCGGCGAGCGCTACGGCGACGGGGGCACCCCGCGCGCGTCCACCGCCGCGCTGCGCAGCGGCCTCGTCCAGGCCCCGCCACCACCCGGGGAGGCCGCGAAGTGACCACGCCCTTCGACCGGCTCCCCGAGCCGGACGCCGTCGCCGAGGTCTTCGGCGCGCAGGCCACGGCGGAGGAGGCGTACGGCCTGCTGACCGTCGACGTCCCCGCCGCGTCCTGGACCGACGCCCTGCGGGCCGCCCGGGACACCCTCGGCTGCACCTTCTTCGACTGGCTCAGCGCCGTCGACGAGGGCGGCACCGGGTTCCGCGTCTGCGCCCACGTCGTCGCCCCCGCGGTCGGCTCGGTGCGGCGCCTGATGATCCGTACGACCGTCCCGCACGAGGCGCCGGCCCTGCCGACCGCCGTCGGTGTCTACGCGGGCGCCGCCTGGCACGAGCGCGAGACGCACGAGATGTTCGGGGTGGACTTCACCGGCCACCCGCACCTGGTGCCGCTGCTGCTGCCCGACGGCTTCGAGGGGCACCCGCTGCGCAAGGACTTCGTGCTGGCGGCGCGTGTCGCGAAGGCGTGGCCGGGGGCGAAGGAGCCGGGGGAGTCCGATCACGGCGGGCCCAAGCGCCGCCAAATGCTGCCGCCGGGCGTGCCCGACCCCAACGAGTGGGGCCCGCTGAAGGGGCAGTTGCCGCCCGCCCCGGCCCGGCCCGCCCGTACCCCGCGTGCGGCCGGTGCCGCCGGCCCCGCCGGTGCCGCGGAGCGCCCCGCGCGGCGCACGCGAAGCGTCACCGAGGGCTCCGCCAGTCAGGGCGCCGCCGCGGTCCCTGCCACCCCGCGCCGTACCCGAAGCGTCACCGAGGGCTCCGCCAGTCAGGGCGCCGCCGAGGCCCCGGCGACCCCGGCGCCGTCCGAGACTCCCCGCAGGCGCACCCCGGACGCCCCCTGGGACGTCCCCCGTGACACCGAACCCGCTGCCGGCCCGGCCGCCGCACCGGCAGCGCAGTCCGACGCGGAGAAACCCGCGCGGCGCCCCGGAACGAGTCCGGACGCGACCCCCGGCGGCCCGCCGGACACCCCCCGCAACGACGACGCAGAAGGAGGCAGCACACCGTGAGCGAAGCCCTCGACGTGATCCTCCGGCTGCTCGCCGTGCTCGTCGCCTTCCTCGTCCTGCCCCTGGCCGTCGGCCAGACCGAGCACAAGGTCATGGCCCACATGCAGGGCCGCCTCGGACCCATGTACGCCGGCGGTTTCCACGGCTGGGCCCAGCTCGTCGCCGACGGCGTGAAGTTCGCGCAGAAGGAGGACGTGGTCCCGGCCGACGCGGACCGGAAGATCTTCCAGCTCGCGCCCGCCGTCGCGCTGCTGCCCTACCTCCTGGTCCTCATCGCCATCCCGGTCGGCCCCGACGGGCTCGTCGGCCAGGACATCGACGCGGGCCTGTTCTTCGTGCTCGCCGTGATGGGCGTCGGGGTGCTCGGCTCCCTCATGGCCGGCTGGGCCTCCGCCAACAAGTTCTCCCTGCTCGGCGGTCTGCGCACCGCCGCGCAGCTGATGTCGTACGAGCTGCCGATGCTGCTCGCCGCCGCGTCCGTCGCGATGGCGGCCGGGACGCTCTCGCTGCCCGGCATCGTCGACGCGTACGCCTGGTGGTGGACGCCGTGGCAGCTGATCGGCGCCGTCGTCTTCTTCACCGCGGGCCTCGCCGAACTCCAGCGCCCGCCCTTCGACATGCCGGTGGCCGACTCGGAGATCATCTTCGGCGCCTACACCGAGTACACGGGCCTGCGCTTCGCCCTGTTCCTGCTCGCCGAGTACGCCGGCATCGTCGTGCTGTGCGGCCTGACCACCGTCCTGTTCCTCGGCGGCTGGCACGGCCCCTGGTCCGGCCATCTCGGCTGGCTGTGGACGCTGCTGAAGACCGCGGCCCTGGCCTTCGTCGTCATCTGGCTCCGGGTCACGTACCCCCGGCTGCGCGAGGACCAGTTGCAGCGGTTCGCCTGGACCGTCCTCATCCCGCTCGCCCTGGCCCAGATCGCGCTCACCGGCGTGGTGAAGGTGGTGATCTCCTGATGGGCATCCCCGGTTCCGGCCTGGCCAAGGGCCTCGCCGTCACCCTGCGCACGATGACCCGGCGCTCGCACACCGCGCAGTACCCCGAGGTGCAGCCCGAACTGCCGCCCCGCACCCGCGGCGTGATCGCGCTGTTCGAGGAGAACTGCACGGTCTGCATGCTCTGCGCTCGCGAGTGCCCCGACTGGTGCATCTACATCGACTCCCACAAGGAGACGGTGCCCGCCGTCACCCCCGGCGGCCGCGAGCGCAGCCGCAACGTGCTGGACCGCTTCGCCATCGACTTCTCGCTCTGCATGTACTGCGGCATCTGCATCGAGGTGTGCCCCTTCGACGCACTGTTCTGGTCGCCGGAGTTCGAGTACGCGGAGACCGACATCCTCGAACTCACCCACGAGCGCGACAAGCTGCGCGAGTGGATGTGGACGGTGCCGGCCCCGCCGCCGCTGGACCCGGCGGCCGAGGAGCCCAAGGAACTCGGTGCCGCCCGCAAGGCCGCGGAGAAGGCGGCCGCCGCGGCCCTCGCCGCCGGGGCCGCCGAGACCGCCGGGGCCGCCGAGACCGCCGGGGCCGCCGGGGCCGAGCGCGAGCAGCCGGGGGGCGACGCGTGAGCCTCGCCGCAGCCCACCCCGGTTTCCTGTCCCCGGCCGGGGTCGAGACCGCCTTCGTCCTCGTGGGCGTCGCGACCCTCGCCGCCGCCGTCGTCAGCGTCACCACCAAGCAGCTGGTGCACGCCGCGCTGTGGCTGGTCGTCGCGCTCGGGGGCGTCGCCGTCGAATACCTCCTCCTCACCGCCGAGTTCATCGCCTGGGTGCAGGTGCTGATCTACGTCGGGTCGGTCGTCGTGCTCGTCCTGTTCGGGCTGATGCTCACCAAGGCGCCGATCGGGCGTTCCCCGGACGCCGATTCGGGCAACCGGATCGCGGCGCTGGCCGTGGCCGTCGCCGCCGCGGGCACTCTGGTGTGGGTCGTGGTGGACGCCTTCCGGGCCACCTGGATCGACGTGGACGGCGCCGCGCAGGGCTCCACCAAGGTCACCGGCCAGATCCTCTTCCGGCACTGGGTGCTGCCGTTCGAGGCACTGTCCGTGCTCCTGCTCGCCGCGCTCGTCGGTGCGATCGTCCTGTCCCGCAAGCAGTCCCGTCAGCAGCCGGGAGAGCGCTGATGCATCTCGTCTATCCCGCCGTCCTCGCCGCCCTCCTGTTCTCCGTCGGCCTGTACGGCGTCCTCGCCCGGCGCAACGCGATCCTCGTCCTGATGTCGGTCGAGCTGATGCTGAACGCGGTCAACCTCAATCTGGTCGCCTTCGACGTCTGGCTCCACGACACCCTCCACGCCGGGCAGGCGCTGACGCTGTTCGTCATCGTCATCGCCGCCGCCGAGATCGGCATCGGCCTCGCCATCGTCCTGCTGGTGTACCGCAACCGGGGCAGCTCGGACGTCGACCGCCTCACCGACCTCGCCGAGCGCGCACCGCACGACCCGCAGGGCGAAGGGGCCGGGCCCTCCGCACCCGAAGAGAAGGCCGAGGCCGCAGCGTGACCCTGACGACCCTCGCCGTCCTCGTCCCCCTCCTCCCCTTCCTCGGCGCCGTCGGCGGTCTGCTGCTCGGCCGCACCGCCCCCGGCTTCGTCCGGCCGCTGGCCGTACTGCCCACCGTGACCGCCTTCGTGCTGGCCGTGGTCGTCGCCGTACGGCAGGGCACCGGGCCGGCCACCGACGCCGCGACGCGGCTCACGCCGACCGGCTCGGTACCCGTCGACCTCGCCCTGCACCTCGACGGCTTCGCGGTGCTGATCGCCGTCCTCGTCGGCCTGGTCGCCACCTGTGTGCAGCTGTACTCCACGGCCTACCTGCGCCACGACCCGCGCTACGCCTCCTACTCCGCCCTGGTCTCCCTCTTCACCGCCGCCATGTTCCTGGTCGTCTACACCGGTGACCTGATGGTGCTGCTGGTCGGCTGGGAGATCATGGGCATCTGCTCGTACTTCCTGGTCGGCCACTACTGGGAGACCGAGGTCGCCCGGGCCGCCTCGCTCAAGGCCTTCCTGGTCACCAAGCTCGGCGACGTCCCTTTCCTGATCGGCGTCTTCGCGCTCGCCGCCGACGCCGGGACGTTCCGGATCAACGGCATCCTCACCGCGGCCACCCACGGCGGGATCGGGCACCCCACCGTCGTCGGCCTGCTGCTGCTCGCCGGCGTCGCCGGCAAGTCGGCGCAGTTCCCGCTGCACACCTGGCTGCCCGACGCGATGGCCGGTCCCACCCCGGTGTCCGCGCTGATCCACGCCGCCACCATGGTCGCGGCCGGCATCTACCTCGTCGCCCGGTTGCTGCCGGTCTTCGAGGCATCCACCGTCACCCTCGCGGTGCTCGGCGTGCTGGCCGCCGTCACCATGATCGGCTCCGGTCTGGCCGCGCTCGCCCAGGACGACATCAAACGCGTGCTCGCCTACTCGACGATCGGCCAGCTCGGCTACATGGCCGCCGCCCTCGCCGTCGGCGACCGCGGCGCCGCCGTGTTCCACCTCATCTCGCACGGCGCCTTCAAGGCCCTCCTCTTCCTCGCCGCGGGCGTCGTCATCCACGCCGCCGGCACCAACTCGCTGGCCGCGATGTCCCGCATGGGCGACCTCGGCAAGCGCGTCCCCGACGCCATGTGGACCATGGGCATCGCGCTGGCCGCGCTGGCCGCCATCCCCCCCTTCTCCGGCTTCTTCTCCAAGGAGTCGGTGCTGCGAGCGGCCGAGCACGCCGCCTCCGGCCACGCCGAGGGCGTGCCGTCGGCCGTCGGCTGGCTCGTCCTGGTCGCCGCGCTGATCACCGCCGTGCTCACCGCGGGCTACGCCACACGCCTGTTCCTCCTCGCCTTCCGCGGCCAGGGCGCCACGGCCCCCGAGGCCCACGGCAGGGAACCGGCCGTCATGACCGTCGTGCTGTGGGTGCTGGCCGTCCCGACCCTCGCCTTCGGCGCCGTCGCCCTCGTGCCCTCCCTCCTCGACCTCCCTGCCTGGCTCGACGGCAACGAGCTCGCCCCGACCCTGGTCACCTCGATCCTCGGCGTCGGCCTCGCCGTCGTCGGCATCCTCGCGACCTACGGCGCCTGGCAGGCCGCCGCGGTTCGCCGCGGCACCCCGCTCGGCGCGATCGTCACCGCCGAGGCCGCGGAGGAGGAGCCGGCGCTCACCGAGGCCGCGGCGCTGCAGACCCACGAACAGGTCTACGGGGATGTCGCCGCTGCCCAGGACCCCGCCGACCCCGGACGCCTGCTGCTCGGCCCGCTCTTCGGGCCGGCCTCGCACGGCTTCCGCCTCGACGCCCTCTACGCGGCGCTCTTCGTCCGCCCCGTGCTCGCCGCCTCCGGCCTCGTCCGCTTCCTGGACCGCGAGGTCGTCGAGACCTACGTCCGTGGTGCGGGCGGACTGCCCCGGCTGCTCGGCGCGATCGTGCGCCGAACCCAGACGGGCAACGTGCAGACCTATATCAGCGTGCTGCTGGCCGGCTCCGTGATACTCGCCGTCCTCGTCGCCGTCGGAGCGTGAGCCGTGAACGACACCGTCCTCCAGTACGTCCTCGCGGCCGCCGTCGTCCTGCCACTGCTCGGCGCCGCGGCCGCGCTGCTGCCGGCCCCGCCCGGCCTGAAGGGGAAGAACCCCGACCAGGCCGTGCTGCGCCACGGCGTCACCGTCACCGGTCTCGTCCTCGTCCTGAGCATCGTCCTCGCCGCGGGCTTCGACCACGACCACCCCGCGACGATGCAGGCGAACACCGACATCAGTTGGATCCCGGCGCTCGGCATCCGCATCCACCTCGGCATCGACGGCATCAGCCTCCCCCTCTTCGTCCTGACCGCGCTGCTGACCTTCCTCTGCGCGCTCTACAGCTACTTCAAGATGCCCGCGGGCCCTTCCCCGAAGGCTTTCGTGGCGCTCCTGCTCCTCCTGGAGACGGGCACGCTCGCCACCTTCTCGGTGCTCGACCTGCTGCTCTTCTTCCTCGCCTTCGAGACGGTCCTCATCCCGATGTACTTCCTCATCGCCCGCTGGGGCGGCGAGAACCGGGAGAAGTCCGCCCTCCGCTTCATCCTCTACACACTGCTCGGCTCCGTGATCATGCTGCTCGGCCTGCTCCTCATCGGGCTGAAGGCGGGCACATTCGACATGGTGGCACTCGCCTCTGACAACGGGTCGCCACTCAGTCACTCCACGCAACTGATCGCCGTCCTCGCCATCGGCCTCGGCCTCGCCGTCAAGGCCCCGATGTGGCCGCTGCACAGCTGGCTCCCCGACGCCCACACCGCCGCCCCCACGGTCGGCTCGGTGCTCCTGGCCGGGGTCCTGCTCAAGATGGGCACCTACGGCTTCGTGAGGATCCTGTTGCCGGCCGCACCCGAGGGCATGCAGACCTTCGCGCCCTACCTGGCCGCCCTCGCGGTCGTCGGCATCGTCTACGGGTCGCTGGCCTGCCTGGCCCTGGCCCGCCGCGGCGCCGGCGGCGACCTCAAGCGCCTCATCGCGTACAGTTCCGTCGGCCACATGGGCTTCGTGCTGCTCGGCATCGCCACCCTGACCACCACCGGCGTCAACGGCGCGCTCTTCGCCAACATCGCCCACGGGCTCATCACCGGCCTGCTCTTCTTCCTGGTCGGCGCGCTCAAGGACCGCTACGGCTCCACCGACCTGGACAGCCTCGCCGGGCAGACCGGCGCCGCGCTGTACGGCAAGGCCCCCCGCATGGGCGGCCTGCTCGCCTTCGCGGCCGTCGCCTCCCTCGGCCTGCCGGGCCTGGCCGGCTTCTGGGGCGAGATGCTGGCGATGTTCGGCTCCTTCAAGCCCGCCCCGGGCCTGGACCGCGGCGCCTACCTCGTCTTCACCGCGGTCGCCGCCTTCGGCACCCTGCTCACCGCCGCGTACCTCCTCGTCGTCGTGCGCCGCGTCTGCATGGGCGACCGCGACACCGTCCAGGCCGCGCCGGCGCTCGCCGACGTCCGGGGCTACGAGTTCGCGGCCTGGACCCCGCTGGCCGTCCTGACCGTCCTCGCCGGCCTGTGGCCCGCCGCCTTGCTCGGCCTCACCGACCCGGCCGTGCGCACCCTGCTCGGAGGCAGCTGATGAGCACCCTCGCCACCTCCGTCGTCCAGTCGGTCGACTGGGCCGCGATCGCCCCGCCCGGCATCGTGGCGGCGGCCGCGCTCGTCGTCCTGGTCGCCGACCTCTTCCTGCCCGAGGGCCGCAAGCAGAGCCTGGTGGGGATCACCCTGGCCGGCCTCGTGCTGGCCGGGCTGAGCCTGCTGCCGCTGCTCGACGGTGACCGCACGACCTTCTGCCTGGTCGGCAGCCCCGGCGACTGCTCCTATGTCGCCGACCACTTCACGCTCGTCGTGCAACTGCTGGTCCTGGCCGGGGCGCTCGTCACCGCCCTGCTGTCGGTGCACACCCTCGACGAGCTGCCTCCCGGCGAGTTCTGGTTCCTGCTGCTCTCCTCGGCCTCCGGCGCCGCCCTGCTGCCCGCCTCCCGCGACCTGGCGACCCTCGTGATCGCCCTGGAGGTCACCACCCTCCCCTCGTTCGCCCTGGTCGGCCTGCGCCGCGGCGACCGGCTGTCGAGCGAGGCTGCCCTGAAGTTCTTCCTGTCCTCGGTCGCCGCGACCGCCGTCACCCTGCTGGGCGTCAGCTTCGTCTACGCCGCCACCGGCACCCTCCACCTGGAGGCCATGGCCAAGGGGCTGCAGGGCGTCGACCCTCGCCTGGACACCCTCGCCGCCGCCGGCGCCGCCCTCACCGTCGTCGGTTTCGCCTTCAAGCTCGCCGTCGCCCCCTTCCACTTCTGGGTGCCCGACACCTACACCGGCGCCCCGCTCCCGGTCGCCGGCTACCTGTCGGTCGTCGGCAAGGCCGCCGGGTTCGCCGGCCTCATCCTCGTCACGGTCGTGGCCTTCCGGCCGTACGCGCACGTCTGGGGCCCGGCCGTCGCCGTCCTGGCCGCCCTCACCATGACCGTCGGCAACGTCGCCGCCCTGATGCAGCGCCCCGACCGCCCGCGCAGCGCGGTCCGCCTGCTGGCGTGGTCGTCCATCGGCCAGGCGGGCTACCTGCTGGTCCCGATCGCCGCGGCCGCGTACACCGACCCCGACCGCCAGATCGGCACCACCCTCGCGTACGCGCTGATGTACGGCGCGGTGAACCTCGGCGCCTTCGGCGTCGCCGCGCTCGTCGCCCGCACCGCGCCGCAGAACCGGCTCACCGACTACCGCGGCCTCCACAGCGGCCACCCGCTCGCCGCACTGGCCATGGCCTTCTTCCTGCTCTGCCTGGCCGGTCTGCCGCCGGGAGTCATCGGCCTGTTCGCCAAGGTCGCCGTCTTCTCCTCGGCCGTCGACGCGGACCTCGGCTGGCTTGCCGCCGTCATGGCCGTCAACGTCGTCATCGCGCTCGTGTACTACCTTCGGTGGACGGTCCTGCTCTTCGCCAAGCCCGCGACCGAGCAGGCCGCCGCCGCGCGCCCGTCCCGCCCGCCGCGCCCGCTCAGCGCCGCCATCGCGCTCACCGCGGTCGTCGGGATCGTGCTGTCCGGCGCACCCCAGCTCGTCCTCCGCTTCGCCTCCGCCACCCTGCTCTGAGCACCCGGTGGAAGGTGCACAAGGGAACTAACGCCCTTCCGGTGGCGTTGCCCCCTTCGGGAGGTTCTCCTTGAACGAGGAGAGAAGGTCCTCCTGATGCACAACTTGGAGGGTGTACCGTGCACCGCCGGCACAACGGCCTGAAGACCGCCGCGCTCCTGGGCGGAATGTCGGCTCTCATCCTGATCATCGGAAGTTTCTTCGGCCGTACGGGACTGATCGTCGCGCTCGTCGTAGCCCTCGGGACCAACGCCTACGCGTACTGGAACAGCGACAAGATCGCACTCCGCTCCATGCGCGCCCGCCCGGTCAGCGAGTTCGAGGCGCCGGCGCTCTACCGCATGGTGCGCGAGCTCTCCACCTCCGCCCGGCAGCCCATGCCGCGGCTCTACATCTCCCCGACCGAGGCCCCCAACGCCTTCGCCACCGGCCGCAACCCGCGCAACGCCGCGGTGTGCTGCACCGAGGGCATCCTGCGCCTCCTCGACGAGCGCGAGCTGCGCGGCGTCATCGGCCACGAGCTGAGCCACGTCTACAACCGCGACATCCTCATCTCCTCCGTCGCCGGCGCTCTGGCCTCCGTGGTGATGTTCCTCGTCAACTTCGCCTGGCTGATCCCCGTCGGCCGTTCCGACGACGACGAGGGCCCCGGCCTGTTCGGCCTGCTCCTGATGATGATCCTCGGCCCTGTCGCCGCCTCCCTCATCCAGCTCGCCGTCAGCCGCTCCCGCGAGTACGAGGCCGACGCCTCCGGCGCCCGCCTCACCGGCGACCCGCTCGCCCTCGCCTCCGCGCTGCGCAAGCTGGAGACGGGCACCAAGCGCGCCCCGCTGCCGCCCGAGCCCCGGCTGGAGACCACCAGCCACCTCATGATCGCCAACCCGTTCCGCCCCGGCGACGTGTCCAAGCTCTTCTCGACCCACCCCCCGATGGCCGAGCGCATCACCCGCCTCGAGGAGATGGCCGGCTACCGCCGCTGACGCGTACGTGCGGCCCGGCCCGCGCGCGGGTACGGGCCCCGTGGGGGGCGGCTGTCGGAGCTGCGGCTCCCGCCCACCTGACGGGCGGGGCCCCCGGGCGCATGGGAGGCTGGGCCAATGAAGGCGGTCAACATCGTCCTGAACGTCGTGTGGCTGGTCATCTGGGGCCTGTGGATGGCCATCGGCTACGCCCTGCTGGGCCTGCTGATGTTCATCTTCATCATCACCATCCCGTGGGGGATCGCGTCCCTGAGGATCGCCAACTACGTGCTGTGGCCCTTCGGCCGCACCACGGTGGAACGCCGCGACGCGGGGGTCGGGTCACTGCTCGGGAACATCATCTGGCTGATCTTCGCGGGGATCTGGCTCGCCATCGGCCACGTGCTCGCGGGCATCGGCTTCTGCCTGACGATCATCGGCATCCCGTTCGGCATCGCGAACTTCAAGATGGTGCCGATCTCCCTGGTGCCGCTCGGCCGCGAGATCGTCCCCGTGGACGCCCCCTACGCCACCCGCTGAGCCGCCGCCCCGCGCTCCCCGGCCGGGGGCTCAGCCCGGCTCGATGTTGTGGTTGAGCCGGAAGACGTTCTCCGGGTCGTACTCCGTCTTCACCTGGGCCAGCCGCCCCAGGTTGTGCGCGCCGAACCCGGAGATCACCCGGCCCTCGCCCTCGTCGCCGATGAAGTTCAGGTAGACCGCCCCCGAAGACCACTGCCGCAGGTCGGCGCGGATGTCGTGGGCCCACCGCCGGGCCCGCTCGTCGTCCGCCGGGTCCGCCCACAGGCCGAACGGGTGCACGACCCACGGCGCCCGGCGCCAGGGCAGCGGGTAGTCGGCGGGGGCGCGCGCCACGGCGCCGCCCACGGGGAACAGCACGTGCTGGGAGGGGGAGGGGACCACCATGTCCCGGGCGCGCGCGCAGAAGCGGTCCACGGCCTCGTCCGGGAAGTCGTCCAGGTACTCAGCCGACCAGTAGTTCCGGTAGCCCGGCGGGTCGTCGAGCATGCACTGCAGGTCCGCGTACGGCAACTCCGTCACCAGGCGCCCCTGCGGCCCGAGTGCCAGCAGCGGCTCCAGCACCTCGCGCGCCGTCTCCCCGGTGCCTGCGTACGTGACCAGGACGGCGCAGGTGAGCGCGCCCACCAGATGCTCCGGCACGAACTCCTCCGGCGGCCCGGTCAGGAAGATCAGGCCCCCGCCCATCTCGTCCGGCGCCGACGACAGCAGGCTGCGGTAGGCGCGCAGCACCTCGGGGCCGGCCTCCGGCGGCCACAGCAGCAGGGCCATGGTGACCGCGGGCAGCGGGTAGAGCCTCAGCGTGAGCGAGGTGGCGACGCCGAAGTTGCCGCCGCCCCCGTGCAGCGCCCAGAACAGCTCCGCGTTCTCGTCCTCGGCGGCCCGCACCAAGGTGCCGTCCGCCGTGACCAGTTCGGCCTCCAGCAGATTGTCGCAGGCCAGCCCGAACCTGCGCTCCAGCCACCCCGATCCGCCGCCGAGGGTGAAACCGCCCACCCCCGTGGTCGACACCCGGCCCCCGGTGGTGACCAGGTCGTACGGCTGCGTCGCCCGGTCCAGGTGGCTCATCGTGGCGCCGCCGCCGACCCGTGCCGTACGCGCCGCCGGGTCCACGACCACCGCGTGCATGCGCCGCAGGTCGACGACGATGCCGCCGTCGGTCAGGGACGTGCCGGCGACGCTGTGCCCGCCCCCGCGGACGGCGACCTCCAGCCCGTGCTCGCGGCCGAACCGGATCGCCGCGGCGACGTCGTCCACCGTCTCGCACAGGGCGATCACGGACGGCCTCCGGTCGATCATCGCGTTGAACAGCGTGCGGTTCTCGTCGTACGACGGGTCGCCCGGTGCGACGACCTCGCCCGCGAAGCGGGAGCGCAAGCCGTCCAGGGCCGCGTCGTCCAGGATGTGGGGTGCCATCGGTGCCGCCCCCTCTCTCCACCTCCACGGTAGGACGGGGGCACGGGCCCGGCATGTCGGCGCCGGGCCCCTGCGGTCAGTCCGCCAGCCCGGCGGCCAGGGTCGCGCCCAGCTCCCAGCAGGCCTGCAGATCGGCCTTGGAGGGCTCCCCGGTGACCGTCACCTCGGCCGCCGCCTGCTCCCAGCCGAGGCCCGTGGTGATCGACCGGATCCCCCGTACCGTCCCCGTCACGTCGCTGCCGCCGTGCACGTAGTAGCCGAACGGGCGCCCGCGCGTGCTGTCCAGGCACGGGTAGTAGACCTGGTCGAAGAAGTGCTTGAGCGCCCCCGACATGTAGCCGAGGTTCGCCGTCGTGCCCAGCAGGTAGCCGTCCGCCGCGAGCACGTCGGAGGCGGTCGCCGCGAGGGCGGCCCGCCGTACGACGTCCACCCCCTCGATCTCGTCGGTGGTCGCGCCCGCGACCACCGCCTCGAACATCGCCTGCAGATTCGGCGACGGCGTGTGATGCACGATCAGCAGGGCCGGCACTCAGCTCACTCCGACGGGCGCCGACGCCGGCAGGCTGTCCATGAACGAGCTCACCGAGAACACCGCGTTGCCGGGGCCGGCCGGGCCGTACCCGGGCGGCGAGCTCAGCCCGTACTCCTCCAGCGTCGCGCGGTACACGTCCAGCAGGCGGATGTGGTACTCCAGCGGCGCGCCCTCCGGGTTCGCCTTGCCCAGGGGGGTCGTCGGCTCCGGGCACCAGGTGGTGAAGCGCGGGGTGATGCCCCGCGACATGAAGAAGCGCAGGCCCTCCGCCGTGGAGTCGATCGCCTCCCCGACGGTGGTGAAGCCGAACGGCTCGGCCATCTCCACGCCCGCCACGAAGTTGGGGATCACGTTGCGGGGTCCGAAGATCTCCGCCGAGTCCAGGATGCGGCGGTGCCACTCGTCGCGGCCGACGTAACGCTCCTTGCCGGGGCAGTACAGCTCGAACAGACGGCGGTCCCACACCTCGTAGTTGGGGTGGTAGATCTGCACGCCGTAGTCCTTGAAGCGCTGCACGTCCTCCTTGGGCAGCGCCTGCGCGACGACCTTGCCGATCCAGCGGCCCGGGAAACGCTCCTCGATGGCCTTGGCGTAGTGGCCGTAGAAGTCCGCCTCGTCCCGCCCGGCGACCTTGGAGGTGATCGCCCCGCCGGTGAGGGTGTACGCGGTGGAGGTCTTCGCCTCGTCGTACTTGTCGATGATCTCCAGCGCCTCCAGCACCTCCTCGACCGGCTTCACCCCCGTATAGGGGCGGCCTGCCGCCTTGTGCTGGCGCCAGTTGTGGTTGATGTCGCAGTACTGGCACTCCTCCTTGGCGCCGAAGTACTGACACACACGGAAGACCGTCAGGTAGATCAGGTAGCCCCACTGGATCGTCGGCGCGACCTCCATCACCGACTTCCCGTTCTCCAGGGTGTGCCGGTAGTACGCCGGCATCGGCGGCAGGCCGACGTCCGCGATGCGCACCCCGTCGAGGTACAGCCCGAGCACCCCGCGCCCGCCCGCCCGCACGCGGTACGGCGAGGCAGGGTTCACCCGCACCGACACCACCGTGCGGCGCAGGTCGTACGGCCCGCCGGTGAGCACGATCTCCTCCGGCGGCCGCTTGAGCGCGGCGGCGCCCAGTTCGGGGAGGGTGCGGTGATCGAAGGAGAAGATGAAGTACGACTTCGGTTTGACGTCGCCGTCCTCGTTGCCGCTCAGCGCGGACTCGTCGAACGCGATCCCGCCGCGCAGCAGGTCCTCCTTGATGACCGCCTCGCGCGGGACGTGCGGGAAGCGGCTCATCAGGTCCTCGACCAAAGCGGTGCGGCTTTGCATGCCCGGCTCCATCCTCGAGACGCTGCCCCGGGTCCGCCGTCGACCGGCGGGACGGTCCCGGGGAGACCTAACAGGAAGACACTACGCACCTGCGGCGGCTTCCCGGGCGGCACCCTCCGAATGCGCCCCGAAGTGCGCGTGGCAAAGGCCCCGGCCGCCTCTCCCGGCCGGGACCTCGGGCTGGACCTCGCTCAGCGGTAGTTCACGAACTGCAGCGCGAAGTCGAGGTCCTTGCCCTTCAGCAGTGCGATGACGGCCTGCAGGTCGTCCCGGCTCTTGGAGCTGACGCGCAGCTCGTCGCCCTGGACCTGCGCCTTGATGCCCTTGGGCCCCTCATCACGGATGATCTTGGCGACCTTCTTGGCGTTGTCCTGCGAGATGCCTTCCTCGATGGTCGCGAAGATCTTGTACTCCTTGCCGGACAGCTGGGGCTCGCCCGCGTCCAGCGACTTCAGGGAGATCCCCCGCTTGACCAGCTTGGTCTCGAAGACGTCCAGGATGGCCTTGACCCGCTCCTCGGAGTTGGCCTGCATCAGGATCTTGTCCCCGGACCACGAGATCGACGCGCCGACGTTCTTGAAGTCGTAGCGCTGCGAGATCTCCTTGGCGGCCTGGTTGAGGGCGTTGTCGACCTCCTGCCGCTCGACCTTCGAGACGATGTCGAAACTGGAGTCGGCCATCTTCTGTTGGCTCCTTGGCTCTGATCCGTCAGGTCCGCGACCCACCTCCGGGTCGCCCCCGCAAGCCTAGCCACCGGACCCGCCCGGAGCGCTGATCAATAGGGTGGCGAAGCACCCCCGCGCATCGGGTATTGTTTACGACGTCGCCACGGGGACCGCACACAAACGGCCCGCGGAGACACTTCCCAGGCGGTGTGCCCGAGTGGCCAATGGGAGCGGACTGTAAATCCGTCGGCTTAGCCTACCCAGGTTCGAATCCTGGCGCCGCCACAGTGGAAACACAGCCCCTGAGCTGCGGAAACGCAGACCAGGGGCTGTTTTGTTGTGCCCGAAAGAGCCATTTCGGTGTGCCGGGTTGTCTCATCCGGACACGCTGTCTACCAGCCTTTCTGGACCACGTGTGGGCCGGCATCCGGGATGAGAACCAGCGCAGGCGCCTCTCGGCGGGATCTGCTGCGAAGGCCGGGAGATCCCGCCGGAGAGTGCGCGTCGTGACGTTCCCTGCCGGCCGGCGCTCGGTGGGCCCGAGGGGCACCGGGGGCGAATCATCAGCAGTCCTGCGGTTGGACATCCGATCCAGACAGCTTGGCAGCCCGTCCCCGTTGTAGACGCCATCGCGCATCCCTGGATCGGCGGCATGCGATCGGCAAGGTCGTCGGTGACGGTGGTGTCCAGGACGGCCCGCAGTTCCCCAGGAACGGGGCCGTTGGTCAGGCACGGCCATTGGCGCCGGGCACGGGCGTCGATGAGGACGCAACCGGGGTGGTGGCCGACTTCTCCGTGCCGCCGTTGCCGCTGCACCCGGTGATCAGGGGCACCGCGAGAAGCGCGGCGGCCGTGATCGCGGTGACGCATCCGTGGCCGCGTATGGGGGAGGGGACTGTCGACGTGGTGGTGGCCGGCTGCGGGCGGGGAGCTCCGGGATCTGTGCGTGATCAGGACGCGTGGGGGACGCGCTCGGTGACCTTGCGGGCCTTGCGGGCCTTGCCACGGCGCAGGAGCAGGAAGGCGACCTTGAACACGACGACGGCCAGGACGGCGCCGAGTGCCCAGTGCTTCCAGGGGCCGGACGTCAGAAGGAGCCCGCCAAGGCCCAGGTGGGCGGCGACGGCCAGTACGACGACGGCGGGGATGCCGAGCTTCGCGCCGTGTCGGCGGCGGGGTGCGGCCTGGTGGACGTCGATGGTTCCGTGGGTGCCGGAGCGGCTGTCCACCGTGCCTGCGTGTGTGCGCGGTCGGTTCAGGTACCGGGCCGGGTGGCCGGTACGGACGTGATCTTCCGGTCGCCGCGATCGCTCGACGCCCATGAGGGGAACCCCCGCCTTCCGCGGTTGGTGTGCTCTTCGTCCATGAGGACAGGTCGGCGACGCGAGATGTGACACTCGGCCATGGGGCGGGTTCCCGGAAGGAATCCCCTCCTGCGGGGTCAGCGCCACTCGGTGTCCTGGGTGAGGCGCTGGTGGTGGGAGTCGTATTGGTCGACGGTGGTGATGGTCTTGCCGTTGGGTATGGCGACGGCCCAGGCGCGGTAGTGGGTGCCGGGGACGGTGATGGTGGTGGCCTTGAGGTGGGTGCCGTCGGTGAGGTTGACGATGCCGTAGGCGATGTCGGCCTCGGGGTTGGAGACCATGAGGCGGGAGCCGGTGGTTCCCTTGCCGTGCAGGCCCCACAGGCCCATGTCGCCGGAGCCTGCGGGGTCCTGGGTGCCGTTGACGGGCTGGCAGTCGGACCAGGGGCCGCCTTGGTGGTCGATGCGGACGCCGCCGATGTACATGCGCTGGCACAGCAGTGCGGTGCCGCGGGCGGGGGTGCCGACGGGGCTGGTGGGGAGTTCGTAGCCCTGCGGCAGGGTCCGGTGGAACTCCAACGCCACCGACCAGCGGAGACCGTCCACCCGGCCCTTGCCGATCAGCTGCGTGACGACCTGGGGCGTCTGCTTCTTCGGCGCGGCGACCGCCTTGGCGGCCACGGCGGCGGGTGCGCCGGCCCGGTCCGCGGCCGGGGCGGACGGAGCCGACGGGCCAGAGGGTGACGCCATGGCGGAGGCGCCGAACGTCACGGCGCCGATGGCGACCGCTGCGGCGGCGGCCACGCCCGCCTTCCTGGCAATACTGAGAGCCACGGAGCATTTCTCCTTTGAAGCTGCCACCCGGCACCGCGCCGGGCGGTCCTTGACGGCCGGCGCGGTGGGCCCGCGCGCCGGCCCGCGGTGGCCACCGGATGCGGTGGCCGCCGCTTGGATGTCTGTTCGTAGGTACTCCCGAATGCGCGCGGGGGGTTGCACGGTCGCGCGACTTCTTTCGGGGGAAGCGGTCGGTTGCCGCGGCATAGGGTGCGGTCCGGCGGGCCCCGCGGATCCCGCGGGCGAGCACCGTCTGGCCACGATCCGCCCGGGTACCGCCGTGCGGTACCCGGGTGAGGAGCGGGGCGCGGGCCGGCGCCACCCCTCGGCGGAGGCCGCCGACCGGTCCGGCCGGGTTCTGGCCTCCGCCCTCGCGGTCCCCTTCCACTTCGCGAGTCCGGACACCCCGGACGACCAGGCCCCGCGCCTGCGGCTCTGAGCGACGCGAGGCCGGAACCTGACCACCGGGGGGCAGCGGTCGGCATTTCCGTCATTTACGGATGAGGTGTACGAAAGAGGGGAAAGTGGTTGAACGCGGCACGCGGCTGTCGCGTACCTCCTCGAGTGGGAGGAGGGATGCCTGTGTGATCCGCGGTCACTGCACCAACACGCTCCACCGGTCCCCTGGGGTCGGCCGGCGCCGTACGTCGGGGGCACGGGGGCAGAAGAGGGTTCCCCATGAACTACATAGCTGAGCGATTGCGCCCTCCGCCGCAGACCGAGGAAGCCGTATCGGCGCGGCCGCCGGTGACCGCCGGTGATTGCGGTCTGCTGCTGATCCGGCTCACCATCGGTGTCCTGATGGCGGGGCACGGGCTCCAGAAGCTCTTCGGGTGGTTCGGCGGCCAGGGGCTCACCGGCACCGGCAAGGGCTTCGAGGCGCTGGGCTACTCGCCGGGGAAGGTGTACGCCGCCATCGGCGGGGCCTCGGAGTTCCTGGGCGGCGTGGGCCTGGCGCTGGGGCTGTTCACCCCGCTCGCCGCGGCGGCGCTGATCGGCGTGATGATCAATGCCATGGTCACGGTGACCGGTGCCCGCGGGCTGTGGGACGAGCAGGGCGGCATCGAGTACAACCTGGTGATCACCGTCGCCGCCCTCGGTGTCGCCGCCATCGGCCCCGGGCGCCTCGCGCTGGACCGGTACTTCCGCTGGGGCAGGGGCGGCTGGGCCGATGCCGCAGTCGCGCTGGGCCTGGGCGGCCTGGGGGCCATCATCGTCCTGAACCTCTAGCTGGGCCGGCCCTCATGCCGGCGGCACACTGCCACGACCCCGGGGGGCCCGGGGTCGTAGAACGTCCTACGCCCCTGGCGCTGCCGCAAGCTCACCCCTACGAGTGACGCGTGAGGCGTGCGCAGAAAATCGAACACGTGATTGAATTCCGTGCATGGCCAACACCGTGTTCCCGCCCGATCTGGTGCAGGCGCAGCGCGAATGGCACCGCACCTATGCGCAACTCGCCGCGGAGCCCGCCCACGCGGCGATCCTGCGACGACGCCTGCTGTGGCTCTCCTGCCGGCTGTTCTGGCACCCGTACTGGCACACCGGCCCGGGCCGCTCGCCCGCGGCGCGGGTGGAGCTGCGCCGGCAGGCGCGGGCCGTTCAGAACCCGAGGTCGGACAGACCCGGGTGATCGTCGGGCCGCCGTCCCAGCGGCCAGTGGTACTTGCGCTCCGATTCGGCGATCGGGACGTCGTTGATGCTGGCCAGCCGTACGCGCATCAGGCCCTCGTCGTCGAACTCCCAGTTCTCGTTGCCATAGGAGCGGTACCAGTTGCCGGAGTCGTCGTGGCACTCGTAGGCGAAGCGCACCGCGATGCGGTTGCCGTCGAAGGCCCAGAGCTCCTTGATGAGCCGGTACTCCAGTTCCCTCGTCCACTTCCGGGTGAGCAGCGCGACGATCTCCTCCCGCCCGTTGACGAACTCGCCGCGGTTGCGCCACCGGCTGTCCGGCGTGTAGGCGAGGGACACCTTCTCGGGGTCGCGGCTGTTCCAGGCGTCCTCCGCGAGGCGGACCTTCTCGATCGCTGTCTCCCGGGTGAACGGGGGTGCCGGGGGCTTCATCGGCATGGTCTCTCCGTGACGTCAGGGGGATGGCGCTGGCCCGTCCCGATACGGTCAAGTGCAGCCCAGAGCCGGACTGATCGCATCTCGGCCGTTCCCCCACTACCCGTCCGCCCGTGCCCGCATCCCGCACCCGCGGAATTCGGGGGCCAGTGTTCTGTGGTGGGTGGTGGGTGGTGGGAGACCGAGAACGGTGATGAGCACCGCCCGGCAGAACACCACCAGGCCGATTCCCGCGAGCCGGACGCGCCGCGTGCGGGCCCGGCTGGGAACCGGACTGCTGTGACATCACGGCCACCCGGGAGATCGGCTTCGACGACGCCCACCAGTACGCGGCTTCACCAGGCCCCTCGACCAACGGTGCAGCGAGATCCGGCAGATGCACGCGGAAGCTGGCGCCAAGGCCTGCCAGGCCTGGAGGGACAAGCCCGGCCGCCACCGCTGCTGACGGCGTTCGCCCTTGCCCGGGAGCGCGGTTCAGTTGCCGGCGACGTCCTTCACCGCGACCGACACCGGGGTGTGACCCTCGATCAGTTCCAGGGTGAGCCCCGCCGTCGAGGGCGTGTCCAGCAGCTCCGCCAGGACCGCCGCGACGTCGTCGCGCGTCACCGAACCGCGTCCTGTCGAGGCGGCGAGCCGGACCCGCCCCGTGCCCGGGTCGTCGGTGAGCCGGCCGGGGCGCACGATCGTCCACTCCAGGTCGGCACGGCGGCGCACTTCGGTGTCGGCGGCGCCCTTGGCGCGCAGATAGGCGGCGAAGACCTCGTCGGTGCCGGGCCGCGGTTCGGCGTCGGCCCCCATGGCGGAGACCATCAGGTAACGGCGTACGCCCGCGCGCTCGGCCGCGTCGGCCAGCAGCACGGCGGCATCCCGGTCGACGGTCTCCTTGCGGGCGACGCCGCTGCCCGGCCCCGCGCCCGCCGCGAAGACGACCGCGTCGGCGCCAGCCAGCACTTGGGCCACCTCGTCCAGCGACGCCGACTCCAGGTCCAGAACGATCGGTTCGGCGCCGGCCTCACGCAGGTCGTCGGCCTGTTCCGGCCTGCGGATGATGCCTGCCACCTCGTCCTCGCGCGCGGCGAGCAGCCGCTCCAGCCGCAGCGCGATCTGTCCATGTCCACCAGCGATCACAGTGCGCATGCCACCGACGCTACGCCCGGCGTGCCGCTCATGCCGGGTCACGGCGACTCCTCGACTGACGCGGCAGGTCGAGGGCCAGGGTGTCGGTGTACTCGCGGACCGCGCTGGTCCGGGAGACGACCCGGCCGCGGTGGATGACGATCCGGCTGTACGCCAGCGACAGCGCGCTCTCCAGCCGGTCGGCCCGCACCGCGAGCAGTTCGGCGGGGAAGCCCGCCTCCACCCGTACCTCGGGCAGCCCCATGACGGCCCTTGCGTCCCGGCTCACCGCCTCGTAGGCATCCCCGGGGGCGCACTCGCCGTGCGAGGCGAGCAGGAAGGCCGCCTCCAGGGGGTCGCCGCGGCCGACGGGGTTGGTCAGGTCGCGCAGCGCGCCGCTGCCCGCGGAGATCCGGACACCGGCCGCCCGCAGGGTCCGCACCGGGGCGGTGCCGCCCCGGCGCACCGACTCCAGGGCGCCGCAGCCGCCCTGCGGGAGGGCGGTCAGCGAGACCCCGGCGGCGGCGAGCTGCCCGGCGAGGCGGACGGTGGTGTCGTCCGGGAGCCGGGCCAGGCCGCCGCAGGGGCCGAGGGTGACGCCGGGCCGCAGTCCCCCCGCCATCGCGGCGAGCCGGGAGAGCCGGGCCGGGTCGGCGGCGTCGGTGTGCAGGTCGACCGGGAGGCCGAACTCGGCGGCCACGGCGAGCACGGCCTCCGCGTATCCGCCCGGGTCCGGGTCGAGGTCGGGGCAGCCGCCCACCACGTCGGCGCCCATCTTGAGGGCGTCGCGGAGCACGGCGAGGCCGTCCGTGCCCGCGGGGCCGGTGAGCACCCGGGGGACGGCCACGGTCTGCACGTCGACCAGACCGCGCAGGGCGCGCCGGGCCTGCAGCGCCGCCTCCAGGGCGCGCAGGCCCTGTACGTCGCCGATGCGGATGTGGGTGCGGACCGCGGTCGCGCCGTGGCCGAGCTGGTGGAGTGCGCCCTCGGTGACCCGGCGCTGCACGTCCTCGTCGTCGTACGAGGGCGGGCCGCCGGAGCCGGCGGTCAGGGCGGTGTCGAGGTGGGCGTGCGGTTCCGCGGGGGCGGGCAGCAGGAGGTACCCGCCGAGGTCGACACGGGTGCCCTCGTGGAGGCTGCCGGCGGTGCCGACGGCCTCGATGCGGGCCCCGGCCAGGCGCACGTCGACGGTGCGGCCGTCGGCGAGACGGGCACCGCAGAGCAGGAGGGCGGGGGCTGGGGTGGCTTCGCCGAGCGGTGGGTCGGTGGGCTGCTGCGGCTGGCTGTCGGTCATCGCGCTCCTCGGGGCCGGAGGCAAGATCACGCGGTTCCGAGCCTAGGGCGCGGTGCCCGGTCCGTCCGGGAAGAGCGATTAGTCGTACTGGTGACGTCAAGTGACGTATGGGACCGAGCGGCTGGGGCGGCGGGGGTGGGTGGTGGTCCGGCGACTGCCCGCAAGATACGGATTTCACCTTCGGCGGCGGAGCGTGTAATGTCTTCCTCGCTCGCCCCAATAGCTCAGTCGGCAGAGCGTCTCCATGGTAAGGAGAAGGTCTACGGTTCGATTCCGTATTGGGGCTCTGGTGATCGGATGACCCGCCACCTGGCGGGTGATCTGTTCATCGAAGCGGCGTAGCTCAGTCGGTAGAGCAAGCGGCTCATAATCGCTGTGTCACCGGTTCAAGTCCGGTCGCCGCTACCCCGCGTAGCCGATTGTGGGATCGGTCCCTCAATCGGCTACTCTTTCCGTGTTCAAACCTTATTGCCGTTCGTCAAGGAGCACTCACGTGGCCGCCACCGACGTCCGCCCGAAGATCACGCTGGCCTGCGTGGAGTGCAAGGAGCGGAACTACATCACCAAGAAGAACCGGCGCAACGACCCGGACCGTCTTGAGATGAAGAAGCACTGCCCGCGCTGCAACGCGCACACCGCGCACCGCGAGACGCGCTGACACAGGCCCCAGACCGAAGAGGCCGCCCCTGACACCGGGGGCGGCCTCTTGGCGTTGGCGGACCCGCCGACGCGCAAACCACAGCTCCAGGAGGTGCCGATGGCGCTGGACCAGTCCTTCGTGGGGCGGACATATCCGCCCACCGCTCCCTACGAGGTGAGCCGGGAGAAGATCCGCGAGTTCGCCGAGGCGGTCGGTGACCCGAACCCGGTCTACACCGACCCCGACGCGGCCAAGGCCCTGGGCCACCCGGACGTGATCGCGCCGCCGACCTTCCCGTTCCTGATCACGTACAAGGCCTCGGGGCAGGTCGTCCTCGACCCGGAGCTGGGACTGGACTACGGCCGGGTGGTGCACGGCGACCAGAAGTTCGGCTACACCCGCCCCGTGCGGGCCGGTGACCGCCTGTCGGTGACGGTCACCATCGAGGCCATCAAGTCGCTCGCGGGCAACGACGTCATCGACGTCCGCGGCGAGGTCCACGACGAGAGCGGCGAGCACGTGGTGACGGCGCTGATGAAACTGGTGGCGCGCGCGCCGGAGGGTGAGTGACCGATGACGGCGAAGATCTCCTACGACGAGGTCGAGGTCGGCACCGAACTGCCGGCGCGGTCCTTCCCCGTGAACCGCGCCACACTCGTGCAGTACGCGGGCGCCTCCGGTGACTTCAACCCGATCCACTGGAACGAGAAGTTCGCCAGGCAGGTCGGTCTGCCGGACGTCATCGCGCACGGCATGTTCACCATGGCCTCGGCGATCCGCGTGGTGACGGACTGGGCGGGCGACCCGGGCGCGGTCGTGGAGTACGGGGTCCGCTTCACCAAGCCGGTCGTGGTGCCGAACGACGAGGCGGGCGCGCTGATCGAGGTCAGCGCCAAGGTCGCGGCCAAGCTGGACGACGACGAGCGCACCGTCCGGGTGGATGTGACGGCCGTCAGCGCCGGGCAGAAGGTGCTGGGCATGTCGCGCGCGGTGGTCCGGCTGGCGTAGCGGTGGGGAGAGGGCGGCGGGGACGTCCCGTCGCCTTCCTCTTGCCCACGCTTGTTATTGACTGATAACTTACTCGCCATGGCAGGCGACGGCATGCGGATGAGCGCGGAGGAGCGCCGCGAGGCGGCGATCCGCGCGGCGATGACGGAGTTCGGCACGGGTGGCTACAACGGCACCTCCACCGGGGTCATCGCCAAGCGCATGGGCGTGTCGCAGCCGTATCTCTTCCGGCTCTTCCCGAACAAGAAGGCGCTGTTCCTGGCCGCCGCGGCGCGGTGCGTCGAGACGATCGAGGCGCATTTCGAGAGGGCGGCCGAGGGGCTGGAGGGGGAGGAGGCGTTCGAGGCGATGTGCGGCTCCTACCAGGAGCTCATCGGGGGCGGCGACGTCCTGCGGATGCAGCTGCAGATGTACGTGGCCGCCGTCGACGACGAGGAGATCCGGGAGGCCTGCCGGCGCGGCTGGCTGGGCCTGTGGGACTACGTCAGGGCGCGCACAGGGGTGGGCGACCGCGACACGGCGGAGTTCTTCGGCACGGGGATGCTCGTGAACGTGCTGGTGGCGCTCGGTGTCCCACAACACGAGCGCGGCTGGGCGGGGATCGAGGACCTTTACGCCGACCGCTTCCCCGGGAAGGGCTGACGGGTCGCGTCGGCGTTCCCCGGGTCCAGGCGTGTCCATGAAAGTTATTGATCAATTACTAATCGGCTGGGGGAGTTCATGGCACAGCAACCGGCGGAGGCCAGGCGCGGCAGCGTCGTCTGGGCCCTCGTCATCACCAGCGTCGCCGGGTTCATGGCGGCGCTCGACAATCTGGTCGTCACCACGGCGCTGCCCTCCATCCGCGCGGACCTGGGCGGCGCCCTGGAGGATCTGGAGTGGACGGTGAGCGCCTACACGCTCACCTTCGCCGTCCTGCTGATGTTCGGCGCCGCCCTGGGCGACCGCTTCGGCCGCCGGCGCATGTTCCTCGTGGGGCTCGTCGTCTTCTCCGCGGCCTCCGCCGCCGCGGCGCTCGCCCCCGGCATGGGCGAGCTCATCGCCGCCCGCGCCGTCCAGGGCGTCGGTGCCGCGATCCTCATGCCGCTCACCCTCACCCTGCTCTCCGCGACCGTCCCGCCCGAGCGGCGCGGCATGGTGTTCGGCATCTGGGGCGCCGTCAACGGCCTGGCGGTCGCGGCCGGGCCGCTCATCGGCGGCTCGCTCACCGAGCACATCTCCTGGCAGTGGATCTTCTGGCTCAATGTTCCGATCGGTGTGCTCCTCCTGCCGCTCGCCCGGCTGCGGTTGGCCGAGAGCCACGGCCCCGACCCCCGGCTCGACGTGACCGGCACGGTGCTCGCCAGCGCGGGTCTGTTCGGCATCGTCTACGCCCTCGTCCGCGGCAACGCCGACGGCTGGACCAGTGGCCCGGTCCTCGGCGGCCTCATCGGCGGCGGTGTGCTGCTGGCCGCCTTCGTCCGGCACGGCATCCGCGCCGGCAACCCGATCCTGCCCATGCGGCTCTTCCGCAGCCGGGCCTTCGCCGCCGTCAACGCGGCCAGCCTGCTGATGTTCCTCGGCATGTTCGGCTCGATCTTCCTGCTCAGCCAGTTCCTCCAGGGCGTCGCCGGCTACTCCCCGACGGAGGCGGGGCTGCGCATGCTGCCCTGGACCGGCATGCCGATGATCGTCGCGCCCATCGCGGGCTTCCTGTCCGACCGCGTCGGCGGCCGGCCGGTCGTCGCCGCCGGACTCGCGCTGCAGGCGGTGGGCCTCGGCTGGTTCGCCCTGATCCTCGAGCCGGGCGTGTCGTACGCGGCGCAGGTGCCGGCGCTGGTCGTGAGTGGTGTCGGTATGGCGATGTACTTCGCCCCGAGCGCCAACATCGTCATGGGCAGCGTGCGGCCGGAGGAGCAGGGCATCGCCTCGGGCGCCAACAACGCCCTTCGCGAGGTCGGCGGGGCCCTCGGCGTGGCGACCCTCGCGGCGGTCTTCTCCGCCCAGGGCGGCTACGAGTCCGCGACGAGGTTCGTCGACGGCCTGACCCCGGCCCTGTGGGTGGGCGCGGCCGCCGTCGCGGCCGGCGCGCTGGCGGCACTGCTCGTCCCGGGCCGCCGTGCCGCGAAGGCCCCCGAGACGCTCCCCGTCCCGCCCAAGCCCCTGGTCGACACGGCATCCTGACGCCTCATCCGGCGCGCGTCACCACCGAACCGGTGGTGACGCGCGCCGGGCCGGGGCACCCACCCGGCGGGCAGCCGTCGCCCCGGCCACCCGGTACAGGGTCCCGAGGGGCGCGGTCAGCCGGACCCCGTACGCCCCGCGGGCGTCCACCCCTCACTCCGGATGTCGAGCGTCAGGTCGCGGTCGTGGACCTCCTCGCCGCACGTACGGCAGTACTCGACCGCGTCCACCGGATGGTCGTCCCGGTGCCGCAGGACGACCGGCGGTTCTTCCACCGCCCACTTGTCGCCCCACGCCACCAGCGCCCTGATGACCGGCGCGAGATCACGCCCCGCCTCCGTCAGGTGGTACTCGTACCGCGGCGGCCGGTCGCTGTAGGCGCGCCGCTCGACGATGCCGGCCTCCTCCAGGGCGCGCAGCCGCGCGGTGAGGCGGTCGCGCGGGGCGCCCGTGTTGCGGGCGATGGCGTCGAAGCGCCGGTTGCCGTAGAGGATCTCGCGGACCGCGAGCAGCGCCCACTTCTCGCCGACGACGTACAGCGACGCGGCCGCCGAGCAGGGGCGCCCCGGCAGCGGGGGCGCGGGTGTGGTCTGGCTCACCGCCCCAGTCTCACACGGCGGGTTGTGATTCCAAACCCACGCGTCCTACGCTCGGCGTCGGCATAGAGTTGGAAAATCAAACTAACTCCGCACCGCATTCGCAGGAGGCGAGAACGTCATGCGCGACGCCGTCATCGTCGAAGCCGTCCGCACCCCCATCGGCAAGGGCAAGCCGGGCGGGGCGCTCGCCGGGACGCACCCGGTGGAGCTGCTCGCCCACACCCTCAAGGAGCTCGTCGGCCGCAGCGGGATCGACCCGGCGCTCGTCGACGACGTCATCGGCGGCACCGTCGACCAGGTCGGCGAGCAGGCCATGAACACCACCCGCTGGGCCTGGCTCTCGGCGGGCTTCCCGGACTCCGTCCCGGCCACCACGGTCGACCGGCAGTGCGGTTCCTCCCAGCAGGCCGTGCACTTCGCCGCGCAGGGCGTCATCGCCGGCGCCTACGACGTCGTCGTGGCCTGCGGCGTGGAGTCGATGAGCCGGGTGCCCATGTGGTCCAACGTGACGCCCGGCGCGGACCCGTTCGGCCCCGGAATCGCCGCGCGCTTCCCCGGCGGACTCGTGCCGCAGGGCATCAGCGCGGAGCTGATCGCCGCCAAGTGGTCGCTGAGCCGCGAGGCAATGGACGACTTCGCCGCGCAGTCGCACCGCAAGGCCGCCGCCGCGTGGGCGGACGGGGCCTTCGACACCGAGGTGGCGCCGCTCGCCGGGCTCGGCACGGACGAGTCCGTCCGTCCCACGACCACCTCGCAGATCCTCGCCGGGCTGCGCCCCGCCTTCGCCGACCCCGGCTACGCCGAGCGCTTCCCGCAGATCGACTGGTCGGTCACGGCCGGCAACAGCAGCCCGGTCAACGACGGCGCCTCCGCTGTGCTGATCACCAGCAGCGAGACCGCCGAGCGGCTGGGCCTGCGTCCGCTCGCCCGGCTGCACAGCTTCGCGGTCACCGGCTCCGACCCCCTGCTGATGCTGACGGGCGTCATCCCGGCCACCGAGCGCGTGCTGCGCCGCGCCGGGCTGGACCTGGCGGACATCGACCTGTTCGAGGTCAACGAGGCCTTCGCCAGCGTCGTCCTCGCCTGGCTCCAGGAGACCGGCGCCGACCCGGCCAAGGTGAACGTCAACGGCGGCGCCATCGCGCTGGGCCACCCGCTCGGCGCCAGCGGCACCCGGCTGATGACCACCCTCGTCCACGCCATGCGGGCCCGGGGCGCGCGCTACGCGCTGCAGACCATGTGCGAGGCGGGCGGACTGGCCAACGCGACGGTCCTCGAGGCGCTCTGATCCGTACGGGGCGCGCGGCATCCATGGCGGGGCCGCCCGCCCCGTACCCTGAATGCCGTGCACGTACTCAACGACGCCCCGCTCGCGCCCCTCACCACCTTCCGCCTCGGCGGCCCCGCCACCCGCCTGGTGACGGCGACCACGGACGCCGAGGTCGTCGAGGCCGTACGGGAGGCGGACGCGTCGGGGACGCCGCTACTGGTCATCGGCGGCGGCAGCAACCTGGTGATCGGCGACGAGGGCTTCGCGGGCACCGCGCTGCGCATCGCCACCGGCGGCTTCGAGCTGAACGGCACCGAGCTGGAGCTCGCGGCGGGCGAGGTCTGGACGGACGCCGTCGCCCGTACCGTGGAGGCGGGCCTGGCGGGCGTCGAGTGCCTGGCCGGCATCCCGGGCTCCGCCGGGGCCACGCCCATCCAGAACGTGGGCGCGTACGGCCAGGAGGTCGCCAGCACGATCACCGAGGTGATCGCGTACGACCGGGCCGGCGGCGAGACGGTCGTCCTGGACAACGCCGCGTGCGCCTTCTCCTACCGGCACAGCCGATTCAAGGCGGACCCCGCGCGCTACGTCGTGCTGCGGGTGCGCTTCGCCTTGGAGGATGCCGACGGGATGTCCGGCCCGCTGAAGTACGCCGAGGTGGCCCGCGCCCTCGGCGTGGGCACCGGTGACCGGGTGCCCCTGGCCACCGCCCGCGAGACGGTGCTGAAGCTGCGCTCGGGCAAGGGCATGGTGCTGGACCCGGAGGACCACGACACCTGGTCGGCGGGCTCCTTCTTCACCAACCCGGTCCTCACCGAAGCCGGTTACGCGGACTTCCTGGCCCGTGTCCACGACCGGCTCGGCCCGGACAGCGCGCCCCCCGCCTACCCCGCGGGCGACGGCCGCATCAAGACCTCCGCCGCCTGGCTGATCGACAAGGCGGGCTTCACCAGGGGCTACGGCACCGGCCCCGCGCGGATCTCCACCAAGCACACCCTCGCCCTCACCAACCGGGGCGGCGCCACCACCGCCGACCTGCTCGCGCTGGCCCGCGAGGTCGTCGAGGGCGTCCACGCGGCCTTCGGGATCACCCTCGTCAACGAGCCGGTGACGGTCGGCGTGAGCCTCTAGCGCCGTCGGCGCTGAACGGGCGCACCCGGGTCAGGTGACGACGGCGTGCACTTCTGGGCAGGCGCCGCCCCGTACCCACCCCCCACGGGCCTGACGACCAGCCGCTGGACGACTTCGCCGCCACCGTCGCCCGCACCGTACCGGCCGGGCTCAGCCGCTGAGCCAGTCGTCGATGCCCGCCAGGAGCTTGGTGCGCACGCCCTCCGGCGCCGCGGAGCCGCGCACCGACTGGCGGGCCAGTTCGGCCAGCTCCTCGTCGGTGAAGTCGTGCGCGTCCCGGGCCAGTTCGTACTGCGCGGCGAGCCGCGAGCCGAACAGCAGCGGGTCGTCGGCGCCCAGCGCCATCGGCACCCCGGCGTCGAACAGGGTGCGCAGCGGCACCTGCTCGGGCCGGTCGTAGACGCCGAGGGCGACGTTCGACGACGGGCAAACCTCGCAGGTCGTGCCGCGCTCGGCGAGGCGGGCCATCAGCCGCGGGTCCTCGGCGGCCCGCACGCCGTGCCCGACCCGGACGGCGTGCAGGTCGTCCAGGCAGTCGCGGACGCTGCCCGCGCCCGCCAGCTCGCCGCCGTGCGGCGCCGCCAGCAGCCCACCCTCCCGGGCGATGGCGAAGGCCCGGTCGAAGTCCCTGGCCAGGCCCCGGCGCTCGTCGTTGGAGAGCCCGAAGCCGACCACCCCGCGGTCGGTGTAGCGCACCGCGAGACGGGCCAGCGTACGGGCGTCCAGCGGGTGCTTGGTGCGGTTGGCGGCGACGAGGACGGCCATGCCCACGCCCGTGTCCCGGGAGGCGGTCTCCACCGCGTCCAGGATGATCTCCATCGCCGGGATCAGCCCGCCCAGGCGCGGCGCGTACGAGGTCGGGTCGACCTGTATCTCCAGCCACCCAGACCCGTCGCGGGCGTCCTCCTCGGCGGCCTCGCGCACCAGACGCCGGATGTCCTCGGGGGAGCGGAGCACGGAACGCGCGATGTCGTACAGGCGCTGGAAGCGGAACCAGCCGCGCTCGTCGGTCGCGCGCAGCCTGGGCGGCTCGCCCGAGGTCAGCGCCTCGGGGAGGTGCACTCCGTACTTGTCGGCGAGCTCCAGCAGGGTCGCGGGCCGCATCGAGCCGGTGAAGTGCAGGTGGAGGTGCGCCTTGGGGAGGAGGGATACATCGCGTGCCATCCACAGATCCTGCCGCACCGGCGGGGGGTGCCGGTACCGCTTTCGTTCCCTTTCCCCGAACGAGCGCTTGCCCGCACACACACGCGGGCTCCCTGACCTGCTGGTCAGGGAGCCCGCGGGCCGCAGGACTCAGGCCTTGGCCTCGCCCAGCAGCTTCTGCAGCCGGGAGACGCCCTCGACGAGGTCCTCGTCGCCGAGCGCGTACGAAAGGCGCAGGTAGCCGGGGGTGCCGAAGGCCTCGCCCGGGACCACGGCGACCTCGGCCTCCTCCAGGATCAGCTCCGCGAGCTCCACGGAGCTCAGCGGCCGCTTGCCCCGGATCTCCTTGCCGAGCAGCGCCTTGACCGATGGGTACGCGTAGAACGCGCCCTCCGGCTCGGGACAGACGACACCGGGGATCTCGTTGAGCATCCGCACGATGGTCTGGCGGCGGCGGTCGAAGGCCTTCCGCATCTCGGCCACGGCCACCAGGTCGCCGGAGACGGCGGCCAGGGCGGCGACCTGGGCGACGTTGCTCACGTTCGAGGTGGCGTGCGACTGCAGATTGGTGGCGGCCTTGACGACGTCCTTGGGGCCGATGATCCACCCCACGCGCCAGCCGGTCATGGCGTAGGTCTTCGCCACGCCGTTGACGACCACGCACTTGTCGCGCAGCTCGGGGAAGAGCGCCGGCAGCGAGACCGCGGCGGCGCCCCCGTAGACCAGGTGCTCGTAGATCTCGTCGGTCAGCACCCACAGGCCGTGCTCGACGGCCCAGCGGCCGATCGCCTCGGTCTCGGCCTCGGTGTATACGGCGCCGGTCGGGTTGGACGGCGACACGAAGAGCACGACCTTGGTCTTCTCCGTGCGGGCCGCCTCCAGCTGCTCGACGGAGACCCGGTAGCCGGTGGTCTCGTCGGCGACCACCTCCACCGGGACGCCGCCCGCCAGCCGGATCGACTCGGGGTAGGTCGTCCAGTACGGCGCCGGGACGATGACCTCGTCACCCGGGTCGAGGATCGCGGCGAAGGCCTCGTAGATGGCCTGCTTGCCGCCGTTGGTGACCAGGATCTGGGAGGCGTCGACCTCGTACCCGGAGTCGCGCAGTGTCTTGGCGGCGATCGCGGCCTTCAGCTCCGGCAGGCCGCCGGCCGGGGTGTAGCGGTGGTACTTCGGATTGCGGCACGCCTCCACGGCCGCCTCGACGATGTAGTCCGGCGTCGGGAAGTCGGGCTCGCCGGCTCCGAAGCCGATGACCGGTCGCCCGGCGGCCTTGAGGGCCTTGGCCTTCGCGTCCACGGCCAGCGTCGCGGACTCGGAGATCGACCCGATGCGGGCCGACACGCGTCGTTCAGTTGCAGCGGTCATGTCTGCATCGTCGCAGACCCGGCGGCAGCGGAGCACACAAGTTCACGTTCCGGTCGCAACCGCGCGCAACCGCGCCGAACCGCGCCCGGACACGGTAGGCATTCGACGCCCGGCCCGCGAACACGTACACTCATCCGTCGATGGCCCCCGCGAGCTGATCTTGGCTGCGCACATCGTGCAGCCGCCCGGATGCGGTACGTTGGGGGGCATTCAAAGGGTCGTAGCTCAATTGGTAGAGCACTGGTCTCCAAAACCAGCGGTTGGGGGTTCGAGTCCCTCCGGCCCTGCTACAAGCAGGCAGACGCTTTGAGGATTGTTCGGCAAACGACCCGGATTCAGGTGAGGACGAGTGACGGAAGCCCTGGGCTCCACCGCGACGCCTGAGAGTGGTCGTCCCGACAGTGACTCCACCGACTCCGGCTCCAAGAAGCCCCGCCGTGGCGGCAAGCGCGGCAAGAAGGGGCCCCTCGCGCGCCTCGCGCTCTTCTACCGCCAGATCGTCGCGGAACTCCGCAAGGTCGTCTGGCCCACGCGCAGCGAGCTCATCACCTACACCAGCGTGGTGATTGTCTTCGTTGTGGTCATCATCGCGCTCGTTACCGTGATTGACTGGGGATTCAACAAGGGCGTCTCGTACGTCTTCGGGTGATTCCTCCCGCGGAGGGTGCCCGTGGCGCCCGACCGCCTGTTCCACATCGTGAAGGAAGAAGCAGCGACCGTGTCTGACCCGAACCTGTACGACGCCGACGAGACCGTCGAGGGCGACGACACCGCGCTCGACATCGTCGAGGCAGCCGACGGCGACATCGACCAGGCGGAGGCTGCAGACGAGGCCGCCGGCGAGCCCGCCGAGCAGGCTGCCGTCCAGGTCGTCGACGAGGACGAGGCCACGGAAGAGGAAGAGGCCGCGGAGGAGGAAGAGGCCGCGGAGGAGCAGGCCCCGGTGGACCCGGTCGCCGCGTTCCGCGACGAGCTGCGCGCCCTCCCTGGCGAGTGGTACGTCATCCACACGTACGCCGGCTACGAGAACCGCGTGAAGTCCAACCTGGAGCAGCGCGCCGTCTCGCTCAACGTCGAGGACTACATCTACCAGGCCGAGGTGCCCCAGGAAGAGGTCGTCCAGATCAAGAACGGCGACCGCCGTACCGTCCGTCAGAACAAGCTGCCCGGCTATGTGCTGGTCCGCATGGACCTGACGAACGAGTCCTGGGGCGTCGTCCGCAACACCCCCGGCGTCACCGGCTTCGTCGGCAACGCCTACGACCCGTACCCGCTGACGCTGGACGAGGTCACCAAGATGCTGGCCCCGGAGGTCGAGGAGCAGGCCGCCGCCGCTGCCGAGGGCGGCGAGGGCGGCGCCGTGCCGAAGCGCAAGGTCGAGGTCCAGGTGCTGGACTTCGAGGTCGGCGACTCGGTCACGGTCACCGACGGCCCCTTCGCGACGCTGCAGGCCACGATCAACGAGATCAACCCGGACTCGAAGAAGGTCAAGGGCCTCGTGGAGATCTTCGGCCGCGAGACCCCGGTCGAGCTCAGCTTCGACCAGATCCAGAAGAACTAGTCAAACGATCATCCGAAAGGGCCCCTGCCCAGCGGTTTCCCGTTGGGCAGGGGCTCTTTCGCGTGCTGAGGGCCGTCACCGGGCCGTCGAACGTCTCCGGGCCTTGCGGAAGACGGCGTCGACCGCCAGGCCGAAGATCGGCCGGTTCGGGCGGACGAACCGAGCCAGCACGGCAAGGGTTGCGTGCCAGGTGGCCGTACCGTCCGCAGCCGCCGACGGTACGGCAGAGACGTTGCCGGAGATCACGCGCCGGTACGAGCCATCAGCGCCCGTGTCCTCCAGTAGCCGAGCCCACGCGCGGATGTGCGATGGCGGCAACGATGCCAGTGGCCGGTTGCCCAGGTGGGGGACGGCATGGAGCCGGAGGGGGCTCTCCACCGCGACCCGTGCTGCCGCGTCGGGCAGGTCCGCAGACCGCCCGAGTCGCCGCAAGCTCACGGGCCCCGATCTCTCGCCCCGTGGCTAGTTCCAGCCCAAAGCCTCTCCACACCGTCCGCGTGGGCACCCCAGCCGCTGTCCGTCCCTGTCGCTAGCATCGCGGCAGTCTCTGGGGAGGAAGCATGGGTTACTCTGGCGATTTTGTTCTGGCGCGCAGCGATTCTTCGTTGCGGGACCTGCCTGTGTTCGACGACCCGGAGTGGTGCATCGACGAGCGTGCTGATTACTTCCATGAGTGCTCGCCGCGCCGCCCCGGGGGCTGGCAGACGCTGCAAGTGAATGACCATCTGCCGGAGAACGACGACGACCGATGGCTGCGACGGCTGGTCACAGCGACCGGCTCGCCGGTCATGATCGCAAGCATCATGGACAGCGATGTCTGCTACGTCCGCGGTCTCACTCCCTCCGGGGTGACTTGGTCGGCTTTCCTTGACCCGGTGATGGCCGCCGACTACGAGGTGTCGGGGCCGCCGCCCTCGGAGGATGACGCGCCACCGGGAGAGACCGACAGGGACAGAAGCATCCGATGGCTGCTCGCAGACGTGCCCGAGAATACGGAGCAGATCGCAGACTGGGCCGCCGAGGCAGGGTTCACGGCGAACCGTGACGCACTGCGCATGGTCCTGGTCAAGAGAGCGGACCCGTTCGTGGAAGACCTCTTCTTCGAACTGATCGATGCCTGCGGACTGCCGGCGAGCGAGCCCGTCCGGGAAGATCTCGCAGACTCGGACGCCGTCGTGCACCCTGACCACCGCCCCGAGGAGAACCGCCCACGCGGCGCCAGACTTGAAGCAGCGGTGCTGAACCTTCCCCGTGACGGGCACCTCGTGTTGCAG
This sequence comes from Actinacidiphila sp. bgisy160, assembly GCF_057707815.1. Classification (NCBI taxonomy): domain Bacteria; kingdom Bacillati; phylum Actinomycetota; class Actinomycetes; order Kitasatosporales; family Streptomycetaceae; genus Actinacidiphila; species Actinacidiphila sp. bgisy160. The sequence goes on from NZ_JBYIQW010000009.1 coordinate 134,028, forward strand.
TGCGCCGCAGAGGCGGACTGCTACGCCCAAGTCTGGCTCCGGCCTGACGGCACATACCAGCTCGAATATCGTGATCGCAGTCCCAGCGAGCACTATCAGACACGGACAGTCTCAGCGGACAAGGTCATTGCAGCCGTGGTGGGCTGGGCGGCGGGCGAGGTTGCCTGGCGGGATTCCTTCCAATGGAACTTGAGCACGGAGCTTGGGGCCGTCCACGGGCCGCTTGAGACGAACCAGCGTTGACAGACAACAACAACTGATCACGCATTTTGCCCGGGTCAGTGCCCACAGCCCGCATGCTGGCCCAGGTCCGAGGCTAGGTACACCTCTTTCGTGTGTACGTCCCAGGGGCGGGCGCCGAGGGCCTGGGCGGCCCTGGAGGGATGCCGAACGGCGGGGCCGGGGCCAGGGGCCGGTGGCTGCGGCCGGGGCGCCGGCAGGCCGCCCGGGCGGTCCCCGGGAGTGTCCCGGTGTGCTGCCGGGCCTTCTCTGACCTGCTCGGTTTCGGGGCTCGGCACGATACCCGCTATCGTGGTGCGGTATGCCTGCTCGCAGGCAGGAAAACTCTCACTAGGACCCGGAGAGAGCACATGCCTCCCAAGAAGAAGAAGGTCACGGGGCTTATCAAGCTCCAGATCAACGCTGGTGCGGCCAACCCGGCCCCGCCGGTGGGCCCGGCGCTGGGTCAGCACGGCGTCAACATCATGGAGTTCTGCAAGGCCTACAACGCGGCCACCGAGTCGCAGCGTGGCTGGGTGATCCCGGTGGAGATCACGGTCTACGAGGACCGTTCCTTCACCTTCATCACCAAGACCCCGCCGGCCTCCCGCATGATCCTCAAGGCCGCGGGTGTGGAGAAGGGCTCCGGCGAGCCGCACAAGACCAAGGTCGCGAAGCTTACGCGTGACCAGGTCCGCGAGATCGCCACGACCAAGCTGCCCGACCTCAACGCGAACGACCTGGACGCCGCCGAGAAGATCATCGCCGGCACCGCGCGTTCCATGGGCATCACGGTCGAGGGCTGACCACTCCACCAGCAGTTCCGTGGCAGGGCCTGCTCGGCCCGCACCACGACTCCTCAAGACACACAGGAGCAGTAGTGAGCAAGCGCAGCAAGTCTCTCCGCGCTGCGGACGCCAAGATCGACCGGGAGCGTCTGTACGCGCCCCTCGAGGCCGTCCGTCTCGCCAAGGACACCTCCACCAGCAAGTTCGACGGCACCGTCGAGGTGGCCTTCCGTCTGGGCGTCGACCCGCGCAAGGCCGACCAGATGGTCCGTGGCACCGTGAACCTTCCGCACGGCACCGGTAAGACCGCCCGGGTCCTGGTCTTCGCGACCGGTGACCGTGCCGAGGCCGCGCGTGCCGCGGGGGCCGACATCGTCGGCGCCGACGAGCTGATCGACGAGGTGGCGAAGGGCCGTCTGGACTTCGACGCCGTCGTCGCCACCCCGGACCTCATGGGCAAGGTCGGCCGCCTCGGCCGCGTCCTCGGCCCCCGTGGTCTGATGCCGAACCCGAAGACCGGCACCGTCACCCCCGACGTGGCCAAGGCCGTCACCGACATCAAGGGCGGCAAGATCGAGTTCCGCGTCGACAAGCACTCGAACCTGCACTTCATCATCGGCAAGACCTCGTTCGGTGAGCAGCAGCTGGTCGAGAACTACGGCGCCGCCCTGGACGAGATCCTCCGTCTGAAGCCGTCCGCCGCCAAGGGTCGCTACATCAAGAAGGCCGCCATCAGCACCACGATGGGCCCCGGCATCCCGGTCGACCCCAACCGCACCCGCAACCTCCTCGTCGAGGAGGACCCGGCCGCCGTCTGACCGGGGCGGGCCCCTCGGCCCGTGCAGCTGTGAAACCGGCCCCGCGCCTCTCCGGAGGCGCGGGGCCGGTTTTTTCCGTACGACCGTGTCGGCGCGGTGCGTTAACGTGACAAGCGGTTGCATCGCGCAGTCACAGACGACGAACAGCATGGGGTGGGGATTCATGAGCGTGTCCGCGGCGAAGCGTGTGGGCGTCGGTCTGGCGGCCTTGGCCGTCGTGGTCGGCCTCGCGGGCTGCGACGACGGTGACGGGGGCGGCAAGAAGCGGAAGAAGGCCGACGCGCCCCACTCCGCGGTTCAGTCCCAGGGCAAGATCGCCGAGATCATCCAGGCAGCCTTCAGGAAGACGTCGGAGGCCAAGTCCGCCAAGGTCCGCATGACGGTCAGCACGCCGCCCGGCGTGGAGGGCGGCGGCACAGTGGAGGTGACCGGCGTGCAGGGGTGGGATCCGGCGGTCATGGACTTCACCGTGAAGGGCTCCGCCCTCGCGGCCGCCGGCCCGGACGCCCCGTCCGAGATGCGGATGATCATGGTCCACGACGTCATGTACATGGACTTGGGGGCGATGCAGGCCGCCGAGATGGGCGGCAAGCGCTGGATGAAGCTGGACTTCAAGGCCGCGGCCGAGGCGAGCGGCAGCGAGGCGCTTCGGAAGCAGCTGAGCGGCAGCCTGGGGAACCTGAACCAGGACCCGTCCGAGCAGCTCGCCCTACTGCTCCAGTCGCCCAACCTGAAGCACGTCGGGGCGGAGAAGGTCGGCGGCGCCGAGACGGACCACTACAAGGGCACGCTGACGTTCGCGGAGATGGTCGACGCCAACAAGGCCGCCGACCTGCTCTCCGCGAAGCAGCGCGCGGCCGTGATCGCCAACGCCGAGAAGGCGGGCATCAAGGGGTACGACACCGAGATCTGGGTCAACGGGGACCACTACCCGGTGAAGATGGTCGTGGGGATGAGGATGCCCGAGGGCACGGTGCGGATGACGGCTCGCTACTCCGACTACGGCACCGCCGCCACGGTCGAGGCCCCGTCGGCGAAGGACACCGTCGACCTCTTCGGGATGCTGAAGGACATGAAGGCGTCCGGGCTCACCGGGGGCACCGGCCTCACGGGCTGACCGGCGCCGACGCCGGATTTGCCGGGCAGGGATCCGTTCGCGTACCCTTCAACGGAAGCCAAAGACCGCTGGTTGCTGGCGCGTCCGTGAGGGCGCGGCAGCCGAAGGATCCGCTGATGCGGACGGCCCGCGCAGGTGACAGTGGATGCACTCCTGGATTCGCTCCTCGCGTATCCGGTCGAGTCACGCCCCGTGCGCCTGCGCCGGGGCGTTTGTTTTGCCCGGCCCCTTCCCGTGCGGTCCGAATCACCCGGAAGGAGGCCGAGGCTCTATGGCGAGGCCCGACAAGGCCGGTTCGGTTGCCGAGCTGACGGACAAGTTCCGCAGCTCCAACGCCGCCGTGCTGACCGAGTACCGCGGTCTCACCGTGGCGCAGCTCAAGACGCTGCGCCGTTCGCTCGGTGAGAACGCCCAGTACGCCGTGGTGAAGAACACGCTGACCAAGATCGCGGCCAACGAGGCCGGGATCACCGCACTGGACGACCTGTTCGCGGGTCCGACGGCGGTCGCCTTCGTCACCGGTGACCCGGTGGAGTCGGCGAAGGGTCTCCGTGACTTCGCCAAGGAGAACCCGAACCTCATCATCAAGGGCGGTGTGCTTGACGGCAAGCCGCTGTCCGCCGATGAGATCAAGAAGCTCGCGGACCTCGAGTCCCGCGAGGTGCTGCTCGCCAAGCTGGCGGGTGCCATGAAGGCCAAGCAGGGCCAGGCCGCTGCTGTCTTCCAGGCCCTGCCCTCGAAGCTCGTCCGCACCGTGGAAGCGCTTCGTGCGAAGGCCGAGCAGGGCGGTGCCGGTACGCCGGCTCCCGCCGAGGACGCGGAGTAACCACTCCCGTGCTCTAGCGGGCCCGTACGCCCGCCGACATGTACATCCGGCACCTGCCGAATTAGTGGAAGGACCGCCATCATGGCGAAGCTCAGCCAGGAAGACCTGCTCGCGCAGTTCGAGGAGATGACCCTCATCGAGCTCTCCGAGTTCGTGAAGGCCTTCGAGGACAAGTTCGACGTCACCGCCGCCGCCCCGGTCGCCATGGCCGCCGCCGGTGTCCCCGGCGCCCCCGCCGAGGCTGTCGAGGAGAAGGACGAGTTCGACGTCATCCTCACCGGCGCCGGCGACAAGAAGATCCAGGTCATCAAGGTCGTGCGCGAGCTGACCTCCCTGGGCCTGAAGGAGGCCAAGGACCTCGTCGACGGCACCCCGAAGCCGGTCCTCGAGAAGGTCAACAAGGAGGCCGCGGACAAGGCCGCCGAGTCCCTCAAGGCCGCGGGCGCGTCCGTCGAGGTCAAGTGATCTCTGCCCCTTCCGGGGGCTGATCAGCCGCGGGGCGGCCACCCTTTCGGGTGGCCGCCCTCGGTCGTTTGCGTGGTGCGTCACCCGGTCCGGCGACCGGCCCGGGTAGGGTGATCATCACCGTTCCGGGACCGTCGCCTTCCTTCAGCTGTGACGATCTCCGCGGGGCGGAGGCCTTGACGAACCGCACGCAGCGCGCGATTCTCAGGACGCGTCGTCACATCGGCCATGGACCGAGGCATGGAACGAAGGCGATGCGGGAATGCCTAGCGTGGCAAGCGTGAACGAGGGCATGACGGCTCACAACAAGGGGCTCCTACCGACCCCTCCGGAGGACGAGATTGGTGCAGCGCCGGTCTCCGAAACTCTGCACTGGACATCAGTGTGCCAAGCGGCTACACTGACCCTTTGCGCTGCCTGTTAGCTGCCGCCTGGCCCGTCACCAGGGGCAACCCCAAGCCTGAGCACACATGAGGAGCCGCCCTGACCAGGGCATCCTTGTCTGCGCCCGGGGGCGGAACCGGTACGCGCGTAGTGAGTCCGAGCCCTCGGAAGGACCCCCTCTTGGCCGCCTCGCGCAACGCCTCGACTGCCAATTCGAACAACGGCGCAAGCACCGCCCCGCTGCGCATCTCTTTCGCGAAGATCAAGGAGCCCCTCGAGGTCCCGAACCTCCTCGCGCTGCAGACCGAGAGCTTTGACTGGCTTCTCGGCAACGCCGCCTGGAAGGCTCGCGTCGAGGCGGCCCTGGACAGTGGTCAGGACGTCCCCACCAAGTCCGGTCTGGAGGAGATCTTCGAGGAGATCTCCCCGATCGAGGACTTCTCCGGGTCGATGTCGCTGACCTTCCGCGACCACCGTTTCGAGCCTCCGAAGAACTCGATCGACGAGTGCAAGGAGCGCGACTTCACGTACGCGGCCCCGCTCTTCGTCACGGCCGAGTTCACCAACAACGAGACCGGCGAGATCAAGTCCCAGACGGTCTTCATGGGCGACTTCCCGCTCATGACCAACAAGGGCACCTTCGTCATCAACGGCACCGAGCGTGTCGTGGTGTCCCAGCTGGTGCGCTCGCCGGGTGTCTACTTCGACAGCCAGATCGACAAGACGTCCGACAAGGACATCTACTCCGCCAAGGTCATCCCCTCCCGTGGTGCCTGGCTGGAGATGGAGATCGACAAGCGCGACATGGTCGGTGTCCGCATCGACCGCAAGCGCAAGCAGTCCGTCACCGTCCTCCTGAAGGCGCTCGGCTGGACCACCGAGCAGATCCTCGAGGAGTTCGGCGAGTACGAGTCGATGCGCGCCACCCTGGAGAAGGACCACACCCAGGGCCAGGACGACGCGCTGCTCGACATCTACCGCAAGCTGCGTCCGGGCGAGCCGCCGACCCGTGAGGCCGCGCAGACGCTGCTGGAGAACCTCTACTTCAACCCCAAGCGCTACGACCTGGCCAAGGTCGGCCGCTACAAGATCAACAAGAAGCTGGGCGCGGACGCCCCGCTCGACGCCGGCGTGCTGACCGTCGAGGACGTCATCGCGACGATCAAGTACCTGGTCAAGCTGCACGCGGGCGAGACCGAGACCACCGGTGACAACGGCGCGTCCGTGGTCGTCGAGGTCGACGACATCGACCACTTCGGCAACCGTCGTCTGCGCAACGTCGGCGAGCTCATCCAGAACCAGGTCCGCACAGGTCTGGCCCGTATGGAGCGCGTCGTCCGCGAGCGGATGACCACCCAGGACGTCGAGGCGATCACGCCGCAGACCCTGATCAACATCCGGCCGGTCGTCGCCTCCATCAAGGAGTTCTTCGGCACCAGCCAGCTGTCCCAGTTCATGGACCAGACGAACCCGCTGTCGGGCCTGACCCACAAGCGCCGTCTGTCCGCGCTGGGCCCCGGTGGTCTGTCCCGTGAGCGGGCCGGCTTCGAGGTCCGTGACGTGCACCCGTCCCACTACGGACGCATGTGCCCGATCGAGACCCCCGAAGGCCCGAACATCGGTCTGATCGGCTCGCTGGCCTCCTACGGCCGGGTGAACGCGTTCGGCTTCGTGGAGACCCCGTACCGCAAGGTCGACGAGAACGGTGTCGTCACCGACGAGGTCAACTTCCTCACGGCCGACGAGGAGGACCGCTTCGTCATCGCCCAGGCGAACGCGCCGCTGACCGACGACAACCGCTTCGCGGAGTCGCGCGTCCTGGTGCGCCGCCGTGGTGGCGAGATCGACTACGTCCCCGGCGAGGACGTGGACTACATGGACGTCTCGCCGCGCCAGATGGTGTCGGTCGCGACCGCCATGATCCCGTTCCTCGAGCACGACGACGCCAACCGCGCGCTCATGGGATCGAACATGATGCGCCAGGCGGTGCCGCTGCTCAAGGCGCAGGCCCCGCTGGTCGGCACCGGCATGGAGTACCGCTGCGCGGTCGACGCCGGTGACGTCATCAAGGCCGACAAGGACGGTGTGGTCCAGGAGGTCTCCGCGGACTACATCACCGTCGCCAACGACGACGGCACCTACAACACCTACCGGGTCGCCAAGTTCTCCCGCTCGAACCAGGGCACGTCCTTCAACCAGAAGGTCGTCGTGGACGAGGGCGCCCGCGTGATCGCCGGCCAGGTGCTCGCCGACGGCCCGTCCACCGAGCGCGGTGAGATGGCGCTGGGCAAGAACCTCCTGGTGGCGTTCATGCCGTGGGAGGGCCACAACTACGAGGACGCGATCATCCTCAGCCAGCGTCTGGTGCAGGACGACGTCCTCTCCTCGATCCACATCGAGGAGCACGAGGTCGACGCCCGTGACACCAAGCTCGGCCCCGAGGAGATCACCCGGGACATCCCGAACGTCTCCGAGGAGGTCCTGGCCGACCTCGACGAGCGCGGCATCATCCGCATCGGCGCCGAGGTCGTCGCAGGCGACATCCTGGTCGGCAAGGTCACCCCGAAGGGCGAGACCGAGCTGACCCCGGAGGAGCGCCTGCTGCGCGCGATCTTCGGTGAGAAGGCCCGTGAGGTCCGTGACACCTCGCTGAAGGTGCCGCACGGCGAGACCGGCAAGGTCATCGGCGTGCGCGTCTTCGACCGCGAGGAGGGCGACGAGCTGCCGCCGGGCGTGAACCAGCTGGTCCGCGTCTACGTGGCGCAGAAGCGCAAGATCACCGACGGTGACAAGCTCGCCGGCCGTCACGGCAACAAGGGCGTCATCTCCAAGATCCTGCCGATCGAGGACATGCCGTTCCTCGAGGACGGCACCGCGGTCGACATCATCCTCAACCCGCTGGGTGTCCCGTCCCGAATGAACCCGGGACAGGTCCTGGAGATCCACCTCGGCTGGCTGGCCGCCCAGGGCTGGGACGTCGCCGGCCTCGGCGACGAGTGGGCGCGCCGCCTCACGGCGATCGGCGCCGACCGCGTCGAGCCCGGCACCAACGTCGCCACCCCGGTGTTCGACGGTGCCCGCGAGGACGAGATCGCCGGTCTCTTCGAGGCCACGATCCCGAACCGCGACGGCCAGCGCCTGGTGCTGCCCTCCGGCAAGGCCCGGCTGTTCGACGGCCGCTCCGGCGAGCCGTTCCCGGACCCGATCTCGGTCGGCTACATGTACATCCTCAAGCTGCACCACCTGGTGGACGACAAGCTGCACGCCCGCTCCACCGGTCCGTACTCGATGATCACCCAGCAGCCGCTGGGTGGTAAGGCGCAGTTCGGTGGTCAGCGTTTCGGTGAGATGGAGGTGTGGGCCCTTGAGGCGTACGGCGCGGCCTACGCGCTGCAGGAACTGCTCACCATCAAGTCCGACGACGTCCTGGGCCGTGTGAAGGTCTACGAGGCCATCGTCAAGGGCGAGAACATCCCCGAGCCCGGCATCCCCGAGTCCTTCAAGGTGCTCATCAAGGAAATGCAGTCGCTCTGCCTCAACGTGGAGGTGCTGTCCTCGGACGGCATGTCCATCGAGATGCGCGACACCGACGAGGACGTCTTCCGCGCCGCGGAAGAGCTCGGAATCGACCTGTCCCGGCGCGAGCCGAGCAGCGTCGAAGAGGTCTGACGGGCCGGCCGGGGAGCCGATCCGCTGAGATCGGCTCCCCGCCCTCCCCCGGACCGTTCAGACATGTTTGACTTTCGACCCCGAAAGAGGGATTGACGACAAAGTGCTCGACGTCAACTTCTTCGACGAGCTGCGGATCGGCCTGGCGACCGCGGACGACATCCGGCAGTGGTCGCACGGCGAAGTGAAGAAGCCGGAGACCATCAACTACCGCACCCTCAAGCCCGAGAAGGACGGACTCTTCTGCGAGAAGATCTTCGGCCCCACCCGGGACTGGGAGTGCTACTGCGGCAAGTACAAGCGTGTCCGCTTCAAGGGCATCATCTGCGAGCGCTGCGGCGTCGAGGTCACTCGCGCCAAGGTGCGTCGTGAGCGGATGGGCCACATCGAGCTGGCCGCTCCCGTGACCCACATCTGGTACTTCAAGGGCGTTCCGTCGCGGCTGGGCTACCTGCTCGACCTCGCCCCGAAGGACCTCGAGAAGGTCATCTACTTCGCCGCCTACATGATCACGTGGGTGGACGACGAGCGCCGCACGCGCGACCTGCCCTCGCTGGAGGCCCAGGTCTCCGTCGAGCGTCAGCAGATCGAGCAGCGCCGTGACTCCGACATCGAGTCCCGGCAGAAGAAGCTCGAGGCCGACCTGGGCGAGCTGGAGGCCGAGGGCGCCAAGTCCGACGTGCGCCGCAAGGTGCGCGAGGGTGCTGAGCGTGAGATGAAGCAGCTGCGCGACCGTGCCCAGCGCGAGCTCGACCGGCTCGACGAGGTGTGGTCCCGCTTCAAGAACCTCAAGGTCCAGGACCTGGAGGGGGACGAGCTGCTCTACCGCGAGCTGCGGGAGCGCTTCGGGACCTACTTCCAGGGTTCGATGGGTGCCGCGGCGCTGCAGAAGCGCCTGGAGTCCTTCGACCTGGACGAGGAGGCCGCCAAGCTCCGCGAGATCATCCGTACCGGCAAGGGCCAGAAGAAGACCCGGGCGCTCAAGCGCCTCAAGGTCGTCTCCGCCTTCCTGCAGACCACCAACAAGCCGCAGGGCATGGTGCTGGACTGCGTCCCGGTGATCCCGCCGGACCTGCGTCCGATGGTGCAGCTGGACGGTGGCCGCTTCGCGACCTCCGACCTGAACGACCTGTACCGCCGCGTCATCAACCGCAACAACCGCCTCAAGCGCCTCCTCGACCTCGGTGCCCCCGAGATCATCGTGAACAACGAGAAGCGCATGCTTCAGGAGGCCGTGGACGCGCTCTTCGACAACGGCCGCCGCGGCCGCCCGGTCACGGGCCCCGGCAACCGTCCGCTGAAGTCGCTGTCCGACATGCTCAAGGGCAAGCAGGGCCGGTTCCGTCAGAACCTGCTCGGCAAGCGCGTCGACTACTCGGCCCGTTCGGTCATCGTCGTCGGCCCGCAGCTCAAGCTGCACCAGTGTGGTCTGCCCAAGGCCATGGCGCTGGAGCTCTTCAAGCCGTTCGTGATGAAGCGCCTGGTGGACCTCAACCACGCGCAGAACATCAAGTCGGCCAAGCGCATGGTCGAGCGCGGCCGCACGGTCGTGTACGACGTGCTCGAAGAGGTCATCGCCGAGCACCCGGTGCTGCTGAACCGTGCGCCGACCCTGCACCGCCTCGGCATCCAGGCCTTCGAGCCGCAGCTGGTCGAGGGCAAGGCCATCCAGATCCACCCGCTCGTCTGCACCGCGTTCAACGCGGACTTCGACGGCGACCAGATGGCCGTGCACCTGCCGCTGTCCGCGGAGGCACAGGCCGAGGCCCGCATCCTGATGCTGTCCTCGAACAACATCCTCAAGCCCGCCGACGGCCGTCCGGTGACGATGCCGACGCAGGACATGGTCCTGGGTCTGTTCTTCCTCACCACGGACGCGGAGGAGCGCGAGCTCCGCGGCGAGGGCCGGGCGTTCGGCTCGACCGCCGAGGCGATCATGGCCTTCGACGCGCGTGAGCTGTCGCTGCAGTCCAGGATCGACATCCGCTTCCCGATCGGCACCGTCCCGCCCCGCGGCTGGACCCCGCCGGCGGACGTGGAGGGCGAGGAGCCCTGGCAGCTCGGCGACTCCTTCCGGCTGAACACGACCCTGGGCCGCGCGCTCTTCAACGAGCTGCTGCCCGAGGACTACCCGTTCGTGGACTACCCGGTGGGCAAGAAGCAGCTCTCCGAGATCGTCAACGACCTCGCCGAGCGCTACCCGAAGGTCATCGTGGCGGCGACGCTCGACAACCTGAAGGCGGCGGGCTTCCACTGGGCGACCCGTTCCGGTGTCACCGTGGCCATCTCCGACGTCGTCGTGCCCGAGGCCAAGAAGGCCATCATCGCGGGCTACGAGGCACAGGACGAGAAGGTCCAGAAGCAGTACGAGCGCGGTCTGATCACCAAGGACGAGCGCACGCAGGAGCTGATCGCGATCTGGACCAAGGCGACCAACGAGGTCGCCGAGGCGATGAACGCGAACTTCCCGAAGACCAACCCGATCTTCATGATGGTCGACTCGGGCGCCCGCGGAAACATGATGCAGATGCGCCAGATCGCGGGTATGCGTGGCCTGGTGTCCAACGCGAAGAACGAGACCATCCCGCGGCCCATCAAGGCGTCGTTCCGTGAGGGTCTCACCGTGCTGGAGTACTTCATCTCCACCCACGGTGCCCGTAAGGGTCTCGCGGACACCGCCCTGCGTACCGCCGACTCCGGTTACCTGACGCGTCGTCTGGTGGACGTCTCGCAGGACGTCATCATCCGCGAGGAGGACTGCGGCACCGAGCGCGGCCTCAAGCTGGCGATCGCCGAGCGCTCCGAGGACGGTTCGCTGCGCAAGACGGACGACGTCGAGACCAGCGTGTACGCGCGCTGCCTCGCCGAGGACGTCGTGGTGGACGGCAAGGTGCTGGCCACCGCCGGCACCGACCTGGGCGACGTGCTCATCGAGCAGCTCATCCACAACGGCGTCGCGGAGGTCAAGACCCGTTCGGTCCTGACCTGCGAGTCCGCGGTGGGCACCTGCGCGATGTGCTACGGCCGTTCGCTCGCGACCGGCAAGCTGGTGGACATCGGTGAGGCGGTCGGCATCATCGCCGCCCAGTCCATCGGTGAGCCCGGTACCCAGCTGACGATGCGTACCTTCCACACCGGTGGTGTGGCCGGTGACGACATCACCCAGGGTCTGCCGCGTGTCGTCGAGCTCTTCGAGGCGCGTACCCCCAAGGGTGTCGCCCCGATCTCGGAGGCGGCCGGCCGCATCCGGATCGAGGAGACCGAGAAGACCAAGAAGATCGTCATCACCCCGGACGACGGTGCCGAGGAGATCGCCTACCCGATCTCCAAGCGTGCCCGTCTGCTGGTGGGCGAGGGCGACCACGTCGAGGTCGGCGAGAAGCTGACCGTGGGTGCCACCAACCCGCACGACGTGCTGCGCATCCTGGGTCAGCGGGCCGTCCAGGTCCACCTGGTCGGGGAAGTGCAGAAGGTCTACAACTCGCAGGGTGTGTCGATCCACGACAAGCACATCGAGATCATCATCCGGCAGATGCTCCGCCGGGTGACGATCATCGAGTCCGGTGACGCGGAGCTGCTGCCGGGCGAGCTGGTCGAGCGCGGCCGCTTCGAGACCGAGAACCGTCGGGTCGTGGCGGAGGGTGGCCACCCGGCCTCCGGCCGTCCGCAGCTGATGGGTATCACCAAGGCCTCGCTGGCCACCGAGTCCTGGCTGTCGGCCGCCTCCTTCCAGGAGACGACCCGGGTCCTGACCGACGCGGCGATCCACGCCAAGTCCGACTCGCTGCTGGGCCTCAAGGAGAACGTCATCATCGGTAAGCTCATCCCGGCCGGTACGGGCCTGTCCCGCTACCGCAACATCCGGGTCGAGCCGACCGAGGAGGCCAAGGCCGCGATGTACTCGGCCGTCGGCTACGACGACATCGACTACAGCCCGTTCGGCACCGGCTCCGGCCAGGCCGTCCCGCTGGAGGACTACGACTACGGCCCGTACAACGGCTGAGTCGTGCGCTTGAAGCCGCTGGGCGGCCACCCCTTCCGGGGTGGCCGCCCAGCGGCTTTCCACGGGGTCTGGACGGGCCTGTGGGGCCCTCTGGGCGGTCCGGCCGGGGGAGGAGGCGGCGCGGTCGCGCCGGCCGTGTGACGAGCCGCCCGCGGAACGTGGTTTTCCGGGCATAATGGAGCGATGCGGGCTGCGAACGATGATCGCGAGCGTACGGTGGACGTGCTCAAGGCGGCGTTCACCGAAGGCCGGTTGACCCAGTCGGAGTTCGAGGACCGGGTCGGGCTGGCCTACCAGGCTGTGACGTACCAGGAGCTGTACGGACTCACCGCGGACATCCCGCGTCCCCGTCGGCTCCCCACGCCGCCGCCGCCGGTCAACGCCAAGGCGGTCGCCTCGCTGGTCTGCGGTGCGGTGGGCGTGTTCGGGCTGGTGATCCCCGGGATACCGGCCGTGGTGCTGGGGCACATGGCGCGCCGGGAGATCCGGCGCACGGGCGAGCGGGGCGACGTCCTCGCCGTGTGCGGTCTGGTGATGGGCTACCTTCTGACCGCGTTCACGGTCGCGATCACGGCGATCGTCGTTATGGTGGTAGTGGCGGTCAGTCACGGCTGAGTGCGTTCCCGCGAGCCCACGGAGGGGTCCGGCGGGAGGGTGCGGCATCGGCCGAGACCATATGTTTTGACCGAAGGCTGGGCGCTGGGTACGCTCTGACCTTGTGCCTGGGGTGTGCCCGGGTTCTCGTGCGTGCACTTGTCCGCGCGGGACACCGAGGCCGATACACCGACAAATACGCACTTTCGCTTCGACGGAAATCGTATGAGGTGCGCGACACACCCGACCGCGTGGGTCGGAGTGAGCCGCTGAAACCCCAGGTTAGAAGTATCGAGTCGGCACACAGAAACCGGAGAAACGGTGCCTACGATCCAGCAGCTGGTCCGAAAGGGCCGGCAGGACAAGGTCGAGAAGAACAAGACGCCCGCACTGAAGGGTTCCCCTCAGCGCCGCGGCGTCTGCACGCGTGTCTACACGACCACCCCGAAGAAGCCGAACTCGGCCCTGCGTAAGGTCGCGCGTGTGCGTCTGACCAGCGGCATCGAGGTCACCGCTTACATTCCGGGTGAGGGTCACAACCTGCAGGAGCACTCCATCGTGCTCGTGCGTGGTGGCCGTGTGAAGGACCTGCCGGGTGTTCGCTACAAGATCATCCGCGGCTCGCTCGACACCCAGGGTGTCAAGAACCGCAAGCAGGCCCGCAGCCGCTACGGCGCCAAGAAGGAGAAGTAAGAATGCCTCGTAAGGGCCCCGCCCCGAAGCGCCCGGTCATCGTCGACCCGGTTTACGGTTCTCCTCTGGTGACCTCGCTCGTCAACAAGATCCTCCTGCACGGCAAGCGCTCCACCGCCGAGCGCATCGTGTACGGCGCCCTCGAGGGCCTGCGCGAGAAGACCGGCCAGGACCCGGTCATCACGCTCAAGCGTGCCCTGGAGAACGTCAAGCCCTCCCTCGAGGTCAAGTCCCGCCGCGTCGGCGGTGCGACCTACCAGGTCCCGGTCGAGGTCCGCCCCGGCCGTGCCAACACCCTGGCGCTGCGCTGGCTCGTGGGTTACTCCCGTGCCCGCCGCGAGAAGACCATGACCGAGCGTCTGATGAACGAGCTGATGGACGCCAGCAACGGTCTGGGCGCCGCGGTCAAGCGCCGCGAGGACACCCACAAGATGGCCGAGTCCAACAAGGCCTTCGCGCACTACCGCTGGTAGTCGCTACCCCATCGAGAACCGAGAGAAGACTGAAGCCTTATGGCTACCACTTCACTTGACCTGGCCAGGGTCCGCAACATCGGGATCATGGCCCACATCGACGCGGGCAAGACGACGACCACCGAGCGGATCCTGTTCTACACCGGTGTCTCGTACAAGATCGGTGAGGTCCACGACGGCGCTGCCACGATGGACTGGATGGAGCAGGAGCAGGAGCGCGGCATCACGATCACGTCCGCCGCGACCACCTGTCACTGGCCGCTGGAGAACGTCGACCACACCATCAACATCATCGACACGCCGGGTCACGTCGACTTCACCGTCGAGGTGGAGCGTTCGCTGCGCGTGCTCGACGGTGCCGTGACGGTGTTCGACGGCGTCGCCGGCGTCGAGCCGCAGTCCGAGACCGTGTGGCGTCAGGCGGACCGCTACGGCGTCCCGCGCATCTGCTTCGTCAACAAGCTGGACCGCACCGGTGCCGAGTTCCACCGCTGCGTCGACATGATCGTGGACCGCCTGGGCGCGACCCCGATCGTCATGCAGCTGCCGATCGGTGCCGAGGCCGACTTCAAGGGCGTCATCGACCTCGTCCGCATGAAGGCCCTCGTGTGGTCCGCCGAGGCCACCAAGGGCGAGATGTACGACGTCGTCGACATCCCGGCCACGCACACCGAGGCCGCCGACGAGTGGCGCGGCAAGCTGCTCGAGGCCGTCGCGGAGAACGACGAGGAGATGATGGAGCTGTACCTCGAGGGCACCGAGCCCACCGAGGAGCAGCTGTACGCGGCCATCCGCCGCGTCACCATCAACTCCGGCAAGGGCGACGGCGTCACCGTCACCCCGGTCTTCTGCGGCACCGCGTTCAAGAACAAGGGCGTGCAGCCCCTGCTCGACGCCGTCGTGCGCTACCTCCCCTCCCCGCTGGACGTCGAGGCCATCGAGGGCCACGCGGTCGGCGACGCCGAGGAGATCATCAGGCGCAAGCCCTCCGACGACGAGCCGCTGTCGGCGCTGGCGTTCAAGATCATGAGCGACCCGCACCTCGGCAAGCTCACCTTCGTCCGCGTGTACTCCGGCCGCCTGGAGTCCGGCACCGCCGTGCTGAACTCCGTCAAGGGCCGCAAGGAGCGCATCGGCAAGATCTACCGCATGCACGCGAACAAGCGTGAGGAGATCGACTCGGTGGGCGCCGGCGACATCGTCGCCGTCATGGGCCTGAAGCAGACCACCACCGGTGAGACGCTGAGCGACGAGAAGAACCCGGTGATCCTGGAGTCCATGGACTTCCCGGCGCCGGTCATCCAGGTCGCGATCGAGCCCAAGTCCAAGGGCGACCAGGAGAAGCTGGGTGTCGCCATCCAGCGTCTCGCGGAGGAGGACCCCTCCTTCCAGGTCCACTCGGACGAGGAGACCGGCCAGACCATCATCGGCGGTATGGGCGAGCTGCACCTCGAGGTGCTGGTCGACCGCATGCGCCGTGAGTTCAAGGTCGAGGCCAACGTCGGCAAGCCGCAGGTGGCGTACCGCGAGACCATCCGCAAGACGGTCGAGAAGGTCGACTACACCCACAAGAAGCAGACCGGTGGTACGGGCCAGTTCGCGAAGGTCCAGATCTCCATCGAGCCTCTCGAGGGTGGCGACGCCTCCTACGAGTTCGTCAACCAGGTCACCGGTGGCCGCATCCCCCGCGAGTACATCCCGTCGGTGGACGCCGGTGCCCAGGAGGCCATGAAGTTCGGCATCCTGGCGGGCTACGAGATGGTGGGCGTCCGCGTCATCCTTCTCGACGGTGCCTACCACGAGGTCGACTCCTCCGAGCTGGCGTTCAAGATCGCCGGTTCGCAGGCCTTCAAGGAGGCCGCCCGCAAGGCCGGCCCCGTGCTGCTCGAGCCGATGATGGCCGTCGAGGTCACCACGCCCGAGGAGTCCATGGGCGACGTCATCGGTGACATCAACTCCCGCCGTGGCCAGATCCAGGCCATGGAGGAGCGCGCTGGCGCCCGGGTCGTCAAGGCCCTGGTGCCCCTGTCGGAGATGTTCGGCTACGTCGGCGACCTCCGCAGCAAGACGTCGGGTCGCGCGAGCTACTCGATGCAGTTCGACTCCTACGCCGAGGTTCCCAAGAACGTCGCCGAGGAGATCATCGCGAAGGCCAAGGGCGAGTAACCCAGTAGGTGCACTCGCACTAGGCTTGACCGGGAGGCTTAGGGGCATTCCGCCGCGAACCGCAAGGGGAGCGCCGGATGCCCCGGCCGCCCGCAACCCAGCAAAGATCACCCTGGCGCCGATGAAGTAAGGCGTACAGCAACTCCACAGGAGGACCCCAGTGGCGAAGGCGAAGTTCGAGCGGACTAAGCCGCACGTCAACATCGGCACCATCGGTCACATCGACCACGGTAAGACCACTCTTACCGCTGCGATCACCAAGGTGCTGCACGACGCGTACCCGGAGCTGAACCCCTTCACGCCGTTCGACCAGATCGACAAGGCGCCGGAGGAGCGGCAGCGCGGTATCACCATCTCCATCGCGCACGTCGAGTACCAGACGGACGCGCGTCACTACGCGCACGTCGACTGCCCGGGTCACGCGGACTACATCAAGAACATGATCACCGGTGCCGCGCAGATGGACGGCGCGATCCTGGTGGTCGCGGCCACCGACGGCCCGATGCCGCAGACCAAGGAGCACGTGCTCCTGGCCCGCCAGGTCGGCGTTCCGTACATCGTCGTCGCCCTGAACAAGGCCGACATGGTGGACGACGAGGAGATCCTGGAGCTCGTCGAGCTCGAGGTCCGTGAACTGCTCTCCGAGTACGAGTTCCCGGGCGACGACCTGCCGGTCGTCCGCGTCTCCGCGCTGAAGGCGCTGGAGGGTGACAAGGAGTGGGGCGAGAAGCTCCTCGGCCTGATGAAGGCCGTGGACGAGTCCGTCCCCACCCCCGAGCGCGACGTCGACAAGCCGTTCCTGATGCCGATCGAGGACGTTTTCACGATCACCGGTCGTGGCACCGTCGTCACCGGTCGTATCGAGCGCGGTGTCCTCAAGGTCAACGAGACCGTCGACATCATCGGCATCAAGCCGGAGAAGACCACCACCACGGTCACCGGCATCGAGATGTTCCGCAAGCTGCTCGACGAGGGCCAGGCCGGTGAGAACGTCGGTCTGCTGCTCCGCGGCATCAAGCGCGAGGACGTCGAGCGCGGCCAGGTCATCATCAAGCCGGGCTCGGTCACCCCGCACACCGAGTTCGAGGCCCAGGCCTACATCCTGTCGAAGGACGAGGGTGGCCGTCACACCCCGTTCTTCAACAACTACCGCCCGCAGTTCTACTTCCGTACCACGGACGTGACCGGCGTCGTGACCCTCCCCGAGGGCACCGAGATGGTCATGCCGGGCGACAACACCGCCATGACGGTCGCGCTGATCCAGCCGATCGCCATGGAGGAGGGCCTGAAGTTCGCCATCCGCGAGGGTGGCCGGACCGTCGGCGCCGGCCAGGTCACCAAGATCCTGAAGTAAGGATCCCGGCGATCCGCCGCTTGCCGTAGGCGAGTTGCACGAGGGCCCCGGCCCACCGTTCACGCGGTGGGCCGGGGCCCTCGCCGTTTCGGCCCGGGGCGGCTAGACCGGGGTGCGCAGCTCCGGCCGCCAGATCCAGGGCGTGGCGTCCGTCCCGAAGCCCACGACGGCCGGCCGGGCGCCGGGGCGGCCGTGCAGGGCCGGGAAGCCGTACGCGGGGGCGCCCCGGCGCAGCGCGCCGGCCGGGTGCGCGAGGCCGGCGACGTGGACGGACCCGTCGGCGCCGCGGCCGGCGAGCAGCCCGTGGGCCTGGGCGAGGGGGCCGTAACCGTCGAAGAGCCTCGGCCGGCCAGGCGCGAGCGCCGCCCGGACGAAGCCGAGCCGGTGGACGAGCAGTTCGTCGCTCGCCGGCAGGCGGTAGACCAGCGACAGGGAGCCGTCGGGCTCGGCAGTGGCGGCCGGGGGATCGGCGGGGACGGGCAGTGCGGTCAGCAAGCGGCAGACCGGCGGACGGCCGGGCGCGTCCTGGGACCAGTGGTGCACGGCGGTGCGCCCGGCGGCGAACACGTGCACCCTCCCGTCGCGGTCCACGACCGCGCTCAGCCCGTCCTGCACCTGGCCGCCGCCCAGGTCCTGCCAGCCGATCCAGCTGCCGTCCGGCTCCCGTACGCGAGTGCTCAGGCCCTTGGCGGCGTTGCGTACGAACAGGTGCACCCGGCCGTCCGGGGCGGTCACCGCGACGGGGACGCCGATCCTGCGGCCCCGGTCCGGGTCGTCCTCGGGCGAGCCGAGCCCCTGCCAGTCACGGCCCTCCTCCAGCAGCACCACGTCCCGGGTGTTGGCCGTCCGGTCGCTGTCCAGCGAGGCGAACCGCAGGGCGAACAGCAGCGGGCCGCCGCCGGCCGGGTCGGTCACGACGCTCAGCGCGGGGGCGAGCGGGCCGCCGCCCAGGTCGCGTGGCGGGCCCCAGCGCCCGCTGCCGGGGGCGGTCTCGCGCCAGCGCACCGCGCGGGTGCCGAGCACACCGTGGGCGACCAGTCGCCCCTGCGCGTCGGTCCCGGGCACGAGGCGGGCGCCGGGGTGGCGGTAGTGGGTGCTGCGCACCCAGCCCTTGCGGTTGGTCAGCGGCCTGCCCACGCCCACCGCGTAGTCGCCGCAGCCGGAGGGGTCGCCGCACGGCCAGTCGGGGGCGCCGCCGTACGGGGCGAGGTAGCCGGCCTTCCGGCGCAGCAGTGCCGGCGGGAGGTTGTAGGGCCAGTGGTGGTTGTAGTAGCCCCGGTAGGCCGTCGTCAGGAAGGCGGGCACGACGCCCTCGCTGCGGGCGACGGTGTCGGCGTGGCGGGCGATCGCCTTCCAGGTGAACAGCGCGGTCGCGGTGTGGTCCCAGTGGTCGCTGTAGCCGAGCTGCTCGATGTCCCGTCGCCAGGTGGCCCCGTTGGCCTCCATGTCCGGGTCGGGGTCGAGGGTGTGGACGACGGTCGGCCGGTGGCGCTCCAGCAGGCCGGTGAGCACGTCCACCAGGACGTCGTGGGTGTACGTGCCCCTGGCGGTGTTCGGTGAGCCCGCCGAGGTGAAGGTCGGCATCGTCATGCCGGGCAGTTGCCACAGCTGCGGCAGGCCGACCCTGTTGGTGCTGCCGTGCATGGCGAGGTTGAGGAAGACCAGCACCGCCTCGCGGTCGCCCACCCGCAGCGTGTCGACCTCGGAGGTCATGCCGTGGGCCAGCCGCGTGGTGCCGCGCCGCCAGGGGGTGAAGATGTCGGTGCCCAGCATCGCCGCGTAGGCCTGCCGCAGTCCCTGGTGGCGGGCGGCGGAGTAGGCGGCCTTGTCGGGGGCCGGACGCGGTTGTCCCGGTGGACGGTTGACGCCGTGCGCCTCGCCCGCGGTGACGTACACCGACACCACGGGGACGCCCGCCTCGACGGCCTGCACGGTGTCCGGGTTCATGAAGTACAGCTCGTCGTCGGGGTGCGCCAGGACCTGGAGCAGCCGTGCCCCGCCGGCCGCCGCACGGAACGCGAGAGGGGCGGGCGCCGGACCGGTGGCCGCGACCCCGGACCGGGAGCAGCCGGCCACGGCGACCGCGGCGGTGCCGGCGGCGAGGCCGGCCAGGAAGCGCCGACGGGTGGGAGCGATCTTCACGTCAGGCTAGAGGGCGGTTCCGCCCGGGAGGTTGCCGCGCTCCGGCGCGGCGTGCGCCACCTGGGCGACGCGTGTACGTCATCGGGGCGTCACCTTCCCGGCCGCCGCAGCCCCTCGCCCGATCGGCGCACTGCGCGAGCAGGCCATGAGCACTCGATGTTACGACTGGTGACGTTCGGTGCACACCCGTACGAGTCCCCCGAGGAGCCCGCCATGCGCCTGTCCCAGCGCCGGGCAGTGGTCGTCGCCGCCGTCCTGACGGCCGTCCTGCCCGCACTCGGCGGGGCCGCCGCGACGCCGGAGCCGCCGGGGGCCCCGCTGCGGATGGCGGCTCAGGGCGGCATCCGCGGGCAGTATGTGGTGATGCTGCGGCCGGGTACCGATCCGGGCACGGTGCTGCGCAGCGTCGAGGCGAGGGCGATGTTCACGTTCACCAGCGCGCTGGTGGGCTTCGCCGCGCGGCTGACCGACGGCCAGGTCTCCCGGCTGCGCGCGGTGCCGGGGGTGGAGGCCGTGGAACAGGACACCGAGGTCGCGGCGCCGAATCCGGCGACGCAGGTGACCGCGGCCGCCGCCGAGGTGTCCTGGGGCCTGGCCCGGATCGGCAGCCGGGCCCGCGAGGGCGGTGTCTTCAGTGTCCGGGCGACGGGCGCCGCGGTCACCTCGTACATCATCGACACCGGCA
This sequence comes from Actinacidiphila sp. bgisy160, assembly GCF_057707815.1. Lineage (NCBI taxonomy): Bacteria > Bacillati > Actinomycetota > Actinomycetes > Kitasatosporales > Streptomycetaceae > Actinacidiphila > Actinacidiphila sp. bgisy160. Next base: position 154,424 of record NZ_JBYIQW010000009.1, read on the forward strand.
TCGACTTCGGGCACGCCGAGTTCGGCGGGCGGGCGGTGCCAGGGTTCGACGCGGTGGGGGACGGCCGGGACGGCGCCGACTGCAACGGGCACGGCACGCACGTCGCCGGGACGGTCGGCGGCGCCGGCACCGGGGTCGCCCGGGCGACGAAGCTGGTCTCGGTACGGGTGCTGGGCTGTGACGGCCGCGGCTCGGTGGCCACGGTCGTCGCCGGGATGAACTGGGTGGCCGCCCATGCGGTGAAGCCGGCGGTCGCCAACCTGTCGACCGGTGGCGCGCACAGCGAGACGGCCGACCGCGCGGTGGAGGGCCTGGCGGCCGCGGGGGTCTTCCCGGTGGTCGCCGCCGGCAACTCCGACGAGGACGCCTGCGGTGTCTCCCCGGCCGGGGCGCCGGGCGCGTTCACCGTCGCCGCGACCGACGAGTCGGACCACAAGGCGTCCTTCAGCAACTGGGGCGGCTGCGTGGACATCAGCGCCCCCGGCACCGGGATCACCTCGGCGGCCATGGGCGGGGGGCTGGTCCGCATGAGCGGCACCTCGATGGCCGCCCCGCACGTCACGGGGGTGGCGGCGCTCTACAAGGACACGAACGGGGACGTCTCCACGCCCTTCCTCGCCTCCTGGCTGCTGGCCAACGCCACTCCCGGCGTGCCCGTCGACGCCCCGCCCGGCACCCCGCCGTTGCTGGTGTACACATCCGGACTGTGACCCGGGTTTGGGGAAGCGGGGGCGGCGGGTAAGGTACTGCGCCCCGATTGGCGTCCGACGCGTCCGGTATGGCAGACTAGCCGGGTTGCTCGGTCGAGTGCCGATGCTGCGCGCCTCCCGTCGGGAGGACCGGAAGCGAGTCCCACAGTACTCGTCGTCCCGCTCGGGACGGACGTACGGGAATCTTCCGGGAAGCGTCAGCGGGGTGCTCGCCAGGCGCTCGGTGGGTGCCTTCTCCCACGTATCCCCTCCCTGAGGGTCTCCGCCATGCGGAGATTTAAGGGAAGGGAAGCGACACGCCCGACCGCGTGGGTCGGAGAAGACGGTCGAACCACCGAGTTCCAGAGCGTTCACTAGCAGACAGGACTACGAAGTAGCCATGGCGGGACAGAAGATCCGCATCCGGCTCAAGGCCTACGACCACGAGGTCATCGACTCCTCGGCGAAGAAGATCGTCGAGACGGTGACGCGTACTGGTGCGCAGGTCGCGGGCCCGGTGCCGCTGCCCACTGAGAAGAACGTGTACTGCGTCATCAAGTCGCCGCACAAGTACAAGGACTCGCGCGAGCACTTCGAGATGCGCACGCACAAGCGCCTGATCGACATCCTCGACCCGACGCCCAAGACCGTTGACTCGTTGATGCGCCTGGACCTTCCGGCCGGCGTCGACATCGAGATCAAGCTCTGAGAGGCGCGGAACAGATGGCTAAGCAGATCAAGGGCATCCTGGGCGAGAAGCTCGGCATGACCCAGGTCTGGGACGAGAACAACCGTGTCGTCCCCGTGACCGTGGTCAAGGCCGGCCCGAACGTCGTGACCCAGGTCCGCACGAACGACGTCGACGGCTACGAGTCGGTCCAGATCGCCTTCGGCGAGATCGACCCGCGCAAGGTGAACAAGCCCCTCAAGGGCCACTTCGCCAAGGCCGACGTGACCCCCCGCCGCCACCTGGTGGAGCTCCGCACCGCGGACGCCGCCGAGTACACCCTCGGCCAGGAGATCACCGCCGAGGTGTTCGAGGCCGGCGTGAAGGTGGACGTCACCGGCAAGAGCAAGGGCAAGGGCTTCGCCGGTGTCATGAAGCGTCACAACTTCAAGGGCCTCGGCGCCGGTCACGGCACCCAGCGCAAGCACCGCTCTCCCGGCTCCATCGGTGGCTGCGCCACCCCGGGCCGTGTGTTCAAGGGTCTGCGCATGGCGGGCCGCATGGGCAACGAGCGGGTCACCACCCAGAACCTGACCGTCCACGCTGTTGACGCGGAGAAGGGCCTGCTGCTCATCAAGGGCGCGGTTCCCGGCCCGAACGGCGGCCTCGTCCTGGTCCGCACCGCGGCCAAGGGGGCCTGAGGATATGAGCACCATTGACATTCTGTCGCCCGCCGGCGACAAGACCGGGACCGTAGAGCTCCCGGGCGAGATCTTCGACGCGAAGGTCAGCATCCCGCTGATCCACCAGGTCGTCGTGGCGCAGCTGGCCGCCGCCCGTCAGGGCACGCACAAGGTCAAGACGCGTGGCGAGGTCCGCGGTGGTGGCAAGAAGCCGTACCGCCAGAAGGGCACCGGCCGCGCCCGTCAGGGTTCGACCCGCGCCCCGCAGTTCGCCGGTGGCGGCGTCGTGCACGGTCCCGTGCCGCGTGACTACTCGCAGCGGACCCCGAAGAAGATGAAGGCCGCCGCCCTGCGCGGTGCCCTCACCGACCGGGCGCGTCACAACCGCATCCACGTCGTGACCGGCGTCGTCGAGGGCGAGTCCCCGTCGACGAAGGCCGCCAAGACGCTGCTGGGCAAGATCAGCGACCGCAAGAACGTGCTGCTCGTCGCCGACCGCGCCGAAGAGGCCGCGTGGCTCTCCGCCCGCAACCTGCCCCAGGTGCACATCCTGGAGGCCGGCCAGCTGAACACGTACGACGTGCTCGTCTCCGACGACGTGGTCTTCACCAAGGCCGCCTTCGACCGCTTCATCGGTAACGGCGCCGCCGAGACCGAAGGGAGCGACGCCTGATGGCCGAGCAGACCGCGATCACCAGCCGGACCTTCACGGACCACCGTGACATCCTGGTCAAGCCGGTGGTCTCCGAGAAGAGCTACGCGCTGCTGGACGAGAACAAGTACACGTTCGTCGTCGACCCGCGTGCCAACAAGACCCAGATCAAGCAGGCCGTCGAAGCGGTCTTCTCGGTCAAGGTCACCGGGGTCAACACGATCAACCGTCAGGGTAAGCGCAAGCGCACCAAGACCGGTTTCGGCAAGCGCAAGGACACCAAGCGCGCCATCGTGACCCTCGCCGAGGGCGACCGCATCGACATCTTCGGCGGCCCGGTCTCCTAACGGAGGCCGGAACGTTCAGAAGTCCGGAATCTTCCGAGGACTGAGAAATGGGTATCCGCAAGTACAAGCCGACGACCCCGGGCCGTCGTGGCTCCAGCGTCGCCGACTTCGTCGAGATCACGCGGTCCACGCCGGAGAAGTCGCTGGTCCGCCCGCTGCACAGCAAGGGCGGCCGTAACAACGCCGGTCGTGTGACCGTTCGCCACCAGGGTGGTGGCCACAAGCGCGCCTACCGCGTGATCGACTTCCGTCGTCACGACAAGGACGGCGTGCCGGCCAAGGTCGCGCACATCGAGTACGACCCCAACCGCACCGCGCGCATCGCGCTCCTGCACTACGCGGACGGCGAGAAGCGCTACATCCTGGCCCCGGCCAAGCTGAACCAGGGCGACCGGATCGAGAACGGCCCCGGCGCGGACATCAAGCCCGGCAACAACCTGCCGCTGCGCTACATCCCCGTCGGTACCACCGTTCACGCCATCGAGCTGCGTCCCGGCGGCGGCGCGAAGATCTCCCGCTCCGCGGGCTCTTCGGTGCAGCTGCTGGCGAAGGAGGGCTCCATGGCCACCCTTCGCATGCCGTCCGGTGAAGTCCGCATGGTCGACGTCCGCTGCCGCGCCACCATCGGCGAGGTCGGCAACGCCGAGCAGTCGAACATCAACTGGGGCAAGGCCGGCCGTATGCGCTGGAAGGGCGTCCGCCCGACCGTCCGCGGTGTGGCCATGAACCCTGTCGACCACCCGCACGGTGGTGGTGAGGGCAAGACCTCCGGTGGTCGCCACCCGGTCAGCCCGTGGGGTCAGAAGGAGGGTCGTACTCGCTCGCCGAAGAAGGCCAGCAGCAAGTACATCGTCCGCCGCCGCAAGACGAACAAGAAGCGCTAGGAGCGGGTTTAGATGCCGCGCAGTCTCAAGAAGGGGCCCTTCGTCGACGACCACCTGATCAAGAAGGTGGACGCTCAGAACGAGGCCGGTACCCACAACGTCATCAAGACCTGGTCCCGCCGCTCGATGATCATCCCGGCGATGCTGGGCCACACGATCGCGGTGCACGACGGCCGTAAGCACGTCCCGGTGTTTGTCACCGAGTCGATGGTCGGCCACAAGCTCGGCGAGTTCGCGCCGACCCGCACCTTCCGCGGCCACGAGAAGGACGACCGCAAGTCGCGTCGTCGCTGACCTGCGGAGCGGAACAGTGACGACACAGACAGACACCGAAGGGACAACCATGGAAGCCAGGGCCCAGGCGCGGTACATCCGCGTCACGCCCATGAAGGCCCGCCGCGTGGTGGACCTCATCCGTGGCATGAGCGCCACGGAGGCTCAGGCGGTCCTGCGTTTCGCCCCGCAGGCCGCGAGCGTGCCGGTGGGCAAGGTGCTCGACAGCGCCATTGCCAACGCCGCGCACAACTACGACCACACCGACGCCGAGTCGCTGTACATCAGTGAGGCGTACGTCGACGAGGGCCCGACCCTGAAGCGGTTCCGTCCGCGCGCCCAGGGCCGCGCCTACCGGATCCGCAAGCGGACCAGCCACATCACCGTGGTCGTCAGCAGCAAGGAAGGGACCCGGTAATGGGCCAGAAGGTTAACCCGCACGGGTTCCGGCTCGGCATCACCACGGACTTCAAGTCCCGTTGGTACGCCGACAAGCTGTACAAGGACTACGTCAAGGAAGACGTCGCCATCCGCCGGATGATGACGCAGGGCATGGAGCGGGCCGGCATCTCCAAGGTGGAGATCGAGCGCACCCGCGACCGCGTCCGCGTCGACATCCACACCGCCCGGCCGGGCATCGTCATCGGCCGCCGCGGCGCGGAGGCCGACCGTATCCGCGGCGACCTGGAGAAGCTGACCGGCAAGCAGGTCCAGCTGAACATCCTCGAGGTCAAGAACCCGGAGACGGACGCTCAGCTGGTGGCCCAGGCCGTCGCCGAGCAGCTGTCCTCCCGCGTCTCCTTCCGTCGTGCGATGCGCAAGAGCATGCAGAGCACGATGAAGGCCGGCGCCAAGGGCATCAAGATCCAGTGCGGTGGCCGTCTCGGCGGCGCCGAGATGTCCCGCTCGGAGTTCTACCGCGAGGGCCGCGTTCCGCTGCACACGCTGCGCGCCAACGTCGACTACGGCTTCTTCGAGGCCCGTACGACCTTCGGCCGTATCGGCGTGAAGGTGTGGATCTACAAGGGCGACGTCAAGAACATCGCCGAGGTCCGCGCCGAGAACGCCGCCGCCCGCGCCGGCAACCGCCCGGCCCGTGGCGGTGGCAATGACCGTCCGCAGCGCCGCGGTGGCGAGCGCGGCGGCCGTGGCCGTCGTCCCCAGGGTGACGCCCAGGCCCCCAAGGCCGAGGTGACCACCGCTGAGGCTCCGGCTGCGGAGACCACCGGAACGGAGGCCTGACCCCCATGCTGATCCCCCGTCGGGTCAAGCACCGTAAGCAGCACCACCCGAAGCGTGATGGCATGGCCAAGGGTGGCACCGAGCTGGCGTTCGGTGAGTACGGCATCCAGGCCGTCACCCCCGCGTACGTGACGAACCGGCAGATCGAGTCCGCTCGTATCGCCATCACCCGTCACATCCGCCGTGGCGGCAAGGTCTGGATCAACATCTACCCGGACCGCCCGCTCACGAAGAAGCCGGCCGAAACCCGCATGGGTTCCGGTAAGGGCTCCCCGGAGTGGTGGGTCGCGAACGTCAAGCCCGGTCGGGTGATGTTCGAGCTGTCCTTCCCGAACGAGAAGGTTGCGCGTGAGGCGCTCACCCGAGCCGCCCACAAGCTTCCGATGAAGTGCCGGATCGTCCGGCGCGAGGCAGGTGAGCTGTAATGGCGGCCGGTACCAAGGCGACCGAGCTGCGCCAGCTGGGTGACGAGGAGCTCGTCGCCAAGCTGCGTGAGGCCAAGGAGGAGCTGTTCAACCTCCGCTTCCAGGCGGCCACCGGACAGCTCGAGAACAACTCCCGGCTGAAGGTTGTCCGCAAGGACATCGCCCGGATCTACACCCTCATGCGTGAGCGTGAGCTCGGCATCGAGACGGTGGAGAACGCCTGATGAGCGAGAAGAATGTGACTGAGAGCAGCGAGCAGCGCGGCTTCCGCAAGACCCGTGAGGGTCTCGTGGTCAGCGACAAGATGGACAAGACCGTCGTGGTCGCCGTCGAGGACCGTGTGAAGCACGCCCTGTACGGCAAGGTCATCCGCCGTACCAACAAGCTCAAGGCGCACGACGAGCAGAACGCCGCGGGCGTCGGCGACCGCGTCCTCCTCATGGAGACCCGGCCGCTGTCCGCGAGCAAGCGCTGGCGCGTCGTCGAGATCCTCGAGAAGGCCAAGTAAGACCGCTCGGCCGGCCGGACCGCGTGACCCGTTCGCGCGGTCCGGCCCCGGCCGGCACGTAATTCCTGCGGGGGGTTCCCCGCAGGACGGTTCCGCCAGGCTCGCAGGGTGATCCGCAAGGACCCTGCGGGAACCGGCAGACGATCAGGAGATAGACGTGATCCAGCAGGAGTCGCGACTGCGTGTCGCCGACAACACGGGCGCGAAGGAGATCCTTTGCATCCGTGTGCTCGGTGGCTCCGGTCGCCGCTACGCGGGAATCGGTGACGTCATCGTCGCCACCGTCAAGGACGCGATCCCCGGTGGCAACGTGAAGAAGGGCGACGTCGTCAAGGCGGTCGTCGTGCGCACCGTCAAGGAGCGCCGCCGTCCCGACGGTTCGTACATCCGCTTCGACGAGAACGCGGCCGTCATCCTCAAGAACGACGGTGACCCCCGCGGCACCCGTATCTTCGGCCCCGTGGGCCGGGAGTTGCGCGAGAAGAAGTTCATGAAGATCATCTCTCTCGCGCCGGAGGTGCTGTAACCGATGAAGATCAAGAAGGGCGACCTGGTCCAGGTCATCACCGGTAAGGACAAGGGCAAGCAGGGCAAGGTCATCGCGGCCTACCCCGCCGAGGACCGTGTCCTGGTCGAGGGTGTCAACCGGGTCAAGAAGCACACCAAGGCCGGCCAGACCGCTCGCGGTTCGAAGACCGGCGGCATCATCACGACCGAGGCGCCCGTCCACGTCTCCAACGTCCAGCTGGTCGTTGAGAAGGACGGCAAGAAGGTCGTGACCCGCGTCGGCTACCGCTTCGACGACGAGGGCAACAAGATCCGCGTTGCCAAGCGGACTGGTGAGGACATCTGATGACTACCACCACTTCGCCTCGTCTGAAGGCGCGCTACCGCGAGGAGATCGCGGGCAAGATGCGTGACGAGTTCCAGTACGAGAACGTCATGCAGATCCCCGGTCTCACCAAGATCGTGGTCAACATGGGTGTGGGCGACGCCGCCCGCGACTCCAAGCTGATCGAGGGCGCGATCCGCGACCTCACCACGATCACCGGCCAGAAGCCGGCCGTCACCAAGGCCCGGAAGTCCATCGCGCAGTTCAAGCTGCGTGAGGGTCAGCCGATCGGCGCCCACGTCACCCTGCGCGGTGACCGCATGTGGGAGTTCCTGGACCGTCTGCTGTCGCTCGCGCTCCCGCGCATCCGCGACTTCCGCGGTCTGTCGCCGAAGCAGTTCGACGGCCGAGGCAACTACACCTTCGGTCTCACGGAGCAGGTCATGTTCCACGAGATCGACCAGGACAAGATCGACCGCACCCGGGGTATGGACATCACCGTGGTGACCACGGCGACCAACGACGCTGAGGGCCGCGCGCTCCTTCGTCACCTCGGCTTCCCGTTCAAGGAGGCGTGAGCCGTGGCGAAGAAGGCTCTTATCGCGAAGGCCGCCCGCAAGCCCAAGTTCGGCGTGCGTTCCTACACGCGCTGCCAGCGCTGCGGCCGTCCGCACTCCGTGTACCGCAAGTTCGGCCTGTGCCGCGTGTGCCTTCGCGAGATGGCGCACCGCGGTGAACTGCCGGGCGTGACCAAGAGTTCCTGGTAACCACCAGGGCTCTCGGTAAGCAGATGAGTGGCGGGAGCCCGGCCCTGAGTACCGTAAGGTAGAAGGGTTGGGCGCCCGCCGCCCATGACCGTCTTACTACGCCGTAGGTCCCCGCGCCGCACCCGTCCCCAGCCTCATGGGGGAGAGGGATGGCGCATATAGGAAACCCCGGCGAGAGAGGCCTAAGGCCATCACATGACCATGACTGACCCGATCGCAGACATGCTGACGCGTCTGCGGAACGCGAACTCCGCGTACCACGACGAGGTCACCATGCCGTTCAGCAAGATCAAGTCGCACATCGCGGAGATCCTCCAGCAGGAGGGTTACATCCAGGGCTGGAAGGTCGAGGACGCCGAGGTCGGCAAGAACCTCACCATCGACCTGAAGTTCGGTCCGAACCGCGAGCGCTCGATCGCCGGCATCAAGCGCATCAGCAAGCCCGGTCTGCGGGTCTACGCAAAGTCCACCAACCTGCCGAAGGTGCTCGGCGGCCTGGGTGTGGCGATCATCTCCACCTCCCACGGGCTCCTCACCGACAAGCAGGCCAACAAGAAGGGCGTGGGTGGGGAAGTCCTCGCCTACGTCTGGTAGTCGGGAAACGGAGGTATAGCCATGTCGCGTATTGGACGGCTGCCCATCCCGGTTCCCGCCGGCGTGGACGTCACCATCGATGGCCGGACGGTCTCGGTGAAGGGCCCCAAGGGTTCCCTGACCCACACCGTTGCCGCGCCGATCGACATCGTCAAGAGCGAGGACGGCACCTTGCAGGTGTCGCGTCCGAACGACGAGCGTCAGAACAAGGCCCTGCACGGCCTGTCCCGCACGCTGGTGGCGAACATGATCACCGGCGTGACCGCGGGCTACGTGAAGAAGCTCGAGATCAGCGGTGTCGGCTACCGCGTCCAGGCGAAGGGCTCCAACCTGGAGTTCGCCCTGGGCTACAGCCACCCGATCCTCGTCGAGGCCCCCGAGGGCATCTCCTTCAAGGTCGAGAGCCCCACCAAGTTCTCGGTCGAGGGCATCGACAAGCAGAAGGTCGGCGAGGTCGCCGCGAACATCCGCAAGCTGCGGAAGCCCGACCCGTACAAGGCCAAGGGCGTCAAGTACGAGGGCGAAGTCATCCGCCGCAAGGTCGGAAAGGCTGGTAAGTAAGCCATGGCATACGGCGTGAAGATCGCCAAGGGCGACGCTTACAAGGGCGCTGCCAAGAAGCGTCGCCACATCCGCGTCCGCAAGCGGATCTCGGGCACCGAGGAGCGTCCGCGCCTGGTCGTGACCCGTTCCAACCGGGGCATCACGGCGCAGGTCATCGACGACCTCAAGGGCCACACCCTGGCCTCGGCGTCGCACCTGGACACCTCGATCCGGGGTGCCGAGGGCGACAAGACCGAGCAGGCGAAGAAGGTCGGCCAGCTGGTCGCCGAGCGGGCCAAGGCGGCCGGTGTCGGGACCGTTGTGTTCGACCGCGGTGGCAACCGGTACGCCGGTCGCATCGCTGCCCTGGCCGACGCCGCCCGCGAAGCCGGGCTCGGTTTCTGAGCCGGTTCCGTAGCTAGCGGAAACAGAGAGAGGTAAATCCAATGGCTGGACCCCAGCGCCGCGGTGGCGGTGCCGGTGGCGGCGAGCGGCGGGACCGGAAGGGCCGTGACGGCGGCGCAGCTGCCGCCGAGAAGACCGCGTACGTTGAGCGCGTTGTCGCGATCAACCGCGTCGCCAAGGTTGTGAAGGGTGGTCGTCGCTTCAGCTTCACCGCGCTGGTCGTGGTGGGCGACGGTGACGGCACCGTGGGTGTCGGCTACGGCAAGGCCAAGGAGGTGCCGGCCGCCATCGCCAAGGGCGTTGAGGAGGCCAAGAAGCACTTCTTCAAGGTCCCCCGTATCCAGGGCACCATCCCGCACCCCATCCAGGGCGAGAAGGCCGCGGGCGTCGTCCTGCTCAAGCCTGCTTCCCCCGGTACGGGTGTGATCGCCGGTGGTCCGGTGCGCGCCGTCCTGGAGTGCGCCGGCATTCACGACGTGCTGTCGAAGTCGCTCGGCTCCGACAACGCGATCAACATCGTGCACGCCACGGTGGAGGCGCTGAAGGGCCTGCAGCGCCCCGAGGAGATCGCCGCCCGTCGTGGTCTGCCGCTCGAGGACGTGGCCCCGGCTGCTCTGCTCCGGGCGCGTGCAGGGGTGGGTGCGTAATGGCTCGCCTCAAGGTCACGCAGGTCAAGTCCTACATCGGCAGCAAGCAGAACCACCGTGACACCCTGCGTTCGCTCGGCCTGAAGCGGCTGAACGACGTCGTGGTCAAGGAGGACCGCCCGGAGATCCGCGGCATGGTCCACACCGTCCGCCACCTCGTCACGGTCGAGGAGGTCGACTGACATGGGAGAGCAGTCTCCGCTGAAGGTCCACAACCTCCGTCCGGCCCCGGGCGCCAAGACCGCCAAGACCCGTGTCGGTCGCGGTGAGGCCTCCAAGGGCAAGACGGCCGGTCGTGGTACCAAGGGCACGAAGGCCCGCTACCAGGTTCCGGAGCGCTTCGAGGGTGGGCAGATGCCCCTCCACATGCGTCTTCCGAAGCTGAAGGGCTTCAAGAACCCGTTCCGCACCGAGTTCCAGGTCGTGAACCTGGACAAGCTGGCCGCGCTCTACCCCGAGGGTGGCGAGGTCACGGTGGCCGACCTGGTCGCCAAGGGTGCCGTGCGGAAGAACCAGCTCGTCAAGGTGCTGGGCACCGGCGAGGTCTCCGTGGCGCTGCAGGTGACCGTCGACGCGGTCTCCGGCTCCGCCAAGGAGAAGATCACCGCTGCGGGCGGCTCGGTCACCGAGCTCGTCTGAGAGTGATGCCACATCCATCCGGGGATGTTCCGCACTTTCGTGCGGGGCATCCCCGGTTGGTCATTCCGGGGACGGATGCCCGCCGGTAAGGTGGGCCGGGCTAGTCTTGCGGGGCCTGTGCACTGAAGCGGGTCAGGCAAGCCCAAACGTTTTGCAGTTCCACCATTCGTAGCTTTCAACACCGTCACCTCCCGCCGAAGACGCGGGAGGCGCAGGAGGCACCGTGCTCACCGCGTTCGCCCGGGCGTTCAGGACGCCCGACCTGCGCAAGAAGCTGCTGTTCACGCTGGGCATCATGGTGCTGTTCCGGCTGGGGGCGCACATCCCGATCCCTGGGGTCGACTACCAGGTGGTCAACTCCTGCATCAAGGCGGTCGGCGGGAATCAGGGCCTCTTCGGCCTGGTGAACCTCTTCAGCGGCGGCGCGCTTCTGCAGCTCACGATCTTCGCGCTCGGCATCATGCCGTACATCACCGCGAGCATCATCCTGCAGCTGCTCACCGTGGTCATCCCGCGCCTGGAAGCCCTCAAGAAGGAGGGCCAGGCCGGCCAGACGAAGATCACGCAGTACACGCGCTACCTCACCGTGGCGCTCGCGATCCTGCAGGGCACCGGTCTGGTGGCCACCGCCCGCTCCGGCAGCCTCTTCCAGCAGTGTCCCGACCGCTTCAACATCGTCCCGGACCAGTCGATCTTCACCACGATCACGATGGTCATCACGATGACCGCGGGCACCGCCCTCATCATGTGGCTGGGTGAGCTCATCACCGACCGCGGCATCGGCAACGGCATGTCGATCCTGATGTTCCTGTCGATCGCGGCCGGCTTCCCCGGCGCCCTCTGGGCGATCAAGAAGTCCGGGAACATCGCGGACGGCTGGGTCGAGTTCGGGGCCGTCATCCTGGTGGGTCTGGCGATGGTCGCCCTCGTCGTCTTCGTCGAGCAGGCGCAGCGCCGCATCCCCGTGCAGTACGCGAAGCGCATGATCGGGCGTCGTTCGTACGGTGGAACCTCCACCTACATCCCGCTGAAGGTGAACCAGGCGGGTGTGATTCCCGTCATCTTCGCGTCATCGCTCCTGTACATCCCGTCACTGGTCGTCCAGTTCAGTGGATCCACCTCTACCTGGGCAAACTGGGTCAGGGACAACCTGGTCAAGGGCGATCACCCGATCTACATCACCGCGTACTTCCTGCTGATTGTCTTCTTTGCCTTCTTCTACGTGGCCATCTCCTTCAACCCCGAAGAAGTCGCGGACAACATGAAGAAGTATGGTGGGTTCATCCCGGGCATCCGGGCTGGTCGTCCCACCGCGGAGTACCTCAGCTACGTGCTCAACCGCATCACGTGGCCGGGCGCTATGTACCTGGGTCTGATCGCCTTGGTGCCCACTGTGGCGCTGGTGCTGTTCAACGCGAACCAGAACTTCCCGTTCGGCGGGACGAGCATCCTGATCATCGTGGGTGTCGGCCTGGAGACGGTGAAGCAGATCGAGAGCCAGCTTCAGCAGCGTAACTACGAAGGGTTCCTCCGCTGATGCGCATCGTCCTCGTCGGGCCCCCCGGGGCCGGCAAGGGTACGCAGGCTGCGTACCTTGCCAGGAACTTGTCGATCCCGCACATCTCCACGGGCGACCTCTTCCGGGCGAACATCAGCCAGGGCACGGAGCTGGGCCTCAGGGCCCGCGAGTACACCGATGCCGGCCGGCTGGTCCCCGACGAGATCACCATCGGCATGGCCAAGGACCGCATGCTGCAGCCGGACGCCGCGGGCGGCTTCCTGCTCGACGGCTTCCCGCGGAACGTGGGCCAGGCCCAGGCGCTCGACAAGATCCTCGCCGAGACCGGGATAGCGCTGGACGCCGTCCTGGACCTCGAGGTCCCCGAGGAGGAGGTCGTCAAGCGGATCGCCGGCCGCCGACTGTGCCGCAAAGACGGCGGCCACGTCTTCCATGTGGTCTACCGGCCTCCGGCCGTCGAGGGCGTGTGCGACGAGTGCGGTGGTGAGCTGTACCAGCGTTCGGACGACACCGAGGAGAAGGTGCGGGTCCGGCTGGAGGAGTACCACAGCAAGACCGAGCCGATCATCGACTACTACAAGCAGCAGGGCCTGGTGCGCACGATCTCGGCCCTGGGCAAGGTCGCCGAGGTGACCAAGCGGGCGATGGACGCGCTGCAGGGCAAGAAGGACACGGGCGACAGCGCCGCCTGAACACATGCGTGACCGTTGCGGCCGCGGTGTCCCCCAGGACCCCGCGGCCGTACCGTTGAGGTATCCCGTGGGACGAAGGAAGGCCAGGACCGATGGTGGAGATCAAGACCCCCGAGCAGATCGCGAAGATGCGCGCGGCGGGCCTGGTCGTCGCCGCGATCCACGAGGCCACCCGTGAGGCGGCCGTCCCCGGGGCCACCACCAAGGACCTGGACGACGTGGCCCGCAAGGTCCTCGCCGACCACGGCGCCAAGCCGAACTTCCTCGGCTACGGCGGTTTCCCCGCCACGATCTGCACTTCCGTGAACGATGTCGTCGTCCACGGCATCCCGGACACCGCGACCGTCCTGAAGGACGGCGACATCATCTCGATCGACTGCGGTGCCATCGTCGACGGATGGCACGGCGACGCCGCCTACACCGCCTTCGTGGGCGGCGGTCACGCTCCGGAGCTCATCGAGCTCAGCCGGGTGACCGAGGAGTCCATGTGGGCCGGCATCGCCGCCTTCCGCAAGGGCGACCGGCTGGTCGACATCTCCCGTGCCATCGAGACGTACATCCGCCGGCAGCCCAAGCCCGGCGGCGGCAAGTACGGGATCATCGAGGAGTACGGCGGCCACGGCATCGGTTCGCAGATGCACATGGACCCCCACCTGCTGAACTACGTCTCGCGCAAGCGCGGCAAGGGCCCCCGTCTGGTGGCGGGCATGTGCCTGGCCATCGAGCCGATGGTCAGCCTCGGCACCCCGCTCACCCACGTTCTCGAGGACGAGTGGACGGTCAGGACCGACGACGGCACCTGGTCCTCCCACTGGGAGCACTCCGTCGCGCTCACCGAGGAGGGCCCGCTGGTCCTGACCGCCCGTGACGGCGGCAAGGCCAAGCTGGCGGAGTACGGGATCACGGCCGCGCCGGACCCGCTCGCCTGAGCGCCCCCTCCGGCCCGCTTATCGATCATCTTTCGCGGGCATACACCCCGGATTCGTCTTTCAGGAACGGCTGACGTAGACTGTCACGTCGGCTCGCGTATGCCTTCAGGCATGCCAAAAGCCGATCAAGGTAGCCGATCCCGAAAGCAGGACATGGCCAAGAAGCAAGGCGCCATCGAAATCGAGGGCACCGTGATCGAGTCTCTGCCGAACGCTATGTTCAAGGTGGAGCTGCAGAACGGTCACAAGGTCCTCGCGCACATCAGTGGCAAGATGCGCATGCACTACATCCGCATCCTTCCCGATGACCGGGTCGTTGTGGAGTTGTCCCCCTACGACCTCACGCGCGGACGGATCGTCTACCGCTACAAGTAGATCTCACGACCCGGAGAACCTGAATTCCATGAAGGTCAAGCCGAGCGTCAAGAAGATCTGCGACAAGTGCAAGGTGATCCGCCGTCACGGCCGGGTCATGGTCATCTGCGACAACCTGCGCCACAAGCAGCGCCAGGGCTGACGCACGCCGACCTGCACCTCGCAGTTCTTCCCGCGACGCGAGCAACACATGTACATACGCAGCGCCCGTCGGGCCGGATCCGTCCGGCTGACGACACCTCCGGCGGGGGCCGGGGACCTGGTCCGTACCTCGTACGGCGGCCAGGAGCGGCGCTGCGGAAGACCCCCAACACCAACAGGAGCCATTGAATGGCACGCGTTTCAGGTGTTGACATCCCGCGCGAAAAGCGTGTGGAAGTCGCCCTCACCTACGTCTTCGGCATTGGCCGCACCCTGGCCAAGGAGACCCTCGCCGCCACCGGCGTGAACCCGAACACCCGCGTTCGCGACCTGGACGAAGAGGACCTCGTCAAGATCCGCGAGTACGTGGACGCCAACATCAAGACCGAGGGTGACCTCCGTCGCGAGATCCAGGCGGACATCCGCCGCAAGGTGGAGATCGGCTGCTACCAGGGCCTGCGCCACCGCCGCGGCCTGCCGGTCCACGGTCAGCGGACCCACACCAACGCCCGCACCCGCAAGGGCCCGCGTCGCGCCATCGCCGGCAAGAAGAAGCCGGGCAAGAAGTAGTCCTCAGCGGACGCTCGTCAGCGGTCTTCGCTGTAGGACCGACCACCTCCACCGGGAGTAACCACATATGCCTCCGAAGGGCCGTCAGGCCGGCGCCAAGAAGGTGCGCCGCAAGGAGAAGAAGAACGTCGCTCATGGGCACGCCCACATCAAGAGCACGTTCAACAACACCATCGTTTCGATCACGGACCCGTCCGGCAACGTGATCTCCTGGGCCTCCGCCGGCCACGTCGGCTTCAAGGGCTCGCGCAAGTCGACCCCGTTCGCCGCGCAGATGGCCGCCGAGTCGGCCGCCCGCCGCGCGCAGGAGCACGGCATGCGCAAGGTCGATGTGTTCGTCAAGGGCCCCGGCTCCGGCCGTGAGACCGCGATCCGCTCCCTCCAGGCCACCGGCCTCGAGGTCGGCTCGATCCAGGACGTCACTCCGACCCCGCACAACGGATGCCGCCCGCCGAAGCGCCGGCGCGTCTGATCAGCAATCCGCTGAGCAGGTAGGAGAAAAACAGGAATGGCGCGTTACACCGGGGCCGACTGCAAGCGTTGCCGTCGGGAGAAGCAGAAGCTCTTCCTCAAGGGGAGCAAGTGCGAGAGCGCGAAGTGCCCGATCGAGATCCGTCCTTACCCCCCGGGTGAGCACGGACGCGGGCGCACCAAGGACAGCGAGTACCTGTTGCAGATGCGCGAGAAGCAGAAGTGCGCGCGTATCTACGGTGTCCTTGAGAAGCAGTTCCGCGGGTACTACGAGGAGGCGAACCGCAGGTCCGGCAAGACCGGTGAGAACCTGCTCCGCATCCTGGAGTCCCGGCTGGACAACGTGGTCTACCGGGCGGGCTTCGCCAAGTCGCGTGATCATGCGCGGCAGCTGGTCCGTCACGGCCACTTCCTCGTGAACGGCGTCAAGACCGACATCCCGTCGGCCCGTGTCGTCGCGAACGACATCGTCGAGGTCCGTCAGTCCTCCCGTAGCCTGACCCCCTTCCAGGTGGCTCAGGGGGAGGCGGGCGAGAGGACCGTCCCGGCCTGGCTGGAGGCGATCCCCTCGCGTCTGCGGATCCTCGTGCACAACCTGCCCGAGCGCCCGGTGATCGACACCCAGGTGCAGGAGCAGCTGATCGTCGAGCTCTACTCGAAGTAGCAGGGCTCACGGTCCCGGGCGGTGCGGCGCTTTTCGCGCCGCGCCGCCCGTACCCTTGAAGCCTCGGCATCAAATGGTGGGTGCCGAAGACTGGAGGCAATACCTCATGCTGATCGCTCAGCGCCCCTCGTTGACCGAAGAGGTCGTCGACGAGTTCCGCTCCCGGTTCGTGATCGAGCCGCTGGAGCCGGGCTTCGGCTACACCCTCGGCAACTCGCTCCGCCGCACGCTCCTCTCCTCGATCCCGGGTGCCGCCGTCACCTCGATCCGGATCGACGGCGTCCTGCACGAGTTCACCACCGTGCCGGGTGTCAAGGAGGACGTCACCGACCTCATCCTCAACATCAAGTCGCTGGTCGTCTCCTCGGAGCACGACGAGCCGGTCGTGATGTACCTGCGCAAGCAGGGCCCGGGTGTGGTCACCGCCGCCGACATCGCGCCCCCGGCCGGTGTCGAGGTGCACAACCCCGACCTCGTCCTGGCCACGCTGAACGGCAAGGGCAAGCTGGAGATGGAGCTGACCGTCGAGCGCGGTCGCGGCTACGTCTCCGCCGTCCAGAACAAGCAGCAGGGCCAGGAGATCGGCCGTATCCCGGTCGACTCCATCTACAGCCCGGTGCTCAAGGTCAGCTACAAGGTCGAGGCGACCCGTGTCGAGCAGCGCACCGACTTCGACAAGCTGATCGTCGACGTCGAGACCAAGCCCGCGATGCGTCCCCGTGACGCCGTGGCCTCGGCCGGCAAGACCCTCGTCGAGCTGTTCGGTCTCGCCCGCGAGCTGAACGTCGACGCCGAGGGCATCGACATGGGCCCGTCCCCGACGGACGCCGCCCTGGCGGCGGACCTCGCGCTGCCGATCGAGGAGCTCGAGCTCACCGTCCGTTCCTACAACTGCCTCAAGCGTGAGGGCATCCACTCGGTGGGTGAGCTCGTGGCGCGCTCCGAGGCGGACCTGCTCGACATCCGCAACTTCGGTGCGAAGTCGATCGACGAGGTCAAGGCGAAGCTGGCCGGCATGGGCCTGGCCCTCAAGGACAGCCCGCCCGGATTCGACCCGACCTCCGCCGCCGACACCTTCGGTGCGGACGACGACGTCGATGCCGGCTTCGTCGAGACCGAGCAGTACTGATCTGACTGCCCCCGGGCATCCGCCCGGGGGGCCCTGACACCGGTACCTGACACGGCCGGTGCAGAGATTGAGGAGAAACACCATGCCGAAGCCCGCCAAGGGTGCCCGTCTGGGCGGCAGCGCCGCGCACGAGCGTCTGCTTCTCGCGAACCTCGCGAAGTCGCTGTTCGAGCACGGCCGCATCACCACCACCGAGGCCAAGGCGCGCCGTCTGCGTCCGGTCGCGGAGCGCCTGATCACCAAGGCGAAGAAGGGCGACATCCACAACCGTCGCCTGGTGCTGCAGACGATCACGGACAAGAGCGTCGTCCACACGCTCTTCACCGAGATCGCCCCGCGGTACGAGAACCGCCCGGGTGGTTACACCCGCATCACCAAGATCGGTAACCGTCGCGGCGACAACGCGCCGATGGCCGTCATCGAGCTGGTGGAGGCGCTGACCGTGGCCCAGCAGGCCACGGGCGAGGCGGAGGCCGCGACCAAGCGCGCGGTCAAGGAGGCCGAGGCCAAGACCGAGGCTCCGGCCGAGGTCGAGGACAAGGCCGAGGCCACCGAGGCTCCGGCCGAGGAGTCCAAGGACGCCTGACGTCCCGACCGGACGGGCCCGCACCCAGATCGCTGGGGCGGGCCCGTCCGTGTGTTTGAGAGGATCTGCGGGTGAGTGTGGCAAGCGATGAGGTGGAGCCCGGGTACGTCCGGGTGCGGCTGGACCTGGCGTACGACGGAACCGAGTTCTCCGGGTGGGCGAAGCAGCGCAGCAGGAGGACGGTGCAGGGGGAGCTGGAGTCGGCTCTCCAGACGGTGCTGCGGCTGCCGGACCCGGTCGAGCTGACCGTCGCCGGGCGTACGGACGCCGGTGTGCACGCCCGGGGGCAGGTCGCGCACGTCGACCTGCCGGAGGACGTGTGGGCGCTGGAGGGCGGCAAGCTGCTGCGCCGGCTGGCGGGACGGCTGCCCTGGGACGTACGGGTGTGGAAGGTCTCGCGGGCCCCGGCCGGCTTCAACGCGCGCTTCTCCGCGATCTGGCGCCGCTACGCCTACCGGGTCGGCGACCACCAGGGAGGGGTCGATCCCCTGCTGCGGGGGCACGTGCTGTGGCACGACCGGCCGGTGGACGTGGACCTGATGAACGAAGCGGCGCGCAAGCTGCTCGGCGAGCACGACTTCGCGGCCTACTGCAAGAAGCGGGAGGGCGCGACGACCATCCGCACCCTCCTGGAGCTGCACTGGGAGCGGGACGCCTCCGGGCTGGCCGTGGCGACCGTCCGTGCGGACGCCTTCTGTCACAACATGGTGCGTGCCCTGGTCGGGTCGATGCTGCTGGTCGGCGACGGCCACCGGTCGGCCGGCTTCCCCGCCGAGGTCCTGGCGGGACGGGTGCGGCACTCGGCGGTCAACGTGGTGCGGCCGCACGGGCTGACCCTGGAGGAGGTCGGCTACCCGGCGGACGAGCTGCTGGCCGCGCGCAACCGCGAGGCCCGCAACATGCGCACCCTGCCGCTGCCTCGCGCCTGAGGGGCGCGGCCGGCGGGCGCCGGTCCGCCGCCTGCCCGCGCGCTCATCCACGGCGCCGCAGTGCCGTGACCACCTGGGTGAGGACGTAGCCCGAGCCCAGGGACGTCAGCACCAGCGGGACCGGGCGCAGGCGGTCGTGGAAGGCACCCCACCAGGAGAAGCAGGCGGCCGGGACGAGCAGCAGCAGGTACAGGGCGCGCGTCGCCCACCAGCGGGCGGGCAGGCGCACCGCGGCGCCCCGCGGGGGCAGCGGCATCGCGCCGTCTTCCGTGGTCAGGGTGCCCCTGACCCCGGAGAGGAAGCCGCGCGGGGCGAGTACCCGGGCACCGGGCACCCCGTCGAGCGTCGTGGGACGCTCCCCGAAGCCCTCGGGCAGCGCCGGCAGGCCCAGTGCCGCCACCGTGTCCGCGAGCCGCCGCCCGGGGGCGTCCATGCCGCGCAGCAGCGCCGTGAGGGGCCGTGCGTCGCGGACGCCGTACGCCGCGGCGAGGGCGCCGGCCGTGGCTCCGGCGGTCTCCAGGGACGGGACGGGCGCCCCCGGTGCCCATTCGTGCGCGGCGACCTTCCTGCCCCGGGCGTACAACGTGATCCCGTACCGGTCGCCCGAGCGCTGCAGGACGACGGCGGGCCACTTCTCGCCCGCCGTGAACAGGTCGACCGCCCCCGCCAGGCTGCCCTCCCCGGTCAGCTCGACATGGGTGAAGCCCGCTCCCGCCGGGGCCAGCCGCAGCCCGGTCCGGCACAGCAGTGCCGCCTGCGCGACGGCGGTGAGCGGTGCGGAGGCCACCGCCAGGGCGCGCGGCGTCCACTCGTGCCCGACTGCCGGGACGGGGACCTGGGGCGGGGTGCCGAAGAACGGGGTGCGGGTGGCGACCCGCATGCGCACCCCGGTACGGAAGTCCAGGAACTCCTGACGGGGATCCGCGCCCAGGTAGGCCCAGGGGAGGCTGGTGGCGTGCACGCCGATGTCGCGGAAGACGCCCAGCGCCTCCTCCCAGCGGCTCGCGCGCATCAGCATCAGCGCCAGGTGGTTGCGGATCTCCGCCGCCTCCGGGTCGCCGGGGTCGTACCAGCGGGACAGCTCCAGGGCGCGGTCGACGGCGGCGGCGATGCGGGCCGGCTCGACCTCGTCCGCGCCGGACGCGTCGTCGGCGGCGGGCCCGCCCGCCACGAGGTCGTACTCGACGGCGGCGAGCAGCGGCAACGCGTTGATCTTCGAGCCGGGCAGCGCCTCCTCGGCGGCCTGCTCGGCGAAGTCGAACATCTCGCGGTGCGTGCCGTACCACTTGGCGCACAGGTACTGCAGGGCGGAGGCGTGACAGCCGTAGTGGTGCGGGGCGCGCTCGACCGCCTCGGCCCAGTACGCGTCGAAGATCTCCCGCGAGGACTGCGTGCCCCGCGCGTGGGTGAGTGCGACGCGCCACGGCACAGGGTCGGCGGGGTTGAGCTCGGCGGCGGCGCCGATCACCGGCACCGCGTCCTTGAGCAGCGCGAAGAACGCCTTGAACTGCTCGGGCGGGACCTCCGATGCGCGGGCGCCGCTGCGTATCTCCCAGGCCTGGTGGACGCACAGGTCGGCCTTGACCAGCGCCGCGTCCGGGTCCTCGGGCGCGGCGTCCAGCCAGGCGTCCAGCCACCCGGGGTTGTGCAGGGCGAACCGTGCCAGCTCCGAGACGTAGGTGTCGCGCAGTTCCCACTGGCATCCCAGCCGGGTCGCGGACAGCAGCTCCCGGGCGGGCCCGTGGTCGCCGCTGCGCGCCGCGGCGAGCGCGCCGCGCAGCGGGACGCCGGGGACGTCCAGGACGACGGCCTCGTCCGGCGGCAGGCCGGCCCCGACGGCGGCGCCGTGGCGGAGCATGCGGGGCAGGGTCAGCAGCGTACGCAGGGAGGGCATGCCGTTCTGGTCCGGGTCGGGCGGGGTCAGCCGGCCGGCGAGGCGGCCTCGGAGGCCATCGCGGCGTCGGCCTGGTCCCTGCCGCGCTGGACGATGCGGTTGAAGGCGTAGTCGAAGCCGTCCTGGCCGGCCTGCCGGGAGGCGGTGTCGGAGCTGGTGGCCGCGGCGCCGTTCCTGGGACCGGAGATGGTGAAGTACGCGTAGCGGCCCACGGCGCCGGACTTGGACCAGCACGCCACGTCGTGGCAGAAGTCGGTCACGCCGCCGCCGTTCAGCGGGCGCACGAACTTGTTGGTCCTGGCCAGCTTCTTGGCGGAGGCCGTGTCCTTGAACACGGCCACGCCGATGGTGACCGCGGATCGGCCGCGCGTGTACGTCACCCGCATCATGCGGGTGCAGCCGTTGCGGGTGAGGGCCGCGGCCAGCGAGCCGGTCGCGGCGCCGGCGCAGTCGCCGTTCTCCTTGGCGGAGGTCTTCACGTACGAGCGGCCGCCGGAGAAGTCCAGCTTGCTGCCGGGGAAGAGGGTGCCCACGTTGAGCGGGGCGGTGTCCTTGGCAGCGGTGGAGAGGAAGTCCAGCGGACCGTAGGTCGGGCCGGGGGAGACCTCGGAGAAGGAGGGCTCGGGCGGCAGGGGGACCTCGGAGGCGGGGGCCGAGGCGGTCTCGGTGGGGGAGGGCCCCGGGCTCCCGGAGCTGACCACGGCCACCGTGACGATCCCGGCGACGGCCGCGGCGGCGAGGACGCCGCCGCCTATGAGGAACAGCCGGCGGCGCCTGGCGCCGGCTGCCGCCTCCTCGGCGAGCGCCGACCAGTCGGGCTCGTGCGCCGCGCGCGGCGGGACCTGCGGCTGCGAGGGGCCCCGGGTGCCCTGACCGGGTACCGGCGGCGCCCAGTCGGCGGGCGGGGTCCAGGCGGGCTGCTGGGGGTGGTGGTCGGGGCCGCCGACAACCTGGCCGCGGAGCACCTGGCGCTCCTCCCCGGGGTCACCCGGGACGCCTCGCTGTCCCGGCGGTGCGGTCCATCCTTCGTTCGGGTTGTACGGCTGCTGCGGCCCGTCAGTCATGGCGCGGATTCTATAGAGGAGAAAACCCGTTTGGCGGCGGGCGGCCGGGCTACGAGAATCCACGGCATGGGACATGTGGACGTTGCGCATCTGGAGTACTACCTGCCGGACGGCCGGGTGTTGCTGGGCGACGTCTCGTTCCGGGTGGGCGAGGGCGCCGCGGTGGCCCTCGTCGGGGCGAACGGCGCCGGCAAGACGACCCTCCTGCGGCTGATCTCCGGTGAGTTGAAGCCGCACGGCGGCACGGTCGCGGTGAGCGGCGGACTGGGTGTCATGCCGCAGTTCGTCGGCTCGGTGCGGGACGACCGGACCGTGCGGGACCTGCTGGTGTCCGTCGCGCCGCCGCGCATCCGCGAGGCGGCGGCGGCCGTCGACGCCGCCGAGCTGGAGATCATGGCGCAGGACGACGAGGCCGCCCAGCTCGCCTACGCGCAGGCGCTCAGCGACTGGGCCGAGGCCCGAGGCTACGAGGCCGAGACGGTCTGGGACATGTGCACCACGGCCGCGCTGGGCGTCCCGTACGAGCGGGCCCAGTGGCGCGAGGTGCGGACGCTGTCAGGCGGCGAGCAGAAGCGGCTGGTGCTGGAGGCGCTGCTGCGCGGCACCGACCAGGTGCTGCTGCTGGACGAGCCGGACAACTACCTCGACGTCCCCGGCAAGCGCTGGCTGGAGGAGCAGCTGCGGCAGACCAGGAAGACGGTGCTGTTCGTCTCCCACGACCGTGAGCTGCTGGCCCGTTCCGCCGAGAAGATCGTCAGCGTGGAGCCGGGACCGGCCGGCTCGGACGTGTGGGTGCACGGCGGCGGCTTCGCCACGTACCACGAGGCGCGCCGTGAACGCTTCGCCCGCTTCGAGGAACTGCGGCGGCGCTGGGAGGAGGAGCACGCCCGGCTGAGGAAACTCGTACTGACCCTCCGTCAGCAGGCGGCCATCAGCCCCGACATGGCCTCCCGCTACCGGGCCGCGCAGACCCGGCTGCGGAAGTTCGAGGAGGCGGGGCCGCCGCAGGAGCCGCCGCGCGAGCAGGACATCCGCATGCGGCTGTCCGGCGGGCGCACCGGGCTGCGCGCCGTCACCTGCGGGCGGCTGGAGCTGACCGGGCTGATGAAGCCGTTCGACCTGGAGGTCTTCTACGGGGAGCGGGTGGCCGTCCTCGGTTCGAACGGCTCGGGCAAGTCGCACTTCCTGCGGCTGCTGGCCGGTGATCCCGGGGTGCGGCACACGGGGGAGTGGAAGCTGGGCGCGCGGGTCGTGCCGGGGCACTTCGCGCAGACACACGCGCACCCGGAGCTGATGGGGCGCACCCTGGTCGACATCCTGTGGACCGAGCACGCGCGCGACCGCGGCAAGGCGATGTCCGCCCTGCGGCGCTACGAGCTCGACCGCCAGGGCGACCAGCGCTTCGACCAGCTGTCGGGCGGGCAGCAGGCGCGCTTCCAGATCCTGCTGCTGGAGCTGGCCGGGTCGACGGCGCTGCTGCTGGACGAGCCGACCGACAACCTGGACCTGGAGTCGGCGGAGGCGCTGCAGGAGGGGCTGGAGGCGTTCGACGGGACCGTGCTCGCGGTCACGCACGACCGCTGGTTCGCCCGCAGCTTCGACCGGTACCTGGTCTTCGGTGCGGACGGGGTCGTCCGGGAGGTGCCGGAGCCGGTGTGGGACGAGACACGGGTGGTGCGGGAGCGGGGGTGACCGGGGTCCGGGCGCGCCCTCGCACGGGCTGTTTTGACCCGAACGGGCAGCCGCGGGTATTCTGCAGGTTCGTTATGCGTATTGGCTTGCTCGTTCTCACGTGAGAGGCCGCTACGCCGGTCCACCGGGCCGATGACCAGCGTTCGCCCTGCGGTATGCGTCGCCGCAGGCGATTGGGCTGTCGTGATCGTCCGGGTGGCCTTGTCAGTACCCACTCACTGAAGAAGCGAAGGCTACGACCGTGCGTACGTTCAGCCCCAAGCCCGGCGATGTCCAGCGCCAGTGGCACGTCATTGACGCGCAGGACGTCGTCCTGGGCCGTCTGGCGTCCCAGGCAGCGTCCCTCCTGAGGGGCAAGCACAAGCCGATTTATGCGCCTCACGTCGACACCGGTGACTTCGTCATCATCATCAACGCCGACAAGGTGCACCTCTCCGGCAACAAGAAGCAGCAGAAGCTCGCCTACCGCCACTCGGGCTTCCCGGGCGGTCTGCGTTCCGTCCGCTACGACGAGCTGCTCGACAAGAACCCCGAGAAGGCCATCGAGAAGGCCGTCAAGGGCATGCTGCCCAAGAACAGCCTGGGCCGCCAGATGCTCTCCAAGCTGAAGGTGTACGCGGGTGCCGAGCACCCGCACGGCGCCCAGCAGCCGGTTCCGTTCGAGATCAGCCAGGTCGCGCAGGGCTAGTCCCGGCCACCACCGACACAGAAAGCATCTGAGGAGCATCGTGGCCGAGACCACCCCTGAGACCCCTCTCGTCGAGGACGGCGAGATCGTGGAGACCATCGAGATCCCGGAGGAGTACACCTCCGAGTCCCTCGCCTCCCGCTTCGGCGAGCCCCAGCCGGCCGCCGGTACGGGCCGCCGCAAGGAGTCCGTCGCCCGCGTCCGGATCGTCCCGGGCTCCGGCAAGTGGACGATCAACGGTCGCACCCTTGAGGAGTACTTCCCCAACAAGGTGCACCAGCAGGAAGTCAACGAGCCGTTCAAGATCCTCGAGCTCGACGGCCGTTACGACGTCATCGCCCGCATCAACGGCGGCGGCATCTCCGGCCAGGCCGGTGCGCTGCGCCTGGGCGTCGCCCGTGCGCTGAATGAGGCGGACGTGGACAACAACCGCGGCCCGCTCAAGAAGGCCGGCTTCCTGACCCGCGACGCCCGCGAGATCGAGCGCAAGAAGGCCGGTCTGAAGAAGGCCCGCAAGGCGCCGCAGTACAGCAAGCGCTGATCATCGCGCGTGCTGCACTGCACGTACGCCCCGGAGGCACTCTGTGCGTCTCCGGGGCGTACGCATTCCGGGGGGTATGGGCGTATAACCGGATGAACGCCCGACGGGTACGGGGCGGAGCACGGCAACATCTCGGAGGAAAGACGTGGGACGACTCTTCGGTACGGACGGTGTGCGCGGTGTCGCGAACGCGGATCTGACGGCCGAGCTCGCGCTCGGACTGTCGGTCGCTGCGGCGCATGTGCTCGCCGAGGCGGGCACGTTCGCGGGCCACAAGCCGGTGGCCGTGGTGGGACGGGATCCGCGCGCGTCCGGAGAGTTCCTGGAGGCCGCGGTGGTGGCCGGGCTCGCCAGCGCCGGCGTCGACGTGCTGCGGGTGGGCGTGCTGCCGACCCCGGCCGTGGCCTACCTCACCGGTGCGCTCGGCGCGGACCTGGGCGTGATGCTCTCCGCGAGCCACAACCCGATGCCCGACAACGGCATCAAGTTCTTCGCCCGCGGCGGCCACAAGCTCGCGGACGAGCTCGAGGACCGCATCGAGTCCGTCTACGACGAGCACCGCACCGGCGCCCCTTGGGACCGCCCCACCGGCGCCGGCGTGGGCCGTGTGCGCGAGTACGACGAGGGCTTCGACCAGTACGTCGCCCACCTGATCGGCGTCCTGCCGAACCGCCTGGACGGCCTGAAGATCGTCCTGGACGAGGCCCATGGCGCCGCCGCCCGCGTCTCGCCCGAGGCCTTCGCCCGGGCCGGCGCCGAGGTGGTCACCATCGGCGCCCAGCCGGACGGCCTCAACATCAACGACGGCTGCGGCTCGACGCACCTGGACCTGATCAAGGCCGCCGTCATCGACCACGGCGCGGACCTCGGCATCGCCCACGACGGCGACGCCGACCGCTGCCTGGCCGTGGACCACCGGGGCAACGAGGTCGACGGCGACCAGATCCTGGCCGTGCTGGCCCTCGCCATGCGCGAGGCGGACCGGCTGCGGAAGAACACCGTCGTCGGCACCGTCATGTCCAACCTGGGCTTCAAGCTCGCCATGGAGCGCGAGGGCATCGACCTGATCCAGACCGCCGTCGGCGACCGCTACGTGCTGGAGTCGATGAAGGAGCACGGTTACGCGCTCGGCGGCGAGCAGTCCGGCCACGTGATCATCCTCGACCACGCCACCACCGGCGACGGCACCCTCACCGGCCTCATGCTGGCCGCCCGGGTCGCCTCCACCGGCCGTTCGCTGGCCGAGCTGGCCGCCGTCATGGAGCGGCTGCCGCAGGTCCTGATCAACGTCCGGGACGTCGACAGGAGCCGCGTCGGGTCCTCCACCGAGCTGTCCGCCGCCGTCGCCGAGGCGGAGGCCGAGCTCGGCACCACCGGCCGGGTGCTGCTGCGCCCCTCCGGCACCGAGCCGGTGGTCCGCGTCATGGTCGAGGCCGCCGACATCGACCACGCCCGCTCCGTGGCCGGCCGGCTCGCCGACGCCGTGAAGTCCGCGCTCGGCTAGACCAACGCTAGACCCGGCGTCCGGCTCCTGATCCCGTCCGGCGCGCGCCCGCTGCCCGGCACCCCTCCGTCATAAGGGGGACCGGGCAGTCGGGCTGCCGGCCTCGCGGCCCCGGGCCCCTGGGCGGCAGCCACTCGGTGTGTCCAGGGGCCCGGAAGCCCGCTCCCGGGCCGGTGCGTCCGCTCCGCGGCGCGGTGGCCCATTGGTCCGAACGGGCTGGCACTGACCGCCGTCAGTGCCGGCCCCGGAAGGGTGCCCGTCACCGGTAGCCGGACGGGTCGGCGGGCTTGCCCGCCTCCTGCAGCTCAGTAGCGGTCGGCCGAGAGGAACTGCCTCATCGGTGAGGGGCCGCGTCAGATCTTGATCACGGTGGCCTGTCCGCCGCACAGCGCGGTCAGGTCTTCGGGGTCCGAGGTGAGGATCGTGACGGGGCCGGGGGCCGCGAGGGCGGTGGCGCTGAGCATGGCGTCGATGGCGTACTTGTGGCCATGCAACCCCGCGTCGGCGAGGAGAGCGGCGGCGTGGCGGGCGATCGGTTCGCTGACTGGCTCGACGACCAGGCGAGACAGCGTCCACTCCAGCGCTGGGCGGTTGATCCGGGGGTGGGCCACCTCTACCAGGGTTGCCGCGGACGTGATCACGCGCAGGTCGTCGGCTCGGGCCAGCGCGAGCCATCCCGTGACGGACCGGTCACGCTGCACAGCCTTGGCAAGACCCTCACTGTCCAGGACCAACGTGCCGCCGGGAAGGGCGGGAGAGCGGGTCACGCGGCGTTCGCCCCGCCCTGTGTCTGATGCTGCCGGGCCTGGTGAAGCTGGTCGCGCAACGCCTGGATCTCCTCGTCTGTGACGGGCCCGTGCTCAGCCTCGGAGACCTGGATGAGCTCGTTGAGGTTGTCGCGTTCGATCTGCCGGGCTACGGCAGCGGCGACGTAGGCGGACAGGCCGGAGGGACCGCTGCGGGCCTTGGCGGCCTCGGCGATGTCGCGTGGCATGGTGATCGAGTACTTGCCGGTGGGCTCACTCATGCTACGTATCCTACCGCCAAGCCTCCCGATGGGTGTCTCGCTGAAATCCGGGCCGAGTGAGAGCTGCCTGGGTGAAGGAGCGCCGCACGGCTACGCCGCATCCGAGACGGGAGGCAGCCGGGCTGTCGCCCAGGGGTAGGACGCCCATCGCTGATCGAGGATCGGGTTGCGGTCCCTTTCATGCCCATTGAGGCATTCGTCGAGCGCCCGCGTGGAGCATTGGGGATCGGCCCCTCGCTCCAGGAGGAGAGAGCTGGGGGTGGTGTCGGCCAACGTCACCAGGCGTTCGATTTCCTGGGCTCCGACGACGGCGATCGGAATGTCGGCGGCGGGCAGGCTCAGGTGAGGCAGGTTGGCATTGGCGACGGGGAACGGCTCAAGCGTGACGATCAATGCTTGACGTGGCCGGTCCGTCGGTATGCTGCCGGCAAATGCTGGATTCCCTGGCCGATCTGGCTGAGGTGGTGTTGACCTGACGGTAGGCGCGGGCCAGCTTGTTGTCAGTCTCGGCAACTCCGAGTGCAAGGCCGAGCCGGGCATTCTCGGTCGGCATCATGGACTAGACCCGGCTAGACCGGGCGCGACACCGAACGCCGCCTGCGCTGCATCGCCCAGAAGCCCTTCTGGGCGAGCAGCGTCAGGACGCCCGCGACGACGATGCCGGCCAGGTTGACGCCCAGCTGCGCCGAGGAGCCCCACAGCTCGCGGTAGTCGCCGTAGGACAGCGCGAGGGCGGCGTTGGCGGCCGCCGGGACGGTGGTCACCGAGATGGCCACGCCGACAAGGGCGCCGGACTTGGCGGAGGTCAGCGAGAGGATCCCGGCGATCCCGGCGAGGAACGCCACCACGAAGGAACTGGCGTCCGGCTGCCAGATGAACGCGGTCGACGGATGCGGGGCCGTGAAGTCGGTCACGCTGAAGACGCCGAGGGCGTCCATCAGGTAGTTGAAGCCGCCGGTGAGCACCATCGCCACTGGGAAGCCCACCAGCAGCGCCGTCAGGGAGCGCCGGGCCAGCCGCCCGTGGCGCTGGACCAGACCGGTGCACACACCCGCCAGCGGGCCGAACTCGGGGCCGACGACCATCGCGCCGACGATCAGGATCGCGCTGTCCAGCATCACGCCGCAGGCCGCCAGCATCGTCGCCAGGGCCAGGAACGCCAGGTAGGTGACGGTGAGGGTGGACTCCTCGTGGGTCGCGTCGGTCAGCGACTCCCACAGCACGGCGTCCGCGCCCTCCCCGGGCGCTTCCTCCTCGGCCTTGGCGGCGCGAGCCGACAGCGACAGGTCGATGTGCTCCACCGCGATCGAGCCCGTGTCGGCGACGCCCATGTGCCGCAGCGCCCGCAGCAGTTCGTCACCCGCCTCGCGCGCCACGTCGCACATGACGATGTCCCCACGCGGCTTGCGGGCCGCTCCTGGCAGCACGGCGACGTGGGTGGCGCCGACGGTCCCCTCGACGAGGGACACGACCTCGTCGGTGCTCCCCTGCGGGACGATCATCCGAAGATGCAGCATGCGGGGCAGGCTACCCCGGGGGTCCGCGGACTACAGCTTGCGCAGCGAGAGCCTCCGCACCTTGTGGTCGGGGCCCTTGCGCAGGACCAGGGTGGCCCGGCCGCGGGTCGGCAGCACGTTCTCCAGCAGATTGGGCTGGTTGATGGCGCGCCAGGTGTGCCGGCCGTACTCCATGGCCTCCTCCTCGGAGACCTCGGTGTAGCGGTGGAAGTACGACAGCGGGTTCTGGAAGGCGGTCTCGCGCAACTTGCGGAAGCGCGCCAGGTACCACTGCTCGATGTCCTCGGTGCGCGCGTCCACGTACACGCTGAAGTCGAAGTAGTCGGCGAGCGCGACCCGGGTGCGGCCGTCCTGGCCCGGCAGGGCGGGCTGCAGGACGTTCAGGCCCTCGACGATGAGGATGTCCGGCCGCCGGACGACCAGTTCCTCGTCCGGCACGATGTCGTAGATCAGGTGCGAGTAGACGGGCGCGCGCACCTCGTCCTTGCCGGCCTTCACGTCGGCCACGAAGCGGGTCAGGGCGCGCCGGTCGTACGACTCGGGGAAGCCCTTGCGGGACATCAGCCCGCGGCGCTGGAGTTCGGCCTTGGGCAACAGGAAGCCGTCGGTGGTGACCAGTTCCACCCGCGGGTGCTCGGGCCAGCGGGCGAGCAGCGCCTTCAGGATGCGCGCGGTGGTCGACTTGCCGACCGCGACGCTGCCGGCGACCCCGATGACGAAGGGCGTGCCGGCCTGCGAGCCGTGGCCCTCCCCGGTGTCGTCGAGGAAGGTGTTGACCGCGCCGCGCAGGCCGTGGGTGGCGCCGACGTAGAGGTTGAGCAGCCGCGACAGCGGCAGGTAGACGTCGATCACCTCGTCCAGGTCGATGACGTCGCCCAGACCGCGCAGCCGCTCGACCTCCTCCGCGGTCAGCGGCAGCGGCGTACGGTCGCGCAGCGCGCTCCACTCCGCCCGGGTCAGGTCGACGTAGGGAGTCGCCTCCGACCTGGGTCTGTGGGCGCTTTGGGGCATCGAGGAGACCGGTGAGATCACAGTCCATTGTTAACGGAGTCCGAACGGGACGGTGGAGTGGGGTGCGTCACGCCGCGGCCCCAGTCGCGGCCGGCGGCCGCCGGCCCTCGACTCCTGCTCTGGGCTACGGCTCGCCAGGGGCTGGTGTCCGTGGGAAATTCCGATGTCGGGCAGGATCCGTCAGGTCCGGGCGCCGGTCGGACCGTAGGCTACGGCACATGTGCGGAATCGTTGGATACGTGGGCGGTCAGTCCGCCCTCGACGTCGTCATCGCGGGTCTGAAGCGTCTGGAGTACCGGGGGTACGACTCGGCGGGCGTCGCCGTCCTCGCCGACGGCGGCCTGGCCGCGGCCAAGAAGGCCGGGAAGCTCGTCAACCTGGAGAAGCTGCTGGACGAACGGCCGCTGCCGGCCGGTCCCGCCGGCCTCGGGCACACCCGCTGGGCCACCCACGGCGCCCCCACGGACGCCAACGCGCATCCGCACCTGGACAACGCGGGCCGGGTCGCCGTCGTCCACAACGGCATCATCGAGAACTTCGCCGCCCTGCGCACCGAACTGGCCGAGCGCGGCCACGACCTGCTCTCCGAGACCGACACCGAGGTCGTCTCCCACCTCCTGGCCGAGGCGTACTCCTCCACCGGGGACCTCGCCGAGGCCATGCGCCAGGTCTGCAGCCGCCTGGAGGGCGCCTTCACCCTGGTGGCCGTCCACGCCGACGAGCCGGACGTCGTGGTCGGCGCCCGCCGCAACTCCCCGCTCGTCGTGGGCGTCGGCGACGGCGAGAACTTCCTCGCCTCCGACGTCTCGGCGTTCATCGCGCACACCCGCGAGGCCATCGAGCTCGGCCAGGACCAGGTCGTCGAACTGCGCCGCGAGGGCGTCACCGTGACGGACTTCGAGGGCAAGCCCGCCGACGTCCGGCCGTACCACATCGACTGGGACGCCTCCGCCGCCGAGAAGGGCGGCTACGACTACTTCATGCTCAAGGAGATCGCCGAGCAGCCCAAGGCCGTCGCCGACACGCTGCTGGGCCGGATCGACGCGAGCGGCCTGCTGACCCTTGACGAGGTGCGCATCCCCGCCTCCGTGCTGCGCGAGGTCGACAAGATCGTCATCGTCGCCTGCGGCACCGCCTTCCACGCGGGCATGATCGCCAAGTACGCGATCGAGCACTGGACCCGCATCCCCTGCGAGGTCGAGCTCGCCAGCGAGTTCCGCTACCGCGACCCGATCCTGGCCCCGCGCACCCTGGTGGTCGCCATCAGCCAGTCCGGCGAGACCATGGACACCCTCATGGCCCTGCGGCACGCCCGCGAACAGGGGTCCAAGGTGCTGGCCATCTGCAACACCAACGGCTCCACCATCCCCCGAGAGTCCGACGCGGTGCTCTACACGCACGCCGGCCCCGAGGTCGCCGTCGCCTCCACGAAGGCGTTCCTCACCCAGGTCGTCGCCTGCTACCTCGTCGCCCTCTACCTGGGCCAGGTGCGCGGCACGAAGTGGGGCGACGAGATCCTCGCCGTCATCCGCGAGCTCTCCCAGATCTCCCGTCAGGTCGAGCAGGTCCTGAAGACCATGGAGCCGGTGCGCGAGCTGGCCCGCTCCCTCAAGGACAAGAACACCGTCCTCTTCCTCGGCCGCCACGTGGGCTACCCCGTGGCCCTGGAGGGCGCGCTCAAGCTCAAGGAGCTCGCCTACATGCATGCCGAGGGCTTCGCCGCCGGCGAACTCAAGCACGGCCCCATCGCGCTGATCGAGGAGGACCTCCCGGTCGTCGTGGTCGTGCCGTCGCCGCGCGGGCGCTCGGTGCTGCACGACAAGATCGTCTCCAACATCCAGGAGATCCGGGCCCGCGGCGCGCGCACCATCGTCATCGCGGAGGAGGGCGACGAGTCCGTCGTCCCCTACGCCGACCACCTGGTGCGGGTGCCGCAGACCCCGACGCTGCTGCAGCCGCTGGTCGCGACCGTGCCGCTGCAGGTCTTCGCGTGCGAACTGGCCACGGCCCGCGGCAACGAGGTCGACCAGCCGCGGAACCTCGCGAAGTCCGTCACGGTCGAGTGATCACGCCGTGATCATCGGGGTGGGTATCGACGTCGCCGAGATCGACCGCTTCGAGCAGTCTCTGGAGCGCACCCCCGGCCTGGCCGAGCGGCTCTTCCTGCCCGGCGAGCTCCACCTCCCCAGTGGGGCCCGCCGGGGCAGCGCCTCCCTCGCGGCGCGGTTCGCCGCGAAGGAGGCGGTCGCGAAGGCGCTGGGGGCGCCCGGAGGGCTGCACTGGTCGGACGCGGAGGTCGTCACGGAGGATTCGGGGCAGCCGCGGCTCATCGTCCGGGGGACGGTGGCGGCGCGGGCCGAGCAGTTGGGGGTGCGGGCGTTTCACATCTCGCTCAGCCACGACGCGGGGGTCGCGTCCGCGGTGGTCATCGCGGAGTCCTGACCCGGTCCGGGGTGCGGGGTGGGGGGGGGGGGGGGGGAGGGAGAACAGACGAGCAGACA
>NZ_JBYIQW010000090.1:0-14852 GCF_057707815.1 Actinacidiphila sp. bgisy160
ACCCCCCACGCCCCCGGGCCCCCGCTGCACGTCCGGCCGCGAGGCCCTGTCGCCGAAGCAGAGAACTCCGGGGGAGGGACTTCGACGACCGGGCCTAACGGAGCTGCCCCAGCGTGACCTTGACGGTCTTCTCGCTGCTGCCGCGCTGGTAGGTGACGTCCACCGTGTCGCCGGGGGCGTGCTGGACCAGGGCCTCGGACAGCGACTGGAGGGTCGTGATGTCGGCGCCCCCGACATCGGTGATGACGTCCCCGGGCTTGATCCCGGCCTTGTCCGCCGCCCCGCCCCCGGTGACCTCGACGACGCCCACCCCGGCGGGCTGGAAGTTCTCGTCGAGGACGGTGCGCCCGGTGATGCCCAGCGCCGCGCGGCCGGAGTCGACGACCTTGCCGTGCTTGATGATCTGGTCCGCGATGCGGGTGACGGTGGCCGAGGGGATGGCGAAGCCGATGCCCGGCGCGGACGAGTCGCCCATGGTGGGGTTGACCGCGGCGAGCGTCGGGATGCCGATGACCTGACCGGAGAGGTTGACCAGCGCGCCGCCGCTGTTGCCCGGGTTGATGGGCGCCGAGGTCTGCACCAGGTCGGCCAGGGTGGCGCCCGCGCCGCCCCCGTTCCCGGACTCGCTGACCGTGCGGTCGACGGCCGAGACGATGCCCTGCGTGACGCTGCTGTTCAGGCCGAGCGGGCTGCCCATGGCGAGCACGATCTGCCCCACCTGGACGTCGCGTGAGCGCCCGAATGACGCCGCGCGCAGCCCGCTCGGTGGGTCGTCGAGTTCGATGACGGCCAGGTCCTGCTCGGGAAAGGAGGACACCAGCCGGCCCTTGTGCGGGGTGTCGCTGTTGGCGAGGGTGACCTCGAAGGTGTCGGCGCTGCCGACGACGTGGGCGTTGGTGACGATGTGGCCCTTGGTGTCGTAGACGATGCCGGAGCCCAGCGCCTCGGAGGTGTTGATCTGGACGACGGACGGCAGGACCGCCTTGACCACCTGCTGGTAGGCGCGCTCCAGATCGCGGGCGCCGGCCGCCTCTGAGGCGGCGACGGGCGCGGGCGCCGAGGACGCCGCGCTGGGGGACGGGGAGCCCCCCGTGCATCCGGCGGTCACACCCCCGCAGCACGCGACGGCCAGCAGCAGGGCCGCCGCCCGGAGCGCCGCCATCGGCCGCCGTGGGTTCTGCTTCGTATCGCGCATGAGCGAAGTGTCGCGTTCGCGGCACCCCGTCCCCGGTATCCCGCCCCGGTCAGTTCCGTACGCCGCACAGATGCAGCAGTGCCGCGACCGCCCGGTAGGGGTCGGTACGCCCGGCCAGCTCCTCGGCGGCCAGCAGCTCCTCCGGCACGTCCGCGGCGTCGTCGGGCGCCGTGTCGGTGAAGACCCGCACCCCGTACCAGGCGTGCAGCGGCGCGCCGATGGCGCTGAGGGTCGTCGTCAGGTCCGCGCGCCGGTCGGCGCGGGCGGGCAGCCCGAGCCGGTTGGTGTACCTGTCGGTCGTGAAGGCGGCCAGGGCGCCGGACCAGTCGCCCTGCAGCGCGGGCCGCATCGCCAGCGAGTCGGCGTTCCGCACCAGCAGCGACAGCAGTCCGCCGGGGGCCAGCACCCGCGCGAGCCCGGCGACCAAGGCGTCCGGTTCGGGCACGTACATCAGCACACCGTGGCAGAGCACCACGTCGAAACTGCCGGGCCCGAAGTACCGGCCGGTCTCCCGGCCGTCGCCCTCGACGAGGGTGATCCGCTCGCGTATGCCCTCCGGCTCCGCGGCCACCGCCTCGCGCAGCACGGCCGCCATCTCCGGGTCGGCCTCCAGGCCGGTGACCAGGTGACCGGCACGGGCCAGCCGCAGCGCCTGGGTGCCCTGACCGGGGCCGACGTCGAGGATCCTGAGCCGGCGCCCCACGGGGAAGCGCGCGGTGATCTGCTCGTCGAGCTGACGCGCGACCAGCTCCTGCCGCACGGTGTTCCGCAGTCCGCCGAGCCGGTCCAGCCACGAGCCGGCGGCGCCGGCGAAGGCGCCGTTCCCGCTCAGAGCTTGGTGCCGCGCTTGACCTGCGGCTTCGGCAGGCGCAGTCGGCGCATCTGGAGGGTCCGCATGAGGGCGTACGCGACGGCGCCCCTGGTGGGCTTGTCCGGGAAGCGCCTGGCCAGCTCGCGGCGGAGCAGGAACCCGGTGATGGCCGAGTCGACGACGATCAGCACGATCACCACGAGCCACAGCAGCAGCGAGATGTTCTGCAGCGCGGGGTTGCGGAGCATGCTCAGCACGAGGATGACCACGGCCAGCGGCAGGAAGAACTCCGCCACACGGAACCGCGAGTCCACGTAGTCGCGGGCGAACTTGCGCACCGGGCCCTTGTCACGGGCGGGCAGGTACCGCTCGTCGCCGTTCATCAGCGCCTCGCGCTGCTTGGCGAGATCGGCGCGCCGGGCCTCACGGGCCTGCTTGGTGGCAGCCTTGCGGTCGGTGGGCGTATTCACCGCCTTGCGGCGCTGCGTCTGGGCATCGCTGCGCTTGGGGGTGGGGCGACCCTTGGGAGCCTGCGGGTCGCGGGGCTGCCGGTCCTCCACCACAGTGGTGGACGCGGTCTGCTCGGTTTGGGAACGACGTCGGAACACGACTCCAAGGTTACGTGCTCGCCGACGGGACCCCCAGCCCCTCACCTACTCCCTGCGCCTGAGGTCATCGAACTGTGATCGTTCCTAAGGATGAGCGCATCCGCAACAGAACAGTGGGGTAATGGAACCAGGGCCCGTACTGTGGGGTCTGTAGAGGTGTGCTGGCGAGCTGAATGAAGGGGGCGCGCGAGGCCCATGAGCGGTGTCATGAAGCGGATGGGGATGATCTTCCGCGCGAAGGCCAACAAGGCCCTTGACCGGGCCGAGGATCCGCGCGAGACCCTCGACTACTCGTACCAGAAACAGCTGGAGCTGCTGCAGAAGGTGCGGCGCGGTGTCGCGGACGTCGCGACCTCGCGCAAGCGCCTGGAGCTGCAGCTGAACCAGCTGCAGCAGCAGTCCTCGAAGTACGAGGACCAGGGCCGCAAGGCGCTCGCCCTGGGCCGGGAGGACCTGGCCCGCGAGGCGCTGTCGCGTCGTGCCGCCCTCCAGCAGCAGGTCACCGACCTGGAGACGCAGCACCAGACGCTGCAGGGCGAGGAGGAGAAGCTCACCCTCGCCGCCCAGCGTCTGCAGGCCAAGGTGGACGCCTTCCGCACCAAGAAGGAGACCATCAAGGCCACCTACAGCGCGGCCAGGGCCCAGACGCAGATCGGCGAGGCCTTCTCCGGCATCTCCGAGGAGATGGGCGACGTCGGCCTGGCGATCCAGCGGGCCGAGGACAAGACCGAGCAGCTGCGCGCCCGGGCCGGCGCCCTGGACGAGCTGCTTGCCTCCGGCGCCCTCGACGACCCGACCGGCATCGCCAAGGACGACATCCAGGCGGAGCTCGACCGCCTGTCCGGCGGCAGCGACGTCGAGCTGGAGCTGCAGCGCATGAAGGCCGAGCTGGCCGGCGGCTCGCCGCAGCAGGCCATCGAGGGCGGACAGCAGCAGGGCCAGGCCCAGCCCCAGACCCAGGACCAGCCCCGGTTCGACAAGAGTTGAGACACCCCTGAGGAGGGCGTCGTGATCGTACGGATCATGGGCGAGGGCCAGGTGACGGTGGAGGAGAGCCACCTCGCCGAACTCAACAAGCTCGACGACGAGCTCCTGGCGGAGATGGAGAGCGGTGACGAGGCCGGGTTCCGGCGCACGCTCACCGCGCTCCTCGACGCCGTCCGGCGGCTCGGCACACCGCTGCCGGACGACTCCCTGGAGCCGTCCGAGCTGATCCTGCCGACCCCGGACGCCACCTTGGAGGAGGTCCGGGACATGCTCAAGGAGGGGCTTTCCTCCCGGACGGAGTCCGGGGGAGGACTGATCCCCGGCTGACACCCAGCCGACCAGCGCACTCGCCACGTGCCCCGGCCCGGTACCGCACCGGGCCGGGGCACGGTCGTCCGTGGGGGCCCGTACCGTTGATGAGCGTGCAGCATCGATCAATGAGGGACCGGGCCCGGCTGTGGCCGCAGGCCCACCCCATCGCCCTTGACGCCGGGCTGGCGCTCGCCGTCCTCGCGGTGATCCTCGGCAACATGTTCATCGGGCCGCACACCGAGCGGTACGACGCCTCGGTCCCCGACATCCTGCTGGCCGTCCTCGGCTCCGCCGCGCTGCTGCTACGCCGGCGCCGGCCGCTGGGCGTCCTGGCCTTCACCGGCGCGGTCACCGTGGTCTACGTGCTCACCGCGACCGGGGAGGGCCGCGCCCCGGTGGCCGCCACCGTCGTCGTCGCGCTCTTCTCCGCCTCCACGCGCACCGACCGCACCACCACCTTCCGGCTGGGCCTGGCCACCTGCCTGCTGCTGCCCGCGATCGCCATGCTCTTCGGGGCCCGGCCCTGGTACTCCGCCGAGAACATCGCCCTGTTCGCGTGGAGCGGCATGGCGGCCGCCGCCGGTGAGGCCACCCGCAACCGCCGCGCCTACGTCGCCGCCGTCGAGGAGCGGGCCGAGCGGGCCGAGCGCACCCGGGAGGAGGAGGCCAAGCGCCGCGTCGCCGAGGAGCGGATGCGCATCGCGCGGGAGCTGCACGACGTGGTCGCCCACCACATCGCCCTGGTCAACGTGCAGGCAGGCGTCGCCGCCCACGTCATGGACAGCCGCCCCGACCAGGCGAAGCAAGCCCTGGCGCACGTCCGGGAGGCGAGCCGTTCCGCGCTGGACGAGCTCCGTGCGACCGTCGGCCTTCTGCGGCAGTCCGGGGACCCCGCCGCCCCCATGGAACCGGCGCCCGGCCTCGGTGTGCTGGACCAGCTCGTCGACGGCTTCCGACGGGCCGGGCTGCCGGTGGAGGTCGTCGAGGAGGACACCGGCACGCTTCCCGCGAGCGTCGACCTCACCGCGTACCGGGTCATCCAGGAGTCGCTCACCAACGTCCACAAGCACGCCGGCCCGGGCGCGCGGGCGCGGATCGGCATCGCGCGCGGCGACGCGGCGCTGGAGGTCACCGTGACCGACCGCGGCGGCAGTCCGCAGCCCCCAGGCACCGCGGGCGGCGGCCACGGCCTGATCGGCATGCGCGAGCGGGTCGCGGCCCTCGGCGGCACCTGCGAGGCCGGTCCCTGCGCCCAGGGCGGCTTCCGCGTCCACGCACGCCTGCCGCTGACGGTGCCGGGCCGGCCGGCCGCCCCGCGGGGGGATGGGAGAATCCCGGCATGATCAGGGTGCTGCTCGCGGACGACCAGGCGCTGCTGCGCGGCGCGTTCCGGGTCCTCGTGGAGTCCGAGCCGGACATGGAGGTCGTGGGGGAGGCCTCGGACGGCGCCGAGGCCGTCGCGCTCGCCCGCGACACCGGGGCGGACGTCGTCCTGATGGACATCCGCATGCCCGGCGCGGACGGCCTCGCCGCCACCCGCGAGATCACCTCGGCCGAGGACCTGACCGGCGTGTCGGTCCTCGTCCTGACGACCTTCGAGGCCGACGAGTACGTCGCGCAGGCGATCCGCGCCGGCGCTGCGGGATTCCTCGGCAAGGGCGCCGAGCCGGAGGAGCTGCTCGCCGCGATCCGCACCGTCGCCGCGGGCGACGCGCTGCTGTCCCCGTCGGCGACCAAGAGCCTGATCGCGCAGTTCCTGGCGCAGGGCGGCGGCCGGCGCCCGCTGCCCTCGGAGGGCGGACCGGCCGCCCCGGACCTGGACGCCCTGACGGCACGCGAACGCGAGGTGCTGGTCGAGGTGGCGCTGGGGCTGCCGAACGACGAGATCGCCGAGCGCCTCGGGGTGAGCCCGCTCACCGTCAAGACGCACGTGAACCGCACCATGGCCAAACTCGGCGCCCGCGACCGCGCGCAGCTGGTCGTCGCCGCGTACGAGTCGGGTCTGGTGCGCCCCGCCCCGCGCTGACTACGACCGGCACGTACCGCATCCGCAGTACGCCCCCGCGAGCGATCACGACCTCGGGCTGAGGAAACCACCCTCCACGACAGGAGAAAGTGGCGTGGGCTGACAAAAGTCCGCAACCCGAGACCATCCGAGCACTGCGAGCACAGAGAAGAGACCGCACCACGATGTCCTGGCTGTCCCGATTCAGCCTTGCCCAGCGCAGTCTGGTGGCGCTGATGGCGGTGGTCGCCATCGGCTTCGGCGCCATCGCGATACCGTCCCTCAAGCAGCAGCTGCTGCCCTCCATCGACCTGCCCATGGTGTCGGTGATCACGACCTACCCGGGCGCGTCCCCCGACGTCGTCGAGAAGCAGGTCGTCGAGCCGATCGAGAACGGCGTCAAGGGCGTCGACGGCATCACCGGCATCACGTCCACGGCCAGCGAGGGCGCTGCCGTGATCATGGCCCGGTTCGACTACGGCGCCGACAGCGACAAGCTGGTGGCCAACGTCCAGCAGGCCGTGAACCGGGTCTCCTCGCGCCTGCCGGAGGACGCCGACCCGCAGGTCGTGGCCGGCTCGACGGACGACATCCCGACCGTCGTCCTCGCCGCCACCTCCACCGGCATGGACCAGCAGGCCCTCGCCGACGCGCTCGACCGCTCGGTCGTCCCGGTGCTGCAGGACATCGACGGCGTCGGCCAGGTGACCGTCACCGGCGTCCAGGACCGGATCGTCACCGTCACCCCCGACGACAAGAAGCTCGCCGCCCGGGGGCTCGGCGCCGCCGCCCTCGTGCAGGCGCTGCAGGCCGGTGGCCACGCCGTCCCGGCCGGCTCCTTCGACGACAGCGGCAAGAGCCGCACCGTCCAGGTCGGCGGCGAGTACGCCTCGGTGCGGGAGATCCAGGACCTGCGGATCCCCGCGGCCCCGAAGCCCGTGCGCCTCGGTGACGTCGCCACCGTCGCGGAGCGCCCCGACGCCGCGGCCTCCATCACCCGGACCGACGGCGAGCCCAGCCTCGGCGTCGCCCTCACCATGGACCAGGACGGCAGCGCCGTCGCGATCTCCTCGGCCGTCAAGGACAAGCTGGCCGGCCTCGAGCGCGACCTCGGCAAGGGTGCCGAGCTCACCGTCGTCAGCGACCAGGGCCCCGCGGTCTCCAAGTCCATCGACGGACTGACCACCGAGGGACTGCTCGGCCTGCTCTTCGCGGTCGTGATCATCCTGGTCTTCCTGGCGTCGCTGCGCTCGACGCTGGTGACCGCGGTCTCCATCCCGCTCTCCGTCGTGCTGACCCTGATCGTGCTGTGGACCCGCGGCCTGTCGCTCAACATGCTCACCCTGGGCGCGCTGACCATCGCCATCGGCCGGGTCGTCGACGACTCGATCGTGGTGCTGGAGAACATCAAGCGGCACCTGGCCTACGGCGAGGAGAAGCAGGCCGCGATCATCACCGCCGTGCGCGAGGTGGCCGGCGCGGTCACCGCCTCGACGCTCACCACGGTCGCCGTCTTCGTGCCGATCGGCCTGGTCGGCGGCATGGTGGGCGCCCTGTTCGGCTCCTTCTCGCTGACCGTCGCCGCGGCGCTGCTGGCCTCGCTGCTGGTGTCGCTGACGGTCGTCCCGGTGCTCTCCTTCTGGTTCCTCAAGCCCCCGGCCGACGCGGGCACCGTGGACCCGGACGAGATCCGCCGCAGGGCCGAGGAGCAGGAGTCCCGCAGTCTCCTGCAGCGGCTGTACGTGCCGGTGCTGCGTTTCGCCACCCGGCGCCGTGTCACCAGCATCGTGATCGCGGTCGCGGTCCTGGTGGGAACCTTCGGCCTCGCCCCGATGCTCAAGACCAACTTCTTCGACCAGGGCGATCAGGACACCCTGACCGTGAAGCAGCAGCTCCCGCCGGGCACCAGCCTGACGGCCTCCGACGCGGCGGCCCGCAAGGTCGAGAAGCTCCTCGAGGGCATCGACCAGGTCCAGGACTACCAGGTCACCGTCGGCTCCTCCGGCTTCCTGGCGGCCTTCGGCGGCGGTACCGGCGCCAACCAGGCCAGCTTCCAGGTGAAGCTGAAGAACTCCGACGACAGCGCCGACGTCGTCGGCGAGATCCGGGCGGGCCTGAAGACACTCGACGGCGCCGGCACGACCTCGGTCTCCGCCGGCGACGGCTTCGGCAACCAGAACCTGTCGGTCGTGGTCAAGGCCGCGGACGCCGGCACCCTGGCCAAGGCCAGCGCCCAGGTCCGCGACGCCGTCGCCGGACTGGACGACGTCACCGACGTCACCAGCGACCTCGCGCAGAGCGTGCCCCGCATCGAGGTCCACGCCAAGCAGGCCGAGGCCGCCAGGTACGGTCTGAGCGACGCCGCCATCGGTGCCGCCGTCACCCAGGCCGTGCGCGGTACGACCGTGGGCACCGCGGTGCTGGACGACACCGAGCGCGACGTGCGCGTGGTCTCCGAGCAGCGGGCCGGGACGGTCGACGAGCTCAAGGCGCTCTCCATCCCCACCCCCGCGGGACCGGTGAAGCTCGGCAAGGTCGCCGAGGTCGTCGAGGCCCCCGGCCCGGTGCAGAAGACCCGGATCGACGGCGCCCGCGCCGCGACGATCACGGCCAAACCGACCGGTGACAACACCGGCGCGGTGAGCGCGGCGCTGCAGGCGAAGATCAAGTCGCTCGACCTGCCCGAGGGCGCCACCGCCGAGATCGGCGGTGTCTCCTCCGACCAGGACGACGCCTTCCTCGGGCTCGCACTCGCGATGCTCGCCGCGATCGCCATCGTCTTCATGCTGCTGGTCGGCACCTTCCGCAGCCTGATCCAGCCGCTGGTGCTGCTGGTGTCCATCCCGTTCGCGGCGACCGGCGCGATCGGCCTGCTGCTGGTCACCGGCACCCCGATGGGCGTACCGGCCCTGATCGGCATGCTGATGCTCATCGGCATCGTCGTGACCAACGCGATCGTGCTGATGGACCTCGTCAACCAGTACCGCGCCCAGGGGTACGGCGTCGTGGAGGCCGTCATCGAGGGTGGCCGGCACCGTCTGCGGCCGATCCTGATGACCGCGCTGGCGACCATCTTCGCCCTGCTCCCGATGGCCCTCGGGGTGACCGGCGAGGGCGGCTTCATCGCCCAGCCGCTCGCCGTGGTCGTCATCGGCGGTCTGCTCACCTCGACGCTGCTGACCCTGCTGCTGGTCCCGACCCTCTACACGATGGTCGAGATCCGCAAGGAGCGCCGCGCCAAGCGCAAGGCGCTCAAGCGGGCGGCCAAGGCCGACGGCCCGGGCGACGCGGAGCCGCGGAAGGAGTCCGAGCTGGCCGGGGTCTGAGACCCGGCGCGGTACAACCCGCCGCAGGGTCCGGGGCGTCGTGAACGCCCCGGACCCTGCCGCGTCTATGCGAAGAACCCCGAGGGGATGTACGGCTCCGGCGGACGCATTCCGCGCAGGCAGACCCAGCCGGACGTGCCGAGCTCCAGCCCGGCGGTCAACCCCACGTCCACCGCCCACTGCTGCTGGGCCGTCAGGTTGGGGACCTGCGCGGTAACGCCCTCGGGCAGGCTCAGCAGCGCGGCGGTGAGCAGCCGGGACGCCAGTCGCCGCGAGGTCGCCGCGAGCAGCCGTACGTTCCCGTATCGATCGATGTAGCAGTAGCCGCTGCCGGCGAGGTCGTCCACGACCAACAGGGGGCACTCGGTGAGGAGTTGGTCGTGGTCGGGGCCGTGGGCGCCGCCCCGGGTGCGCCGGTCGACGGAGTCCATCAGGTCGCGGTGCTTGGCCGAGCCCTCGTGCACCGCGCCGTCCGGCGCCGGCAGATCGCCCTTGCGGACGAGCCCTTCCAGGCGCATCGCGGGGTGCAGCGCGAAGCCCGCCCGGCGGTAGGTCGCCGCCGCCCGCGGGTCGGGGGAACTGCAGATGATGCCGCGCAGGCAGCCGCGCCCGTACGCGAGGGCGGCGGCGAGCAGTTCACGCCCGACCCCCTGCCGCTGCGCGGAGGGCAGCACGGCAAGGAGCGACAGCCCCCAGGTCCCCTCGCGGCGGGTCGACAGGGCGACCCCGAGCGGCATGCCGGAGGTCTCGTCGACGGCCAGCCAGCAGCCACCGGGGTCGGTGCGCGCCACGTACCGGTTGCGCCGGCGCAGCATGGCGGCCAGTTCGGGAGGCATCTCCTCGGGCGGGCCGCCGCCGGGCAGGGCGTCGGCGGCGCCGAACGCGGCGGCGGCCACGACCGCCACCGCGTCGGCGTCCTCGTCGGTGTCGCGTAACGGGCGCAGGATCATGCGCCCATCCTGCCCCTACGGCAGGGCGAGCATCCGCTCCAGCGCCAGCTTCGCGAAGTGCTCGGTCTCCCGGTCGACCTGGATGCGGTTGACGACCTTGCCGTCGGCCAGCGACTCCAGTGCCCACACCAGGTGCGGCAGGTCGATGCGGTTCATGGTCGAGCAGAAGCAGACGGTCTTGTCGAGGAAGACGATCTGCTTGTCGGGGTGCGCCTTGGCCAGCCGGCGCACCAGGTTGAGCTCGGTGCCGATCGCCCAGGACGAGCCGGCCGGGGCCGCCTCCAGGGCCTTGATGATGTACTCGGTCGAACCGACGTGGTCGGCGGCGGCGACGACCTCGTGCTTGCACTCGGGGTGCACCAGGACGTTGACGCCGGGGATGCGGGCCCGCACGTCCTCGACCGAGTCCAGTGAGAAGCGCCCGTGCACCGAGCAGTGGCCGCGCCACAGGATCATCTTCGCGTCGCGCAGCTGCTCGGCGGTGACCCCACCGTTCGGCTTGTGCGGGTTGTAGACGACGCAGTCCTCCAGCGAGAAGCCCATCTCGCGGACCGCGGTGTTGCGGCCGAGGTGCTGGTCGGGGAGGAAGAGCACCTTCTCGCCCTGCTGGAACGCCCACTCCAGCGCCCGCTTGGCGTTGCTGGAGGTGCAGATGGTGCCGCCGTGCCGGCCGGTGAAGGCCTTGATGTCGGCGGAGGAGTTCATGTACGAGACGGGCACGGTGACGTCGGCGACCCCGGCCTCGGTGAGCACATCCCAGCACTCGGCGACCTGTTCGGCGGTGGCCATGTCGGCCATGGAGCAGCCGGCCGCCAGGTCGGGGAGGATCACCTGCTGGGCGTCGGAGGTCAGGATGTCCGCGGACTCGGCCATGAAGTGCACACCGCAGAAGACGATGTACTCCGCCTCGGGGCGGGCGGCCGCGTCGCGGGCCAGCTTGAAGGAGTCGCCGGTCACGTCGGCGAACTGGATGACCTCGTCGCGCTGGTAGTGGTGGCCCAGGACGAAGACCTTCTCGCCGAGCTTGGCCTTGGCGGCGCGGGCGCGCTCCACCAGATCCGGGTCCGAGGGGGCAGGCAGGTCGCCGGGACAGTCGACGCCGCGTTCGCTGCGCGGGTCGGACTCGCGGCCCAGGAGGAGCAGGGCGAGCGGGGTCGGCTGGACGTCCAGCGGTTCGGATGTGGTGGTCACGGGCCCGAAGCCCTTTCTCTGCGGAACTGCGGCTCAAACCTTTTCGTCTATATGACGCTATCTATCATAACCCGTTCGCGTCAGAATGACGATGGCCCTCGCGT
Source organism: Actinacidiphila sp. bgisy160 (assembly GCF_057707815.1). Taxonomy (NCBI): domain Bacteria; kingdom Bacillati; phylum Actinomycetota; class Actinomycetes; order Kitasatosporales; family Streptomycetaceae; genus Actinacidiphila; species Actinacidiphila sp. bgisy160. Next base: position 11,490 of record NZ_JBYIQW010000090.1, read on the forward strand.
CAGTGTGACGCATTACCCGTACCGGGCCCGGTGTGCGAGCATGGATGGCGCGAAGACGCATCGGACCCGGAGGAATGAATCCGGGAAGCCACCGGTTCACCGTTGTGGCAGCATCCGTACAACCCGGGAGTGGATCAGATGACGGTTCAGGACGAGACCAGCCAGAGCGAGGGCATCATCCTGTCCGACGCGGCGGCCTCCAAGGTCAAGAGCCTGCTCGAGCAGGAGGGCCGCGACGACCTCGCGCTGCGCGTCGCCGTCCAGCCGGGCGGTTGCTCCGGCCTGCGCTACCAGCTGTTCTTCGACGAGCGTTCGCTCGACGGCGACGTCGTGAAGGACTTCGGCGGCGTGAAGGTGGTCACCGACCGCATGAGCGCCCCGTACCTCGGCGGCGCCTCCATCGACTTCGTCGACACGATCGAGAAGCAGGGCTTCACGATCGACAACCCGAACGCCACCGGCTCCTGCGCCTGCGGCGACTCGTTCCACTGAGCCCCGCGCGAAGGCGGCGGACACCCGGGGTGCCCGCCGCCTTCGGCATGTCCTGAGGCTCCCTCCCGGGCGGCCCGGCCTACTTCCGCGGCACCGTGCTGCCGTCGAAGAGGTCGACGACCTCGCGGTCGCCGAGCGGCGCGTCGAGCCGCACCGTGCGCGAGAACCGTTCGGCGATCATGATGCAGGCCTTACCCGGATCCTTCCGTACCCCCGTGACCTTGACCTTCACCACCGCGCCGGACTCGTCGGCCGAGGCCGTGTAGTCGCTGCACACCCCGCCCCAGAAGCGCAGGGTCAGCTCCGTGCCCTCGGCGCGGTACGACTCGACCTTCGCCGCGGAGGCGCCCGGCGCCGCCGTCCCCGAGGGTGCGGGGGAGGCCGTACCGCCCCGCAGGTACGCCGGGTCCACCGCCGGCTGGGCCAGCACCGAGGGGCGCCGCACGCCCTCCTGCGCCACCTCGAAGAGCCAGGACGGCACCAGCGTCTGCCGCCCGGCCACGAACTGCGCCGACAACCCGAACTCGGCCTTCCGCACCTCCATCGGCCGGTGCGCGTTCGGCACACAGGGAAGCACCTGCGGCAGCGTCGGGTCGTCGCCAGGGCCGCGGGACGGCTTCGGTACCACGGTGGGGCAGTCGCCGATCCCCAGGTCACCGCCCGGACCGGGGCGCTCCAGCAGCTTGAGCGCCGCCTTCGCCGATACCACCGGATAGGTGTCGCCCCTGGTCAGCGGCGCCATCATGCCGTACCCGGTGACCAGCAGCCCGTCGGAGGCGACCCGCACCGCCGACCGCCAGCCGTGCGTGGGCAGCCCCGCCACCCGCGGGTCGGCGGTGACCGTGCGCAGCACCCCGGAGACCTCGCTCGCGTCCGTGCGCGCCTCCTTCAGCCCCAGCGCCGCGAGGACCGGCGCCGCCTTGCGCAGCGCCTCCGCCTCCGGGATCGCGAGCTCGTCCCGGGCCGGGGCGCGGCCCTTGTGCGGCGCGGCGCCGTAATACGAGTACGCCCAGGTGCCCGGCGCGTCCTTGTTCACCCGGAGCACGGGACCGCCGCCGTCCGGCGTACCGCCGGCCTTCCAGACGCCGTGGTCGGACTTCACCGTGCCGGGCACTGACAGGGCGCGGGCGAGCCGTTCCACGGCGGCGCGCGGCACACCGCCGGGCCGCTGTACCGCCGCGGAGGGGGGACCGTCCGGCAGGTCGCCCCGGACGGTGAACTCGGCGCCGGTACCGCGGGTGGCACCGTCCAGTTCGAGCGGCTCGGGTGAACCGTCCCCACTGCCGCCCGAGGCGTGCGGCACACCGCCCTCGGCGTTCGACGAGGCCCAGTAGGCGCCGCCGCCCCCGGCGGCCAGCACGGCGACGGCGACCGCCGACATCACCCACGGTGACCGGTGCGGGCGGCGCGGTCGCGTCGGCTCGCTCTCCACGATGGCTCCTTCGGCTCCGCACAGCCGCGCACAGCTGTTGACGTCCCGGTCCTTCGACCGGGGGACGCCACTTGGACGGGCCGGAGCGCCTCGCGGTTCCGGTCAGTCGGCGTACTCGGCCATGCCCTCGACGACGTGCGACGACGCGGCCGGCACCGTGATCCCGTGCAGGCTCGCGGGGCTGACCCGCGCGGCGGACTTGGTCTCCACGTGGGCCTCCCAGTGCGCGGCCATCTTGCGGCAGTCGCCGATGAGCTCGGCGAGCGACTCGGGGTCGCCGAGGGGCGCGGCGGGAAGAGGAGTGGTCATAGACACGACCATAGGCACGTGGGGTCACGGGAGAAAGCCCTACTATCGGGTAGTTTCACCATGTCGGCGCCCACCGGTCCAGCCGGTAGCGTGGACAGGGTCCCGTCCGCCGCCCGCCTCCGCAGGAGCATCCCAGCCGTGCGTATCGCAGTCACCGGCTCCATCGCCACCGACCACCTGATGACCTTCCCCGGCCGATTCGCCGACCAACTGGTCGCCGACCAGCTGCACACGGTCTCCCTCTCCTTCCTGGTCGACACGCTCGACGTACGCCGCGGTGGCGTCGGCGCGAACATCTGCTTCGGGATGGGCCAACTGGGTGTCCGGCCGATCCTCGTCGGCGCCGCGGGCTCCGACTTCGACGAGTACCGTGCCTGGCTCGACCGGCACGGCGTCGACACCGCCTCCGTGCGGATCTCCGAGGTCCTGCACACCGCGCGCTTCGTCTGCACCACGGACGCCGACCACAACCAGATCGGCTCCTTCTACACCGGCGCCATGAGCGAGGCCCGCCTCATCGAGCTGCACTCGGTCGCCGCCCGTGTCGGAGGCCTCGACCTCGTGCTCATCGGCGCCGACGACCCCGAGGCGATGCTCCGCCACACCGAGGAGTGCCGATCCCGGGGCATCTCGTGGGCGGCGGACTTCTCGCAGCAGATCGCCCGCATGAACGGCGACGAGATCCGGATACTGCTGGACGGCGCGGCCTACCTCTTCTCCAACGAGTACGAGAAGGGCCTGATCGAGTCCAAGACCGGCTGGACGGACGCGGAGATCCTCGGCCGGGTCGGCACCCGCGTCACCACGCTTGGCTCGCGCGGCGTCCGGATCGAGCGGGCCGGCGCGGAGCCGATCGTCGTGGGCTGCCCGGAGGAGGATGCCAAGGTCGACCCCACCGGCGTCGGCGACGCCTTCCGCGCGGGCTTCCTGTCCGGCCTCGCCTGGGGCGTCGACGTGGAGCGGGCGGCGCAGGTCGGCTGCATGCTGGCGACGCTGGTGATCGAGACCCTCGGCACGCAGGAGTACCAGCTGCGGCGCGCCCACTTCATGGACCGCTTCACCAAGGCCTACGGCGACGACGCCGCCGAGGAAGTCCGCACCCACCTGCGCTGACGTCCTGGAGGAGGCCG
>NZ_JBYIQW010000091.1:0-13973 GCF_057707815.1 Actinacidiphila sp. bgisy160
CGCCGGCCTCAGCTCGCCCAGATGCCGGTGATGTCGGAGGCGGAGGCGGCGTTGCCCGCGTGCGTGCTCAGACCCGCCAGGTCCTCCAGCGTGCGGAGCATGTCGTAGTGGTTGTAGGTCGTCGCGGACGACGAACCGGCCTTGACCGGCTGGCCGTACAGCACGGTCGGGATCTTGTTGCCGCTCAGCCGGTTGTCCTCGTCGAAGGTGACGACGAGCAGGCTGTTGTGGGTCTTCGCCCAGGTCGCGTAGGCGCCCAGCTTGTTCTTCAGCCAGGTGTCACCGGTGGACACCGAGCAGTCGTGCATGTCGCTGCACAGGTTCGGCACCACGAAGGAGACCTTGGGCAGGGTGGTGAAGTCGGTCGGGAACTGCGCGAAGGTCTTCGCCGTCGAGGTCGGGACGTTGCTGAAGGCGAACCACGGGTTGTGCTTGCGGGCGTAGTCGCCGCTGCTGCAGGTGGTCGAACCCTGGCTGGGCAGCGTCTCGTTGTAGCTGGCCCAGCTCTTGCCGGCGGCGATCAGCTCGGAGGCGAGGTTGGGCTTGGAGCTGAAGCCGGGGGTGTAGCAGCCGTCGTCGGTGACGCCCTGGTTGCTTCCCGAGAAGATCTGCAGGTAGTTGGGCTGGCTCGGGTGCGTGACGCCGTACGACTGCGTCAGGCTGGCGCCGCCCGCCTTCAGGGTGTTGTTGATGTAGGGGGCGCTGGAGCTTCCGATGACCTGGTTGTAGGCGTGGTTCTCGAACATCACCACGACCACGTGGTCGGGGTTCGGGACGCTGCCGGCCGCGTGGGCGGTCTCGGCGCCGCCGAGCCCGGCCCACAAGCCGAGGGAGGCGGCGGCGACGCCGAGGACGGAAGTGAGGGCGGTAACGGCGCGACGGGGGCGGGGCAGGGACCAGCCGGACACGGCGGACCTCCGGGAAGGGGGACGGGGGATTGGCGCCGCGCCAGGTTAGAAGGGGGCCGTGGACGCCCGAAGCGCCGCGGAGGTGAAGGTCCGGGGAACGGTGGCTACGTTCCGGATCTCGAGGTCAAGCGCAGGCAAAAGGGCCCGGGGAACGCAACTCGCGCTCCCCGGGCCCTTGCTGTCAGGACGTCACTTGACGTACGTGATGCCGTCCGTGGTGATCGCCGGGCGGCCGGAGGTGCCGACGACGACGACCTTCAGCGTGTGCTTGGCGCTGGTGCTCCAGGTCTTGGACCAGATCGTCTGCCGGTAGGCGGTGGTGGAGGACTTGAGGTCCACCGTTGCCGCCTTGACCCCGTCGACGTAGACGTACGCCTGGCCGGAGGTCGAGGCCCGGGAGACCACCCAGCCGACCGAGCGGCCGGTGAACGTCCAGGTCAGGCTGGCGTTCTTCGAGGACGAGGTGTACGACTTCCCGCCGAGGTAACTGGTGGAGCTCTTCGTCGACCAGGTACCGGACTTCGTCGCCGAGGTCTCCTGCAGGATCGCCGCCGTGCGGCTCACCGAGGCGGTGGTGTAGTTACCGGCGGCGTCGGTGGCCTTCAGGCTGTACGTGACCGCGGTGTTCACCTTGCCCGAGGTGCTCCACGAGGTGGTGGTCGGGCCGAAGGTGGCCGTGCTGGGGGCGGTCGCCGCGACGCTCTTGAGCGCGCCGTTGTCGGCGGCCTTCCAGGTCACGGAGACCGGCACGGCGGTGCTGGACACCGTGGCGTTGCGGATCTTCACCGCGGGCGCGGTGGTGAACGTGGGCTTCGTCGTGTCGCCGACCACGCTGTACGAACTCGCCGACGTCGCCGTCTTGTTGTTGATGTGGACGGCGCGCACGGTCACGGTGTGCTTGCCCGCCGGGACCGTGATGGCCGCGGAGGTGGCGGTCCGGGAGGCGGTGGCCGCGACGGCGCCGTCGACCAGGACCTCGAACCGCTTGACGACGGTGTACGGGGTGGACTCCTTCCACGAGACCGTCGCCGTGCTCTTGGTGTAGTACGAGGACCCGGAGAGCGTGGCGCCGCTGACCCCGTTCAGCGTCGGCGCGGCGACCGCGGCCGCGTAGGAGCGGATGGTGGCCAGCTTGTCGTAGAGGTTCTGGCCGGGGCAGGCGGTGGCGAAGCCGTCGCGGTGCCCGGAGATCGGGTTGAACGTGTACGACTTGCCGTAGACCCACGGCGGGCTGTCCTTCGCGCCCTCGACCAGGGTCTGCGTCTTGCTGCCGGGGTTGGGGTTGATCCCGTACTGGCCGAGCTTCCACGCGGACAGCGCCGCGATCGAGCCGAGCATCTTGGAGGAGATGGGCGTGGCCGGGACGCCGTTGATGACCTGGAAGGTGCCGATCGTGGCGATACCCCAGCTGCGCGTGTTGAAGCCGTAGGTCTGCGCTCCGATGACCGGCAGGTCCAGGCCGCCGTAGCGGCCCTCGAAGAGAGTGCCGCACTTGTCGACGAGGGCGTTGTAGCCGATGTCGCGCCACTTCTGCGACAGGTGGTACGCGTAGATCCACCGCACGATCGAGGCCGAGTCGGCGCAGCTGTAGCTGGCGGCGGTGTCGGTGTGGTGGACGAAGACCACGTTCACCTTGTCCGCGTAGGACGGATCGCCGGCCTCCCGCTTCGACTCGTCCGCACCCCAGCCGGCCCGGCTCACGATGGCCGGCTTCGCCACGGTGGAGGCCGGGGCGGTCGGCCGGGTCGAGCTCGGCGACGGGGAGGTGGACGTGCTCGGGGACGTGCTCGGTGACGCACTCGTGGGCGCACTCGTGGACGCCGAGGAGCCGGGGGCCGGGGCCGAGGTCGACGGGGCCGCCGTGTCGCTCGGCGAGGAATCGGCCGGGTCCGGCGTCGCGGTGTCGGACGGCGAGTCGGTCACGGAGGGGTCGGCCTGTGGGCTCGTGGTGTCCTCGGCGTCCGCCGCGAAGGCGACCGGTGCCATGGCGACGTCGGTGCGGCTCTTCTTGGCGTCACCCACCAGCTCCAGTTGGAGCCCCTTGGGGAGGGTGCCGGAAGCGCCGTCCTCGGAGACGACCTTGAGTTCGACGCCGTTGGACAGGCCCACGTACAGGGGGGCCGAACCGCCCCGGGTGGCGCCCTCGGTCTTCGGGTCGGGAGCGTCGTCGTAGTGCGGGTCGACCGAGTGCCAGTCGGACCACGCGCCGGTCTTCACGGAACGGGTGCGCACTTGTACCGTTCCGTCCAACTTGGTGCGCGGGTCGTCCCACGTCACACCGAGCAGGCCGAAGGTCTCGGTCTCGCGCCGCGACAGGGTGCGCTCCCCGCCCTCGCCCTTGAGGTCGAGTGACTGGACCGCACTGGGCACCGGTCCCTTCGAGGCCGCCGACGAGGCGGTTCCCTCCGGGCCGCTCGCCACGGACGCGGCGGTGATGACACCGGCCCCTCCGAGCACGACCGCCCCGACCGCGAGCCAGGCACGCCCGCGCAGACGTATTCGTCGCATGTTCTCTTCCCCGCCCCGTCCCACCCCTGGGTAGCCGTGGGTACCGGTGATTGATGTTTTAAACCTCTGAAACGGCAAGCGCTTTATACCAGATGGACCAGAGCGGCCTCACACCGCGGGACGATCAGTGCCGAAGCGGGCATACCGCCAGGTAACGGAGCCAGGGCAGGGCGGATACTCTCTCTAGGGCGGATCGGGCCGGCCGGGAGCACCGGGAAAGGCAGGCGGCGTGCTGGAAGGGCGACGGGACACCAGGTTCGGGCGGCTGCTGCGGCACGGCTTCGGCGACGCCGTGGCCGCCGAGGCGCTGCTGGGCGGCGAGCAGCTCGCCCCGGTCCGCAGCGACCCGGTCCTGCTCGACGCGCTGGGCGCCACCGCCGACCCCGACCAGGCGCTCGCCTCCCTCGTACGGCTCGTCGAGGCCCTCGACCCCGGGGAGCGGCGCACCCTCCTCGACACGCTCACCACGGCCAAGCCGCTGCGCGACCGGCTGCTCGGGGTGCTCGGCGCCTCCGCCGCCCTGGCCGACCACCTGACCCGGCATCCGCGCGACTGGCACGCCCTGGTCACCTACGAGCACGCCGACCTGCACCCGGGGACCACGGAGTTCGAGCGGGGGCTGGCCGGGGCCGACGATCCCGAGTCGCTGCGCGTGGCCTACCGGCGCTGCATGCTGGGCATCGCCGCCCGCGACGTGTGCGGCACCAGCGACCTGGTGCAGACCGCCGCGGAGCTCGCCGACCTCGCCACCGCGACGCTGCGCGCCGCCCTGGCCATGGCCGAGGCGGAGGCGCCGGCCGACGCCGCGCTGTGCCGGCTGGCGGTGATCGGCATGGGCAAGTGCGGCGGTCACGAGCTCAACTACATCTCCGACGTCGACGTCATCTTCGTGGCCGAGGCCCGCCCCGACGCCGAGGAGGCCATGGCGCTGCAGGCCGCCACCCGGCTGGCCTCGCGCATGATGCGGGTCTGCTCCGACACCACCGTCGAGGGCAGCATCTGGCAGGTCGACGCCAATCTGCGCCCCGAGGGCCGGCGCGGCCCGCTGGTGCGCACCCTCTCCAGCCATCTGGCCTACTACAAGCGCTGGGCCAAGACCTGGGAGTTCCAGGCGCTGCTCAAGGCCCGCCCGGTCGCCGGCGACCCGGCGCTCGGCCAGGAGTACGTCGAGGCGCTGTCGCCCATGGTGTGGCAGGCCGCCGAACGCGAGCACTTCGTCCAGGACGTGCAGGAGATGCGGCGCCGGGTCGTGGAGAACATCCCCGTCGCGCACCTGGACCGGGAGCTCAAGCTCGGCCCCGGCGGCCTGCGGGACGTGGAGTTCGCGGTCCAGCTGCTGCAGCTCGTGCACGGCCGCACCGACCCGACGCTGCGCAGCGGCACCACCCTGACGGCGCTGTCCCAGCTGGCCGCCGGCGGTTACGTGGGGCGGGCGGACGCGGCGGCGCTCGACACCTCCTACCGTTTCCTGCGGACGATGGAGCACCGCATCCAGCTCCACAAGCTGCGCCGCACCCACCTGGTGCCGGAAAACGTGGCCGACCTGCGGCGGCTCGGCCGCTCCCTGGGCTTCCGGGCGGACCCGGTGACGGAGCTGCAGCGGGAGTGGCGGCGGCACGCGCGGGAGGTGCGCCGTCTGCACGAGAAGCTCTTCTACCGGCCGCTGCTCGACGCGGTCGCCCAGCTCGCCCCCGGCGAGGTCGGCCTGTCCACGGACGCGGCCAAGCAGCGCCTGGAGGCGCTCGGCTACGCGGACCCCGCCGCCGCCCTGCGCCATCTGGAGGCGCTGGCCTCGGGGGTCAGCCGCAAGGCCGCCATCCAGCGGACCCTGCTGCCCGTGCTGCTCGGCTGGTTCGCCGACTCCGCCGACCCCGACGCCGGTCTGCTGAACTTCCGGAAGGTCAGTGACGCGCTGGGCCGCACCCCCTGGTACCTGCGGCTGCTGCGGGACGAGGGCGCCGCCGCCGTCAACCTCGCGCGGGTACTGTCCTCCGGGCGGCTCGCCCCCGACCTGCTCATGCGGGCTCCCGAGGCGGTCGCCCTGCTCGCCGACGACGAGGGGCTCCAACCTCGCACCCGCGCCGCTCTGGACCAGGAGGTGCTGGCGGCGGTCCACCGCGCGGACTCCGCCGAGCAGGCCGTCGCCGCGGTCCGCGGGGTACGCCGCCGCGAGCTGTTCCGCACCGCGGCCGCGGACCTCGTCGGAGTCCACCGCGACGACCCCGACGCCATCGGCGCCGCCCTCACCGATCTCAACGCCGCCGCCGTCACCGGGGCCCTGCAGGCCGCGGTGGGCGCCGTGGAGGCGGCCGAGGGGGAGCCCCTGCCGACCCGGTTCGCCGTGATCGGCATGGGCCGCTTCGGCGGCCACGAACTGAGCTACGGCTCCGACGCGGACGTCCTGTTCGTCCACGAGCCGCACGAGGGTGTCGACGGGCACCGGGCCGCCCGCTCCGCGCTCAAGGTCGCCAACGAGCTGCGCCGGCTGCTGCAGATCCCCACCACCGACCCGCCGCTGCTCATCGACGCCGACCTGCGCCCCGAGGGCAAGAGCGGACCGCTGGTGCGCACGCTCGGCTCGTACGCCGCGTACTACCGGCGCTGGTCGCTGGTTTGGGAGAGCCACGCCCTGCTCCGCGCCGAACCGGTCGCCGGCGACGAGGACCTGGGCCACCGCTTCATCGGCCTCGTCGACCCGCTGCGCTATCCGGCCGACGGGCTCCCGGAGGAGGCGGTCCGCGAGATCCGCCGGCTCAAGGCCCGCATGGAGGCCGAGCGGCTGCCGCGCGGCGCGGACCCGACGACCCACGCCAAGCTGGGGCGGGGCGGGCTCAGCGACGTCGAGTGGACCGTGCAGCTGCTGCAGCTGCAGTACGGCGCGCGGTTCCCCGGGCTGCGGACCACCCGCACCCGGTCGGCTCTGGCCGCGGCCGCGGCGGCGGGACTGGTGCCCGCCGAGGACGCCGAGGTCCTGGACGCCGCCTGGATCCTGGCGAGCCGGATGCGCAACGCCGTCATGCTCGTGCGGGCCCGCGCCGGCGACACCTTCCCCGGCGACGGGAAGGAACTGGCCGCGGTGGGGCGCTATCTCGGCCACGAGCCGGGCCACGTGGGCGACATGGTCGAGGAGTACCGCCGCACCACGCGCCGCGCCCGCGCGGTGGTGGAGCGCCTCTTCTACGGCACGTAGCCCGTGCCGCCGTCCGGTTACGCCGTGGCGACCCGCACCTGGCGCGGCAACCGGTAGGCGAGGCCACCGTAGACCGCCCAGGAGGCGGCGAAGCCGACACCGAGGCAGAGCGTGCCGCCGGCGGCGTCGAGCCAGAAGTGGTTGGCGGTGGAGACGATGACGAGCAGGGTGACGACCGGGTAGAGCACGCCCAGCACCCGCACCCAGGCCCACCGCGCGAGCATCGCAATGGTGATGCCGCACCACAGCGACCAGCCGATGTGCATCGACGGCATGGCCGCGTACTGGTTGGAGACGTGCGCCAGGTCGCCCGACGCCATCGACCCCCAGGTGTGGTGGATCTTCACGGTGTCGATGAAGCCGCCGCCCTCCATCAGCCGGGGCGGCGCCAGGGGGAAGAAGTAGTATCCGAGCAGCGCGATGCCGGTCGTCACGAAGAGCACCAGGCGGGTGGGCGCGTAGCGCCCGGGGTGCCTGCGGAAGAGCCAGACGAGCACTGTGAGGGTGACGACGAAGTGGAGCGTCGCGTAGTAGTAGTTCATACCGACGATGAGCCACGTCACGGAGTTCACGGCTTGATTGAGCGCGTGCTCGAAGGCGAGCCCGAGGGACCGTTCCAGGTACCAGACGTGGCTCGCGTTCCGCATGGCGTCGTCCTGCTGCTCCGGCACGGCGTTGCGTACCAGTGAGTAGATCCAGTAGCTGACGGCGATCAACAGGATCTCGAACCACAGCCGGGGCCGGCGTGGTGCCAGCAGCCCGTTGCCCGCCGTCGCTCCATCGGTGTCACGGGAATCGATGGAGCGCGGTGATACCCCGCCACTGCGGTGGGCCATGATCTTCGCGGTCGATTCCCCCATGGGGCGATAGTCTGCCATGCGGTCCCGTGCCGTCCGATCAACCCCCGGTGGGATTGCGTGCATCCCGCGTACGCCTCCCGGCCGACTGCTGCGCGGGTACGGCTGCCCCCGCCTTGGGACCTGATGCCGTAGAACCGCGGACGACCAGTTCGGGCAGGAAGACGAACTCGCTGTGCGGGGCCGGGGTACCGCCGACCTCCTCCAGCAGCGCGCGCACGGCGGCCTGGCCCATGGCCGTGACGGGCTGCCGGATGGTGGTGAGCGGCGGATCGGTGAAGGCGATGAGCAGGGAGTCGTCGAAGCCCACGACGGAGACGTCCCCGGGGACGGACAGCCCCCGCTGCCGCGCGGCGCGCACGGCCCCGAGCGCCATCATGTCGGAGGCGCACACCACGGCCGTGCAGCCGGAGTCGATCAGGCCGGAGGCGGCCGCTTGGCCACCCTCGAGGGTGAACAGCGAGTGCTGGATACGGTCGGCCGCCTCGTCCGCGGGTATGCCGAGCACCTCCTCCATGCTGCGCAGGAAGCCCTCGATCTTGCGCTGCACGGGGACGAACCGCTTGGGACCGACCGCCAGTCCGATCCGCTCGTGGCCGAGTGCGGCCAGATGGGTGACGGCCAGCCGCATCGCACCGCGGTCGTCGGGCGAGACGAACGGCGCCTTGATCTTGCCGGAGAAGCCGTTGATCAGGACGAAGGGCACGCCCTGGCCGTGCAGCCGGTCGTAGCGCCCCACGTCGGCGGTGGAGTCGGCGTGCAGCCCGGAGACGAAGATGATCCCGGCGACGCCGCGCTCGACGAGCATCTCGACGAGTTCGTCCTCGGTCGAGCCGCCCGGGGTCTGGGTGGCCAGCACCGGGGTGTACCCCTGCCGGGTCAGGGCCTGCCCGATGACCTGGGCGAAGGCCGGGAAGATCGGGTTCTCCAGCTCCGGGGTGATGAGTCCGACCAGCCCGGCGCTGCGTTGCCGCAGCCGAACCGGCCGTTCGTACCCCAGCAGGTCGAGGGCGGCCAGCACGGACTGACGGGTGGCGGCGGAGACCCCTGGCTTGCCGTTGAGGACACGGCTGACGGTCGCTTCGCTCACCCCCGCCTGGGCTGCGATGTCGGCAAGCCTTGCGGTCACAGGATTGGACTGTACCGGTCGCATCTCAGATCGCCCACCAGATGCACGAATCAGCCGGAAGACGGACGGATCCGCCGGCGAACGCGACGGGCTCCGAGGAGAGCACCGGCCGCCCTGGCACGGGGAGTTCGACCGGCGCCGGATTGACGTTGACCGTGCACACCAGGCCGGGCCGGGAGAACGCCAGCACCCCCTCGGGGGCGTCCAGCCAGCGCATCGGACCGTCGCCGAGGCCGGGCAGTTCACGGCGCAGCCGCAGGGCCGAGCGGTACAGCTCCAGCGTGGAGTCGGGGTCGCCGGCCTGCGCCTGGACGCTCAGCCCGCCCCAGCCCGCGGGCTGCGGCAGCCAGCTGCCGGCCGGGCCGAAGCCGTGGCTGGGGCCGTCGGTGGTCCACGGGATCGGCACCCGGCAGCCGTCGCGCAGTCCGTCCTGGCCGTTGTCGCGGAAGAAGGAGGGGTCCTGGCGGACCTCGTCCGGCAGGTCGGTGACCTCCGGCAGGCCCAGCTCCTCGCCCTGGTAGACGTATACGGAACCGGGCAGCGCGAGCATCAGCAGCGCCGCGGCCCGGGCCCGGCGCAGCCCGGTCGCGCCGCCGCCGTAGCGGGTGACGTGCCGGACGACGTCGTGGTTGGAGAGCACCCAGGTGGTGGGGGCGCCGACGGAGACGGTGGCGGCGAGGGACTCCTCGATCACCGCGCGCATCGCCCCGGCCTCCCACGGGCACTGCAGGAAATGGAAGTTGAAGGCCTGGTGCAGCTCGTCGGGGCGCACGTACAGCGCCATGCGCCCGGCGTTGGGCGCCCAGGCCTCGGCGACGCCGATGCGCTCGGCCGGCAGCGCCTCGTGCCGCGGGCCGGGGGAGTAGGAGTCGAGCAGCCGGCGCCAGGCGCGGTGGATCTCGTGCACCCCGTCCTGGTCGAAGAAGGGGAGCACCTGCGAGCCGATCATCTTGACCTGCTCCTTGTGACCGATGTCGGGCAGGCCGGCCGCCTTGACCATGCCGTGGGCGACGTCGATGCGGAAGCCGTCGACGCCCAGGTCCAGCCAGAAGCGCAGGACGGCGTCGAACTCCGCGCGGACCTCCGGGTGGTCCCAGTCGAGGTCGGGCTGCTCGGGCGCGAAGAGGTGGAGGTACCAGTCGCCGTCCGCGACCCGGGTCCAGGCGGGGCCGCCGAAGACCGACTCCCAGTCGTTGGGCGGCAGTTCGCCGTGCTCGCCCTTGCCGGGGCGGAAGTGGTAGCGCTCGCGGGCCGGCCCCCCGCGCCGGTCCGCGAGCGCCGCCCGGAACCACGCGTGCCGGTCGGAGGTGTGGTTCGGGACGATGTCGACGATCACGCGCAGGCCCAGCTCGTGGGCGGTGCGGATGAGCGCGTCGGCGTCCGCGAGGGAGCCGAAGAGGGGGTCGACGCTGCGGTAGTCGGCGACGTCGTAGCCGCCGTCCGCCTGGGGCGAGGCGTAGAAGGGGGTCAGCCAGACCGCGTCCGCGCCCAGTTCCGCCAGGTACGGCAGCCGGTCCCGGATGCCGGGCAGGTCGCCCACGCCGTCACCGTCGCCGTCGGCGAAGGAGCGGACGTACACCTGGTAGATGACGGCGCTGCGCCACCAGCCGGGCGCGCGCTCCTCGGGGGTGGCCGGGGTCTCGTCGGTCGCGTCGTGGATGGCGGAGGCGAGCTCTTGGGTCATGTCGGTCCCTCGTGAGTCGGCGCCGGTCCCTGCCGATGATTCCGATCCACCGCTCGATCGGCAATGCCTTTCAAGAATTTGCGGAAGATCGTGCAACGGTTTCCAGGCTGCTGAGATTCCCACGTCACGTCTCCTCTGTGCAACTGCGAGGACACACGGATGTAACGATCGGAAGATCTTGCAAGTCTTTGCAGCAAGGCCTTTCGTCGGGCTTTCATCCCTGTTACGTTCCTCGACAGCCCGGCGGCCGCAATGGCGCAGTCGGCAGGAGGGACGCGTTTACGCGCCCCGCACCATCACGGGCTTTCATCCTGGAGGAGATCACATGCGGCGTGGCATAGCGGCCACCGCGCTGGTTGCGGCGCTCGGGCTTGCGGCGACGGCTTGCGGCGGCGACGACGGCGGCAGTGACAAGGCCGGCGGTCCCGTCACCGTCACCTGGTGGGACACCTCGAACGCGACGAACGAGGCGCCGACCTACAAGGCCCTGATCGCGGACTTCGAGAAGGCCAACCCGAAGATCAAGGTCAAGTACGTCAACGTCCCGTTCGACCAGGCGCAGAACAAGTTCCAGACGGCCGCCGGCAGCAAGGGCGCCCCGGACGTCATCCGCGCCGAGGTCGGCTGGACCGCCTCCTGGGCGAAGTCCCAGTTCCTCGCGCCGCTGGACGGCACCCCGGCGCTGGACAACCAGGACGACATCAACCCGTCCCTGCTCAAGCAGGCCCAGTACGAGGGCAAGACCTACGGTGCCCCCATCGTCACCGACACCCTCGCGCTGATGTGGAACAAGGAGCTGCTGAAGAAGGCCGGCTTCGACAAGGCCCCCGCCACCTGGGACGAGCTGAAGGCCGTCGCCAAGGCGGTCAAGGCGAAGGACAAGGTCGACGGCTTCTGGATGCGCGCCGACTCGTACTACGAGCTGCCCTTCCTCTTCGGTGAGGGCACCGACATGGTCGACGCCGCGGCGAAGAAGATCACGATCAACTCGCCCGAGGCCGTCAAGGCCGTCGACGTGAGCAAGTCCGTGCTCGCCTCCCCCGGTGTCCACAAGCTGGACGTGACCGCCGACTCCTACGCCCACATGCAGGACGCGTTCAAGACCGGCAAGGTCGCCATGATCATCCAGGGCCCCTGGGAGCTGACCAACATCTACGAGGGTGCGGCCTTCTCCGACAAGGCCAACCTGGGCATCTCCTCCGTCCCGGCCGGCTCCACCGGCAAGGCCGGCGCCCCCACCGGCGGCCACAACCTGGCCGTCTACGCCGGCTCGGACAAGGCCCACCAGGAGGCCGCCCAGAAGTTCGTCGGCTTCATGACCTCGGGTGAGGCCCAGGCCAAGATCACGCTGAAGAACGGCACCCTGCCGACCCGCACCTCCGCCTACACCGCCGAGGTCAAGGCCGCTCCCGGTGTCGCCGACTTCCAGTCGATCCTCGCCGACGTCGCCCGCCCGCGTCCGGAGCTGGCGGAGTACAGCTCGCTGTTCGCCGACTTCAACACCGGCCTGACCAACATCCTCCAGAACAAGGTCAGCACCCAGAAGGGTCTGGACGCGACCGCCGAGGCCTACAAGAAGCTCGTCAAGGACTTCCAGTAAGGCCCTGAGCCGTCCGGTCCGCCTCCCCGAAGCCGGGAGGCGGGCCGGACGGCCCGCCCGCGTCCGCACGCAATGGTTCCCCGCCGCGTGACGCGGCTGTACCAACCTCTGCGAACCTCTCGAAAAGGTGCCGAAGATGACCGTCGCCGTCCAGGGCGGGACCCGGAAGACCAAGCGTGGCGCCGCGCCGCGCCCCGGTCCGCTCAGCCGCATCCGGCAGTCGTACAACCGCAACTGGTATGCCTGGGCCATGGTGGCGCCGGTCGTCGCCGTCATCGGCGTGCTGGTGCTCTACCCCCTGGTCCGCGGCATCTACCTGTCGCTGACCGACGCCAACAGCCAGAACGTCGGGCGGACGATCGGCGTCAACAAGATCCCGGACTCCTTCTCCTGGGTCGGCTTCAAGAACTACACGGAGATCCTCTCCGGGGCGGACCACCAGTTCTGGCCGCACTTCACCTGGACCATCCTCTGGACCGTGATCTGCGTCACCCTGCACTACGGCCTCGGCCTCGGCCTCGCCATGCTGCTGAACCGCAAGCTGCGCGGCCGCACCTTCTACCGGATGGTCCTGATCCTGCCCTGGGCCGTCCCCACCTTCGTCACCGTCTTCTCCTGGCGGCTGATCCTCGCCGACGACGGCGGCATCCTGAACACCGTGCTGGACTGGGCCCACCTGCCCACGCCCGCCTGGCTCAGCGACTCCTTCTGGCAGAAGACCTCCGCCATCCTCGTCAACACCTGGGTCGGCGTGCCCTTCATGATGGTCTCGCTGCTCGGCGGCCTGCAGTCGATCCCGAGCGAGCTGTACGAAGCCGCCGAGATGGACGGCGCCACCCCGTGGCAGCGCTTCCGCTTCGTCACCCTCCCCGGGCTGCGTTCGGTGAGCAGCACGGTGATCCTGCTCGGCGTCATCTGGACCTTCAACCAGTTCGTCGTCATCTTCCTGCTGTTCGGCGCCAGTGCGGGCCAGGACGCCCAGATCCTGGTCACCTGGGCCTACCGCCTCGGCTTCGGGCAGGACCCGCGCGACTACGCCGGCTCGGCCGCGTACGGCGTGATCATCCTGTCCATGCTCATCGTCTTCGCCTCCGTCTACCGGCGCTGGCTGGCCCGCAACGAGAACGCCACCGCCTGACGGCCGGCCCGGCCAGGACACCAGCCACGACGAGAGAGAGGCAGCCACCCCCCATGAGCACCACCGCAGACCTTCCCGTCACGGGAGCCACCCAGCACCCGGGCCCCGCCGCGGGCTCGCGCACCTCCGCCGGACGCCGGCCCCGGGGCCGCGGGGAGCGCAGCCGCCGCGCCTCGGTGCTGATCCACGCCGTCCTGCTCTTCGCGAGCTTCATCGCGGCCTTCCCGGTCCTGTGGATCGCCTGGGTCTCCTTCGGCCCGGACAAGACCGACTTCCTCCACCCGGCCGCGATCGCGGGCAAGTTCAGCTTCGAGAACTACACCAAGGTGCTCGGCGACACGAACTTCCTGCAGTGGTTCGTGAACTCCATGATCGTCGCCCTGGGCACCTGCGTGCTCGGCGTGTTCATCGCCGCCAGCGCCGGCTACGCGGTCTCCCGGATGCGCTTCCCCGGCCACCGGCAGCTGATGTGGACCTTCCTGGTGACCCAGATGTTCCCGGTCGCCATCCTGATCGTGCCGCTGTACAACATCCTGGCCGGCCTGGACCTGCTGGACACCTACTGGGCGCTCATCCTGGTCTACTGCACCACCGCGGTGCCGTACTGCGCCTGGCTGCTCAAGGGCTACTTCGACACCATCCCGCAGGAGATCGACGAAGCCGGCCGGGTCGACGGCCTCACCCCGTTCGGCACCTTCTACCGGCTGATCCTCCCGCTGGCGCGGCCGGGCCTGGCGGTGGCGGCCTTCTACACCTTCCTCACCGCCTGGGGCGAGGTCGCCTACGCGTCGGTCCTCATGCTCGGCGACGACAAGTACACCCTCGCCGTCGGACTGACCACCTTCATCAGCGAGCACGACAACCAGTGGGACCTGATGGCGGCCACCTCCGTGCTCATCGCCCTCCCCGCGTCCGGGTTCTTCTACATCGTCCAGCGTCACCTGGTCACCGGCCTCACC
>NZ_JBYIQW010000092.1:0-13221 GCF_057707815.1 Actinacidiphila sp. bgisy160
AGCCAGCACCCACACCCTCCACCTGCCCGACACCGAACTGACCACCGACACCACCGGTGCCGTCGCCTCCTGCCAGCGCTACTACAGCCAGGCCGGCGCACCCACCGTGATGCGCGCCATCACCCGCGGAACCGGCGACCCCGCGCTGACCGCGATGGTCACCGACCACCACGGCACCGCCACCGCCACCATCGCACTGTCCACCGGGCAGGCCATGCAACGCCAAAAGAGCGACCCCTTCGGCGTCCCCCGTACCGAAGACAGCAACTGGCGCTCCCACCGCGGCTACCTCGGCGGCACCGACGACACCACCACCGGCCTCACCCACCTCGGCGCCCGCGAATACGACCCCGACACCGGCCGCTTCATCTCCGCAGACCCCATCCTCGACATCGCCCGCCCCCTCAGCCTCAACGGCTACGCCTACAGCGCCAACAACCCCGTCACCCTCACAGACCCCTCCGGCATGGACTACGGCTGTGGTCCAAGTGCAGGTGCCTGCCTGCCCGCGGACCCGGACGCCAACGCCGGCCACTGCCCGCCCTTCTGCAGCGCGGACGGCAAGCCCCACGGCCCAAGCACCGGTGGTATGTACAACGGAGGCAACGTCAACCCCAACGGCACCTCGGGCGGCGGAACCGTCTCAGTAACTATCACCAGCACCGTGTCGCAGAACTGCAACTGGCAGTGCAAGGCAAAGGGCTGGGCGCAAGACCACATCGAAGTCGTTACCTTCGCCACCGAGATCGTTGTCGATGCTGGCTGTGGTGTAGGAGTTGCCGCCGCTGGTGTAGCAACTGGTGGCACCGGCCTCGCTCTCGCTGCTGGCTGTGCTGCCCTCGGCGGCCTGGCCAGCTCATGGGTCGGAAACTACCTCGATCCCAACGCAGACCACAGCGACGCCGGATATCTCAAAGCCGAAGTAACCGGCGGCGCTACAAGTGCCGCATACGCCGTAACCGGCTACGGAGCCGGTGTGGCGCTAGAGAAGGGCGCGACAGCTCTCGCTTCAAAACTCCTCGCCAAGGAGACAAAGGCAGCAGCTCACTCGCCAACCGTCTGCTTCCGGAGTTTCAGCCCAGATACCTTGGTCCTTATGGGCGATGGCACCACAAAGCCCATCGCGAAGATCAAGCTCGGCGACGAGGTCGAAGCTGCCGACCCGGAAACCGGTAAACATCAGGGCCCGCGCAACGTTGCTGCAACGCTCGTGCACAAGGACGATGACCTGGTAGACCTCAGGGTTCAGGACAAGAGCGGCAAGATCAGCACAATCCACGCGACAGCCAACCACCCCTTCTGGGACGCCACTGCCCACACCTGGACTGAAGCCGGTCAACTCGAAACAGGCCACCTGCTCAGCACCGCAGGTGATCACCGTGTTCTGCTCGCTGGAGTAGCCCTCCGGTATGGCGTGGCCCACATGTACAACCTCACAGTCGCTGACTTGCACACGTACTATGTACTGGCAGGGGCCACGCCGATCCTCGTTCACAATAGTGGGCCGGGGTGTGGATCCGTTTGGATCGATTCGAACAGGGTGCCTCATCATTTCAAGCATGCCGCTGACTTCGGGGTTACTGCAAAGGAGAGCAAGGCGAGCAAGCAGGCATTCGTGAACGCCTTGCAGGATTTTGTCAAGCATCCGGGGAACGTCCAGATATCGGGGACTTATCGTGGGACGCCTGCCCGACACTACGTGGATCTCAACACTGGACGCCACGTCTCGGTGGATATCGAGTCGGGCGAGATGCTTGGGGCGTGGAAATCGGATGTGAATTCAGACCAGTTCTGGTACCTGACCATGCAAGGGAAGCTATAGATGGCCACGTTGGAGCCCTTCCTGGTACTCGCGGAGGCTGTTTCCGAAGGGAGGATCTCCCCTTCAGAGTTCTCCCTTGTTTGCCTCCCCCTGTACAAGGGGTATGGCGGTCCGTATCCGTCTCCCGAGCACTATCAGGCGGCGACAGATCTCTTTTATGTCGCGCATGACTACGATTCAGCCGGCATCGGTATGCCGGACCTACTGAACGATGACCAGGTTCGCCTGAAGGCGGCTGATATCGCGAGGCGAATGAGGCTACTCGTGCAGTAGCCAAATTCGAAGAGGCAGATTTGGTGGAAGAGTGGGTGGGTCTCTCGGTTCTGGGCCGAGGGACCCACCTGTGATCTTTTGACGGCGACGCTGACGGCAACGCAGCCGGACGCAGACGGCCCCACGAGGCAGCTCGTGGGGCCGTCGGCATTCCTGAAGGCACGCAGTGCTACGAACTGGCGTCGGTCTTGAGGGCGTCGGTGAGGGTGTTGATGGCGGCTTGCTGGAGGCGGGGGCGGACGTGGGCGTAGACGGCGGCGGTGACGCCGATGTGGGCGTGTCCGAGGAGCTCCTTGATGACGACGAGTTCGACGCCCTGTTCCAGGAGGAGTGTTGCGGCGGTGTGCCTGAGGTCGTGGAAGCGGATGCGGCGGAGGCCGGCCTTGCGGAGGAGCGTGGTGAAGGCGCGGGTGAGGTTGGGGGGTCGATCGGTCGACAGGGTCCCTTGCATGATCGAGGTCTGTCCGGATTCATCCGGTGATGCCGAGGGCGGCCAGGGGCCTTCGCCAGTCGCGGGCGGTGTGACGTAGGGCGGCGGCGATGTTGGTGTGGCCGTCCTGACGGTGGACACCGATGGCGAGGTTGCGCAGGCCGGCCATGATGCGCGGGAGATGGCCGACATGGATCTTGGAGTCGTCCTCGCGGAACGTGCGGTCACGGACGTGGTGGAGAAGATTTTCGATCTTCCAGTGGCCTCTGATCCAGTCCGCGATCTGGGCGCCGGTAACCGCGCCGGGCGGCAGACTGGTGATCAGGTAGACGCGCTCGATGGTGAGCTTGCCGCTCGTGAAGTCCTTCCTCCAGCGCACGACTTGAAGGGCCTGGCGGGCGTCGGGGTAGTCGAGGTGGGCGAAGGCGGCGGTCTTCAGCCGCCGGATCTCCAGGCGGTGGTGGGCCCGGGTGCGGTCGTAGTGGTCGAGCGTGATCTCGCGCCAGGGCAGACGGCGGACGCGGTCGAATAGCCCGGGATGGTTGGCCTTGACCTGGGCGATGTAGTGGGCACCACACTCGCGGAGGTAGGTGCCGTGAGCGTGCTGGGTGAGCAGCGCGTCGGCGGTGATGACCGTACCGGTCAGGTCGACGCTGTCCAGCAGGGGCCGGAAGGCGGGGATCTCGTTGCTCTTGTCGGCGACCTGACGCTGGGCCAGGACGTGACCGATGTGGTCCATCGCGGCAAGCTGGGTGACGTGCTTGGCGGTGGCGGTGCGCGAGCCACGCAGGGCTTTGCCGTCAACAGCGATCGCCCGCAGTCCGGGGCCGGCTGGGGCGGCGCGGGCACTGAGGAAGGCGCCGATTGCCTGGTCCAGGGCGTCACCGTCGAGCTGGACGAGGAGACGGCGCAGGGTGTGTGGGTGCGGGACGGACACGGTGCCGGAGAGCGGGTCGGTGGGGAAGCCGAGAGCCCGGCAGGCCCACGCGGGGAGGTCGCTGATCCATTCCGTGATCGCGGTGAGCGAGCGGGCGCCGGCCAGGACACCCGCCGCGGCCGCGGTGACCAGGGCGGACAGTCGGTAGCGGCGGCCACGGACGCCTCGCGGATCGGGCACCAGATCCAGGAAGCCGGACAGCGCGACCGCGTCCGCCAGCGGGACCGGCGCGGCAGCCCGGCCCAGTTGGTCCAGCGCGGTGGGCATGAGGGAAGATGCAGGAGCAGGCACGGACTCGCCAGGTGTTCATGGGACTTCGACACTCACATGATCACCGAGACCGTGCCTGCACTGCGTTTGCCTCCTGCCCGAACCAGGACGTCCACCCCAGACCGGACCAGCATGATGTTCCGGACGAATCGCGATCATGCAACGGCCCCTGGGAGGACACCCGACGGTGGCAGCGGGAAGCCGAACTCTTCCAGCAGCGGTGGCGGTATCTGGAGGGCTTGACGGAGCTTGCGCGCGAACGGCTGCACGAGATGACCGCACGTCAGCAAGCGTTCGACCTGCTGGAACTCCAAGTGGTAATCCTGGGTGATGTCCCACGCAAGACCCGTGCCGATGACGGGATCAGTGAGTGGTTCCGGGACCGTGACAGAGCGGTGCCGCTGCTCACCGACGAGGCATAGGCCAAGGTCGAGCCGCTGTTCACGGTGCGCAAAGGTCGACGCAGCCGGGACCCCCGGGTCACACTTGATGCAGTGCTTCACAAGGCCCGCGCAGGGTGTGCATGGAGTTCCCTGCCGTCTCCGCCGGGCAACCTGTCGAGCGTGTGGCGACGGTGGCTCCGCACGGGCTTTTGGGGAGAGTTGATGGAGGCGCTGGTGGACGTGCCGGGAACCCCGGTCGTGGAGAACGGCATCACTTTGCCCCCTCTGGAGATCCGGGGGCTGGTCGACCCGCTGCGGCTGGCCGTGCCCAAGGCGTACGTCGTCCTCGCCGAGGGCTGGGAGCCGGGCCCGCAGACCGCCGCAACGCTCTTCGCGCACTCGCGGGCCGTGCTCGCCCCGTACAAGCGGGTGCGGCGCATCGAGTTCGCCGAGCTGCCCAAGACCGTGTCCGGCAAGATCCGCCGCATCGAGCTGCGGCAGCGCACCGCCGAGGGTGCCGTCGGCACCGAGTACCGCGAGGAGGACCACAGGTGAGCACCCCCGCGAGTCCCGTCGAGCCGTCCTACGCGAGCGGCACCGGTACCACCGCGCTGCTCGGCGACACCATCGGCCGCAACCTGGACCGGGCCGTCGCCGCCTGGCCGGACCGCGACGCGCTGGTCGACGTGCCCAGCGGCCGCCGCTGGACCTACGCGCAGCTCGGCGCCGCCGTCGACGACGTGGCCCGCGGCCTGCTCGCCAAGGGCGTGGGCAAGGGTGACCGGGTGGGCATCTGGGCCGTCAACTGCCCCGAGTGGGTGCTCGTCCAGTACGCCACCGCCCGGATCGGCGCGATCATGGTCAACATCAACCCGGCCTACCGTGTCCACGAGCTGGCGTTCGTGCTGGGCCAGGCCGGCATCGAGGTGCTGGTCGCCTCCACCGCCTTCAAGTCCAGCGACTACCGGGCCATGGTGGAGCAGGTGCGCGACGAGTGCCGCTCGCTCACCGAGGTCGTGTACATCGGCGACCCCACATGGGACGCCCTCATCGAGGCGGGGTCCAACGTCCCCCACGGGCAGCTCGCCGAGCGCGCGGCGGAGCTGTCCTGCGACGACCCGGTCAACATCCAGTACACCTCCGGCACCACCGGCTTCCCCAAGGGCGCGACCCTCTCCCACCACAACATCCTCAACAACGGCTACTTCGTGGGCGAGCTGGTGGGCTACAGCGAGCAGGACCGGGTCTGCCTGCCGGTGCCGTTCTATCACTGCTTCGGCATGGTCATGGGAAATCTGGGCGCCACCTCGCACGGCGCCTGCATCGTCATCCCGGCACCCGGCTTCGACCCGGCGGCGACGCTGCGAGCGGTCGAGCAGGAGCGCTGCACCTCGCTCTACGGGGTGCCGACGATGTTCATCGCCGAGCTCAACCTGCCGGACTTCGCGACGTACGACCTCTCCTCGCTGCGTACCGGCATCATGGCCGGTTCGCCCTGCCCGGTCGAGGTGATGAAGCGGGTGGTCGCCGAGATGAACATGGCCGAGGTGTCCATCTGCTACGGCATGACCGAGACCTCCCCGGTCTCCACGCAGACCCGCCGGGACGACGATCTGGAGCGCCGCACTGGCACCGTCGGGCGGGTGCTGCCGCACGTCGAGGTCAAGGTCGTCGGCCCGGACGGCGTCACGGTGCCGCGCGGCACGGCCGGTGAACTGTGCACCCGCGGCTACTCGGTGATGCTGGGCTACTGGGACGAGCCGGAGAGGACCGCCGAGGCGATCGACGCCGGCCGCTGGATGCACACCGGTGACCTGGCCGTGATGCGGGAGGACGGCTACCTGCAGATCGTCGGCCGCATCAAGGACATGATCATCCGCGGCGGAGAGAACGTCTACCCGCGCGAGATCGAGGAGTTCCTCTACGCCCACCCGAAGATCGCGGACGTCCAGGTGGTCGGCGTCCCCGATGAGCGGTACGGCGAGGAGATCCTGGCCTGCGTCGTCCTCAAGGACCCGGCGGCATCGCTGACCGTGGAGGAGCTCGGCGAGTTCTGCCGCGGCCGGCTCGCCCACTACAAGGTCCCTCGCCACCTGCGGCTGATGGATGCCTTCCCGATGACCGTCAGCGGCAAGGTCCGCAAGGTCGAACTGCGGGAGTCCTTCAGGCCCGCGTGAGGTCCGCGACCCGCCGCGCCACCTCCTGCGGCGGCGCGGCGGTCGTGTCGAGAACCGTCGCGGCCGCCCGGAGCCAGGGCAGGGCCTTCGCGTACTCCTCCAGGTGGTCCAGTCGCCACTGCCGGGCGCCGGTCTCCACCGTGTCCTGCTCGATCCTGCGGGTGAGGGTGGCCCGGTCGGTGTGCAGCAGGAAGTGCCGCACGGGCAGGCCGGCCCGCTCCAGCCCCTCCTCGATCTCCCGCCAGTACTCCTCCACCAGCACGGTCTGGGGCACGATCAGCGTCCCGCCGAGGTGGCCGTGCACCTGCGCGAGCGACGCCACGGTGAGCGCCCGCCACGGCGGCCACTCCTGGAAGTCCCGCACGGGCAAGGCCTCCTGGAGCGCGTGCCGCAGCATGAACCCGACGTGCTCGGTGTCGAAGACGTGCGCTCCGGGAACGAGTCGCATCAGGTGCGAGCACGTCGTGGTCTTGCCCGCGCCGAAGGTGCCGTTCAGCCAGATGATCACGCGCGCCACCCTAGCCGCCGTTACCCTGGCAACACATCGGACACGTACGGGAGATGGGGGCGACGGGGATGGCGCACTGGGAGGACGGGCGGCCGGTGGGCGGTGACCAGTCCGCGATCCCGGAGCTGGTGTCCGCCGTGGTCGGGGCGGGCGGGGTGGTCCTGCTCAGCTCGTTCATGCAGGCGGTGGGGACCAAGCTCGGCGAGATCACCGCGGCACGCATGGGCGGCCGGGGCTTGTGGCGGCGGCGCGGCACCACCGAGGAGGAACGGACGGCTGCCGCCTTCATCGCGGCGGTGCAGAAGCTCGGTTCGGTCCGGCGCGAGGGCGGCGGGGTGCTGCGGCTGGAGGACGAGGGCTCCCGCACCCGGGTGCAGGTGCACCCGTTGCTGCCGGTCGAGGCGGTCGCCCAGTTCCAGCGGCTCGACCTGCGCCACCCGGAGGTGGCGGGCCTGGAGATCGCCTGGACCGAGACCCTCGGCGACCACCCGCAGGGTGTCTGGGCCACGACGGGCGGCGCCGAGGGCGCCGGCACCCGCTACTTGTGGAACGACCTCCGCCGCACCTGGGAGCCCCACCGCCGCACGCCCTGAGGGAGACCGTCACCTCCACGACACCCGCCGTTCAGCCGGGGGTTGCCGGGTTGTCGACGCGCGCGTCGTCCCGGCGGGGAGCGGTTGCTAGGGTGCGTGCTGCGCTGCCGCGAAAGCCCTGTTCCGGGGCGGCGGCGCAACACGGATGCCCCGGGGGCGTGTGCCCGCGCCCCGGTCCACGCGGCGGGGCGGCTTTCGCTACATCTTGGGTTTGGAAGGATTCATGACGGCTTCTCCCGACGAGCCGGCGCCGGCGCCCGACGAGGCCCCGGTGGGGCCGTCCCCCGCCGGTACGGTGCTGCCCCGGCGGACCCGGAGGACGTCCGCGATCGCCGACGCTGCCGCCGCCACCAGCCGGACGCCCACGGACTGGGCGGGCGGCGACGCCCCGACGTTGCGGGCCAGGCAGGCCGCCGCCCTTCCCGAGCGGCCCGAGGAGGCCACCGAGCCGGAATCCGCCTATGCGGACGGCTTCGCGGCCGGGCTGGTCTTCGCGTCCCGCTCGACGTCCGGTTCCGATGAGGAGCCGTCACCGTCACCGGCGACGGCTGCGGCGCCGGCGCCGCGGGCGCCCGCCGCGAAGGGGCGCGGGTGGTCCCGGCCCCTCCTGCTCGTGGGCGTGGGTCTCGCGGTCGGCATGCTCGTCTGCGTGCCGTTCCTCGTGCGGGGTTCGGGCGAGGAGGACCGCGGCCCGGCGGCCGTGACCCTCGCCGACGCGAGCCCGGCCGACGAGGCGCCCGGGACCGGCCTGGCCACGGCGCGCCCCTCCGGCAGTGGGTCGCCGTCCCCGGGGGGCACTGCGCGGCGCTCGCCGGAATCCGGTTCCCCGGAAAAACCGGCCGGGACCGCGAGCGCGAGCGGGGGCAAGGCCACCTCCGGCGCCACGAGCGGCGCTTCGGCGCAAGCGCCCGCCGCCGGCCCTTCGCATTCCGCCGCTGCGCCCGGCACGGCGATCCGGAGCCACGACTCGGGCCGCTGCATCGACGGCAGCCCCCCGTGGGGCGAACCGCTGCAGCTGTGGGACTGCACGGGCAGCGCCGCGCAGTCCTGGCAGATCGGGCCGGACGGCAGCATCCGTTCCCGGGGCCAGTGCATGGACGTCGCGAACGGTTCGCGGGACGACGGCGCGGCCGTCCAGCTGGTCGACTGCAACGGCACCGGGGCCCAGCAGTTCCGCCTCAACGCCGCTCACGACCTGGTCAACGTCCAGGCCGACAAGTGCGTCGAGGCGGAGGACTCGCCGGGGGTCAACGGCACCAGGCTGCGGTTGTGGAGCTGCAGCGGTCAGGACAACCAGAAGTGGAGCCGCGGCTGACAGCCGGCCCTGCGGTTCGCGCGGGCGGCGGTCAGGCGTTGTCGTTCCGCGCCAGGCACAGGACGTACTTGGTCGAGCCGCGTTCCGCCCGGAACGCGGCCA
Organism: Actinacidiphila sp. bgisy160; assembly: GCF_057707815.1. Lineage (NCBI taxonomy): Bacteria > Bacillati > Actinomycetota > Actinomycetes > Kitasatosporales > Streptomycetaceae > Actinacidiphila > Actinacidiphila sp. bgisy160. The sequence goes on from NZ_JBYIQW010000092.1 coordinate 8,811, forward strand.
CCGTGCGCGGGTAGGTGGCGCACCGGCCGGTGTCGGTGGTGTCGTCGAAGCGGCCGACGACCTCGTACTGGGCCTTCGCCGAACCGCAGTCGACGACGGACACGTCCGGGAAGAGGGTGTTCCCGCTGCTGTGGACGCAGTCGCCGACCTCGGCGTACTCGGGGTCGTTGTGGAGCGCCAGCCAGCCGCCGCCGATGAGGATGACCGGTATCAGCAGGCCCAGGGCGGTGGGTCGGAGCAGGACCGGCCGGCCGGGGTCGGCGGGCGTGCCGGGGGCGCCGGGGACCGGCTCGGGCAGGCGGCTGATCTTCCACCGCTGGAACAGGTTCACCAGCAGGGTGAGCGGGTTCAACAGCAGCGAAGTGGGACTCCACCAGCCCGCGATCAGGCTGTCGGAGACCATCTCGCGGTGCTTGGCGATGCCGCAGCGCCGGCAGAACGGTGCCCTGACCTTCAGGAAGCGCATCATCACCACCATGCCCTGGTGACCGCGGACGGTCGCCTCGACCGCCGGCACCGAGCCGCAGAACAGGCAGGAGCGTCCGTAGCCGGGCACCTCCTGGCCGAAGGGCGGCAGCGGTCTCGGCCGGGCGGCCGGGGGCGCTGTCCGTGGTTGTGCCAGTGACTGTGCCTGCGGCCCGAGTTGGCGCTGGGCGGGCGGCTGGGGCTGCGCGGGCGACGGCGTCGGCGTGGTCAAGGAGATCACCTGGGGTCCGTGTGAATCCGGTGTGAAGGGCGAGCGGAACCCTACTGGTTGGTACCGACATCGATCGACCCCATTGCCGGACGGCTTTCGCGTCCCCTTCTTGACCCGCGTGCCGGGGCGGCCTATGTTCACAGTAGTTCCGCATGACAAAAGAATAATTTCGCAATGTGGAATGCACCGGGCGCGACAACCTGGACCGCAGGACGACGCAGGAGTGACCGAATGCCTCGAATGACCGCCGCCCGAGCGGCAGTGGAGATCCTCAAGCGCGAGGGCGTGGACACCGCGTTCGGCGTGCCCGGCGCCGCGATCAACCCCTTCTACGCGGCCCTCAAGGCCTCCGGCGGCATCCAGCACACGCTCGCCCGGCACGTGGAGGGCGCCTCCCACATGGCCGAGGGCTACACGCGTACCGCCCCCGGCAACATCGGTGTCTGCATCGGCACGTCGGGACCCGCGGGCACCGACATGATCACCGGCCTCTACTCGGCGACCGGCGACTCGATCCCGATCCTCTGCATCACCGGGCAGGCGCCCACCGCGGTGATCCACAAGGAGGACTTCCAGGCCGTGGACATCGCGGCCATCGCCGCGCCCGTGACGAAGGCGGCCACCACCGTCCTGGAGGCGGCCCAGGTCCCCGGCGTCTTCCAGAAGGCGTTCCACCTGATGCGCTCCGGCCGCCCCGGCCCGGTCCTGATCGACCTGCCGGTCGACGTCCAGCTCACCGAGATCGAGTTCGACCCCGAGACGTACGAGCCGCTGCCGGTCTGGAGACCCGCCGCCACCCGCCGCCAGATCGAGAAGGCGCTCGCCATGATGGCCGCCGCCGAGCGGCCGCTGATCGTCGCGGGCGGCGGGGTGATCAACGCCGACGCGGCCGGTCCGCTGGTGGAGTTCGCCGAACTGACCGGCACCCCGGTGGTGCCGACCCTGATGGGCTGGGGCGCCATCCCGGACGACCACGACCTCAACGCGGGCATGGTCGGTCTGCAGACCTCGCACCGCTACGGCAACGCGACCTTCCTGGAGTCGGACTTCGTCCTCGGCATCGGCAACCGCTGGGCCAACCGCCACACCGGCCGGATCGACGTCTACACCAAGGGCCGCACCTTCGTCCACGTCGACATCGAACCCACCCAGATCGGCAAGATCTTCGCCCCCGACTACGGCATCACCTCCGACGCCGGCGCCGCGCTCGACCTGTTCGTCGAGGTGGCCCGGGAGCTGAAGGCCGCCGGCGAACTGCCGGACCGCTCCGGCTGGGCCGCCTCCGCCCGGGAGCGCAAGGCGACCCTGCACCGCCGTACGCACTTCGACGACATCCCGATCAAGCCGCAGCGCGTGTACGAGGAGATGAACCGCGCCTTCGGCCCCGACACCCGCTACGTCACCACGATCGGCCTCTCCCAGATCGCGGGCGCGCAGATGCTGCACGTCTACCGGCCGCGCCACTGGATCAACTGCGGCCAGGCCGGCCCTCTCGGCTGGACCGTGCCGGCCGCCCTGGGCGTGGCGAAGGCCGACCCGGGGGCGCCGGTGGTGGCCCTTTCGGGCGACTACGACTTCCAGTTCATGATCGAGGAGCTCGCGGTCGGCGCGCAGCACCGGATCCCCTACGTCCACGTCCTGGTGAACAACGCCTACCTGGGCCTGATCCGGCAGGCCCAGCGGGCGTTCGACATCGACTTCGAGGTCAACCTGGAGTTCGAGAACGTCAACTCGCCCGAGCTCGGCGTCTACGGCGTCGACCACGTCAAGGTCGCCGAGGGACTGGGCTGCAAGGCGATCCGGGTCACCGAGCCGGCCGGGCTCGGTGCCGCCTTCGAGCAGGCGAAGAAGCTCGCCGCCGAGTACCGGGTGCCGGTCGTCGTCGAGGTGATCCTGGAGCGGGTCACCGACATCGCCATGAGCGTCACCAACGACATCGGCGACGTCGTGGAGTTCGAGGAGTTGGCCACCGAACCCGGCCACGCTCCCACCGAGATCATCCCGCTGACGAGCTCCTGAGCCCGGGCTCGACCGCCGCCACCGGCCGCCCCGCCCTGACCTCCGGGCGCGGCGGCCGGACTCCATGCACGACCGTCACTCACAGCGGTCCGAACAGCCAGTTGCCGGGGGCCTCGGGGTCGGTGCCGATGTAGTAGGCGCGGATGGCCGCGACCAGTTCGGCCGTGCTCACACAGCCGTCGCCGTCGGTGTCGATGCGGTTGAAGGCGGCGGCGATTTCGGCGGCGGGCGTGTTGAAGGCCCGTTGCAGGACCTCGAACTCCCCGCGCACGACGTGGCCGTCGCCGTCGGTGTCGCACAGAAGGGCGACGGCCTCGGCCGCGGGGTGGAAGACCGGGTCGAAGGCGGGCCCCTCGATGAAGGCCTTGGTCATCCCGTGGTGGTACTCCGCGGAGGACAGCCGCCCGTCGCGGTCCCGGTCGGCGTAGGCCGCCAGTTCCGCCCAGACGGCGTCCAGCCGCACCGCCACCGCCTTGCCCTTCGGCGAGGTGGGGGACATGCCGAATCCGTGGATCAGCCGCGCGCCGACGTCCTGGAAGTCGGCGCGCTCGGCATATCCGTTGCCGTCCGTGTCCAGACGGCGGAAGGATTTGTCGAGCTTGCGCTTCAGTAGGGCCGTAGACATCGCTGCGTCCTTGACGTAGTCCTGGGGTGCCGTACGGAGGGGAACCTCTCGATACTCCCCCGGGAGCGGCGCTCGCGCGACCCGAGTGACCACGGTGGGTGAAGGATTGGGCTGAGCCCCCCGCCGCGCCCGGCGGACCCGGCTCAGGGCGTGGCGTGCGGGCCGGTCCTGATCAGGACGTCGGCGGCGTCGTTGACCGGCTGCGGCGTGCCGGTGAGGTCCATGACGAACAGCGGCACCCCCAGCCGGTCCGCGCGTTGCCGGGCGTCGTGGGCGTAGCCCGCCAGGGAGAAGAAGGCGCCGGTGGAGTCCTCGTTGAGGCAGTTGAGCCAGAGGGTCTCGACGTCCCGCAGCGGCGTCGGCCGCGTCGTCGGGTCGACCTGGGCCACGACTCCGTCGCCGCGCAGGTCGATGCCGTTGGCCGAGTGGTCCCCCGGCGTGCGTACGCCCGCGAAGCCGAGCCACTTCAGGTACTGGGCGGCGGCGGTGACCGCGTCCCGCGCGGTACGGATGGTCACCGGCCGGAACGGCGGCCGCTGCGCCGGCGCCGAGGGCCCCGGGCCGGCCTGCCGCTCCGGGGGGACGGGGCGCCGTTCGGGCATCCACAGGGCCCGGGTGTCCACCGGCAGCCGGACCACCGCCCCGCAGTCGCAGCCGAGTTCGGGCTGCGGCCACTGCTCGTCGCGGCCGCAGTCGGGGCAGCGCATGGCCACCCAGGAGTCGTCCCAGGACCGGTGGCGGATCTGCAGCGGGATGCCGCCGCGCAGGATCGGCAGGGCCAGCGGCGTGCCGCAGGCGCAGGGGAAGACGGGCGCGGTGTAGGCGTGCTCCCGGCGGCAGGCCGGACAGCGCACGGGCACGCTCTCTGCCATGGTTCGCGACTCCTGGGCGGTGCGGCGGTGCGGCGGTACTCGCCGGGACGGTCCTGCCGTCCATGGTCCCGCACGCGGTGCCCGTCGTGCACCCGTCTTGCCGCCGCCGGTCATGCGGCGGCACACCACCGCCCGGGGACCCCTGCCGCGTCCGGCCCGGTCGCGGTACGGGTCCCCGGGCGGGGCCCGGTTCGGGGC
>NZ_JBYIQW010000093.1:0-12743 GCF_057707815.1 Actinacidiphila sp. bgisy160
CCCCCCCCCCCCCCCCCCCCCCCGCCCCCTCAGGCGGTGATCAGGCCGGGTGGCCGCGGGTCAGCCCGCGTTGACCTTGTCGATCAGCACGCTGCCGGTGCCGGCGACGGTGCCGTCGGCGTTGAGCAGCTGAACCTCGCCGAAGAACTGACGTCCCTCGGGAGCCGGGGCCGCGACCAGGACGTTCGCCGCGACGTTCGCGGAGGCGCCGTTGGCCAGCGGAACGGTCGCCGCCTCGTCCACGGAGACCGAGCCCAGCGTCGTCGAGTAGAAGACGTCGCGGTAGTCGTACTCGGTGGTGCCGGCCGGGACCGAGTAGCCGTCCACCTGGATGGTGTACGTGCCGGCCGCCGGGTTGGCGATGCTCACGGCCTCCTCCGAGTCGCCGTCCGCGGACTGCGCGACCTGCGTGCCGTCGAGGAACACGGTCAGGTCGAGGTCGGCGGAGGTGTCGGAGGTGCCGCCGATGGCGACATCCAGGCGGGACGCGCCGGCGGGGACGACGACCGTGCTGGTGACGCTGTCACCGTCGGCGATCGACTTGCGCGACGCCGCGGCGGAACCGAGCGCGCCGCCCTTCAGCTTGCCCTGCACCGGGGCGTAGCCGTTGGTGACCTTCCACGAGACCGGGGCGGCGGTGCCGACCGTGGCCTCCTCGACGGTCTGGACCTCGGGGTCGAAGGAGACACCGAGCGCGGTCGCGGTCAGGTCGTACGGGTTGTTCAGCACCGGCGAGGTACGGCGCGCCTCGACCTCGATCTCCCACACGCCCGGGATCGGGTTGGCGTAGGAACGCAGGTCGGGACGGCAGCCGTTGGTGGTGGTGTAGTTCGGGTAGCAGAACGTCGTCGTGGTGGTGTCCGCCGGGACGCCCCACGGGGTGATCGCGATGAAGCGGGTCTGGCTGCCGGTGGCCAGGCCGCCCATCTTGATCTCGAGCGTCTTGGCGCCCTCGGGCACGGTCACGAAGTAGGACTTGGTGCCGTTGCGCTGCACCGAGCCCGCGGCCTTGACCGCGAACGACGGCTTGGCCTGCGGGGCGGCGACGACCACGGTGTTGAGGATCTGCTGGTCGGTGCCGCGCGTCGCCGGGTCGTCGACCGTCAGGATCGCGCTGTGCAGGCCGGTCGAGCCGGGCTTGGCCTTGACGCGCACGGTCACCGGCTTGTTCAGCGGCAGCCACACGTTGTCGTAGTCGGCGAAGCGGAAGGTGCCGTCGTTGTTCACCCACTCCAGGTCGTGCCGGATGGACCGGTTCGGACCGGTGGTGCGGGTGATGGTGACGTCGTACGTCTTGGTCTGACCGGCCTTCAGGCCGCCTTCGCGGTCGTAGATGCCGGTGCCGTGCCCCGGGGTCGCCAGGAACTGCGACAGGGCCGTGGCGACCGGCGCCTTGACCGTGTAGGTGTGGGCGGTGGCACCGGCCTTGATCAGGCGCCAGGCGTCCACGATGTCGATCAGGCCGGAGCCCTGGGCGTACGCCGGGACGTCCTTGATCTTGTGCGCCGTGCTGGTCAGCGCGGTGCGCAGGGTCGCCGGGGCCAGCGGGATGCGGGCCTGCTTGGCCGCGGACAGCAGCAGTGCGGAGGCGCCGGCCGCCTGCGGGGAGGCCATCGAGGTGCCCTGCAGCATGGCGTAGCCGGGCGGCAGGCCGTAGCCGGCCTCGGCGACCGGGCCACCGGGCTCCCAGGTCGGGATGGTGTTGATGGACGCACCCGGCGCGGAGATGACCGGCGCGAAGCCGCCGTCCTCACGCGGACCGCGCGAGGAGAAGGGCATCATGTCGTACGCCTTGGTCACCTGCGAGCCGTAGTTGGCCGCCCAGGTCTCCTTGGAGATGGTCGCGCCGACGCTCAGGACCTTGTCGGCCAGGCCGGGGTCGCCGATGGTGTTGGCGCCGGGGCCGCTGTTGCCGGCCGAGATGACCAGCTGCACGCCGTACTCGTCGATGAGACGGGTGTACAGCTGCGCACGGGCGTTGTTGCCGTCGTTCAGCGCCGGGAGACCGCCGATGGACATGTTGACGATGTCCACACCGCGGTTGACCACCAGGTCGATCATGCCCTCGGTCAGCGCCACGTTGGTGCAGCCGCCGGACCAGGTGCAGGCGCGCGAGGAGACGATCTTCGCGCCCGGGGCGGCACCGTTCATCCTGCCGCCGAACAGGCCGTTGGCGGAGGTGATGCCCGCGACGTGGGTGCCGTGCTCGGACTCGATGACGCCGATGTTGACGAAGTCGGCCTTCTTGCCGACCCAGGTGCCGCCGTACGGGTCCGTCGGGACGTCCTTGCGGATCTCCACCACGAAGGGAATCCGCTCGGAAATGGCCGTGGCGGGGTCGTCGGTGCCGAAGTAGCCGATCTGGAAGCCGTCCTTGTACGGCTTCATCTCGGCGTCGTCGGTGAAGTCGCCGTTGTCGTTCAGGTCCAGCCGGACGGTGCCCTTGGCCGGGTCGTAGAGCAGGCCCCAGAGGTCGCTGGTGTCGCCGTCCCGGTTGAGGTCGCCGGCCATGTCGCCGCCGGCGGTGGCCGACTCGCGGAACACGCTGACCTGCTGCGAGGCGTCGGGGGCGGTCCAGGTGCGGGTGCCCACGGTCACGGTCGGGCCGTTGGTCATCCGGCGCCAGGTGGCGTCGCCGTCCAGGATCGGGTCGGTCGCGGTGACCCAGTCGACGATCTTGCGCTCGCCGGTCGTGGTCTTCTGCAGCGCCGGGTGGCCGAGGTCGACGCCCGAGTCGAGGATGCCGATGGTGACGCCGCGGCCGTCGGCCTTCGGGTTGTCCTTGACGAAGTCCACCGCGCCGGTCTCGAACGCCGGCTGGTAGGGGTTCTTCGCCGGCGTCTTCGCATCGGGACCCGGGTAGGTGGCGGAGCCGCCGCCGTGGCCGTGGCCCTTGGAGGAGCCCTTGCCGCCGTCGGCCGACGGGGACGGGTCGTCGAGGACGATCTCCTGCTTGAGGTCGATCGCCTGCACGGACGAGAGTTTCTGCGCCGCCGCGATCGCCGCGTCCGCCGTGCCCGTCGGGACGGTGGCGCGGACGTAGCCGAGGTCGTCGTAGGTCTTGTCCACCGACGCGCCCTTGAGCGCGTCGAGCTCGTCCGAGACCTGCTCGGTGGAGCCCTTCTTGGTGGCGATCATGAGGGTGACGTTCTTGTCGCCGCCGGCCTTGGCCTCGGCGAGCAGTTCGGCGTCGGCCGCTCCGAGCTTGTCGGCCGCGGTCTTCACCGCCGCGTCCGCGGGGTCGCCGGTCGTGTCGGCGAAAGCGGTGGAGGCGGAGATTCCGGTCGTCGTCAGCGCGGCCACCAGGCCCGCCGCGAGCGCGACACGGACCACGCGTCTCTTCCCGCGTATGTGATCGAGAGACATGGGCATCCTGTTCAAGATTTGGGCGCCAGTTGACCGACACATTGCGGCATCTGTGGGGTTGTTGGGGAGTGCCGTAGATGGCGTAAGACCGACATGACGCGAATACGTCAAGACGCCGGGACTTGTGCCGGGGCACGAAGCATGCCCAACCGGCCCATTGCGTGCGCCCGCGGGATTCTCCGGCTCCCGACGCGGCACAGCGCGGGGGCAGTTGACGAACACCGCAGGAGCGTCCGGTCACTTGCTGAGCCGGACGCCGGTGACCTGCGGGAGGACTGCCGATCCATGTCCAAGGACGGGTGCCGGACGTTCCGTTCCCGTTGCACCGCAGGCCACCCCGGGTGCCAACGATCCGGTGAGGAGCGGCACCGCGGTGCCGCCGCAGCCCCGCCCACCGGGGGAAACCCGCCCTGCCTGGTCCCGTGCCCGCTGCCGCCCTCAGCCGCCGTGACGTCCTGATCGCCTCGGGTGTGGGCGCCTTCGGCACCGGGCTCGGTTTCGCGCGCGTTCCCGGTTCGGGAGACGCGAAGGCCGCGCCCCGCTCGCCGAACCGGCCACGGGACCCGAGTCCCGCCCGCCGTCCGTCCCCGCGACACCGGCCGCGCCCGCAGCGGTGCGGCCCTGCACCGCGGGCACCACCCTGCACTCCGTCTCGGCCCCGCGCGGCAGGGAAGGGCTACCGCCGGCTGGGCGACGGCCCCGGCTGGAAGCGGGACGCCCGCACCGAGCCGGCCGCCGCCCGGAGCGGCCGCGCCGAGCGTCGTACGACCCTGTCCTGCTTCGTGCAGTTCACCGCCCCGCACCTCACGGACGTGCAGAACCCGCGGCGTCACGAGTTCCCGCGCTTCCCCTCCGCCGGCCGGCGTCGCCAGGAGGCGCTCACCAACGCCGGCGTCGTCTGTCTGGTCGAGCGGGTCGACGCGCTGCGGCACGGGCCCGCCACCGGCACGCCCATCGGTTCCGTCATGACCACCGGCGACAACACCGGCGACGACTCGCGGGTCGAACCGGACTGGTTCCACGCGGTGATGAGCGGTGGCCGCCTCACCCCCGACTCCGGCGACCCGGACCACTACGAGGGCGTCCAGGACTCCGGGCTGAGGGCTTCCGGCAGCCGGACTCCGCCTGCGCGACACGGACAAGGCGGTGGGCTTCCCCCGCCTGCCCGGGTTCCTCGCCGCCGCGGTCCGCGAGCTCAACAGCCCCGGCCCGCACGTCCCGTGGTACTCCACCACCGGCAACCACGACCAGCTGTACGGGGGCCCGTACGCCGCCTCGTCCTGCTTCCACGACCTGGCGCTCGGCTCCGCCAAGTTGTTCCGGCTGCCCCCGGCCGAGGCCGTCAACGCGTTCCTGCGCAAGGGGCCCGATCCCCAGGGCACCCGTTTCCGCCAGGCGTGCAACCACCGCAAGAGCAGCGCCCGCGCCGTCACCCCCGACGAGCGCCGGGCACCGGTCACCCCGCGCGAGTACATCGCCGCCCACCTTGACCCGCACACGCCGGCGCCGGTCCCGTGGGCCACGGCTGCACGACGGCCGACTCGACTCCGGCCGGATCCAGTGCACGTTGCGGATCTCCGACGGCGTGCTCGGCGTCAGCCTCGACACCATCGACCGCGGCGGCGACTACCGCGGCTCACTCGGCACGGGCCGGCTGAACTGGCTGGACCGGACGCTCATCGCGCACGCCGACGCAACCGTGCTGGTCTTCAGCCCCCACCCCAGCTGGTCGTTGACCGACCTGGTCCGCGACCCCGCCCGCCCCTGCGAGCGCCGCACGGCGGTGACGAGGTGCTCGCGCTGCTCGGCCGGCACCGCAACGTGGCCGCCCGGATCAACGGGCACGGCCACAAGAAGAAGATCGTCCCGCAGGGCACCTTCTGGGAGGTCTCCACCGTCTCCCACGTCGGCCACCCCGCAGCCGGCCAGGATCGTCGGGCTGACCGACGACCGCGACGGCACGCTCTCGCTGCTCCGCACGCCCTCGTGGAGTCCGCGGCCCCCTACCGCACCGACTTCACCGACCTGTCGCAGACCGGGCTCGCCGCGCTCCACCGCGAGCTCTCGCGTTCAACGCGCCAGGGGCCCGTACGCTCTCCGGCGAGCCGGGCGACCGCAACGTGGAACTGCTGCTGAAGAAGCGCTGACCGCTGCGCTCACCGCGGCAGCACCACCACCCACGACGCGGGGTTGCGGTCGGCCGCGGCCATCAGGGCCGTGCGGACGACGGTGGCCTGCTGCTCCAGGGACTCCCGGAGCTTGCGGGGGGTGATGTGCACGACCGAGATGCCGAGGCGCTCCAGGTGCTCGCGCTTGCGGGCGTACTCGGCCCACAGGGCGTCGTCCTCCTGCCGGGGCACGCGCGAGTCGAGCTCGACCGCGACCGCGTGCTCCGGCCAGTACGCGTCCACGCCCCCCAGGTGCGGGCCGCCCGGCAGCCGCAGGTCCACGTTCCACAGCGGATCGGGCAGCCCGAAGCAGCGCACCATCGTGTACAGCCGGTTCTCGGCGATCGCGCGGCCCTCGGCCACCAGCGCGTCCACCGCCTCCACCACGTGCGGCCGGGACAGCAGACGGGTCCGGCTCAGCTCCGCGACCAGGGCCGTCGCCTCGCAGTGGCCGCCGCGCACCGCCTCGGTCAGTACCTGGCGCACCGCCCGGGCGTCGTCCAGTTCTTCCACCGCGTCCGCCAGCGCCCGGGGCAGCGGCGCGCACGGCACGCCCTGCACCTCCTGCGGCCGGGGCAGGGCGGGGGTGCGCACCAGCCCCACGTCGCCGATGGCGCGCAGCCGGCGCTGCCGGGTCACCAGCAGGTCGATCCGGTCCAGGCCGACCAGCGGCGGTACCGAGGAGAAGCGGTGCAGGGCCAGTGCCGCCAGGCCCGTGACCATCGCCTCGCGGCCCGCGTAGAGCAGTGCCGCCCGGACCCGCTCGTCGCCGGTGGGCCGGCCTCGGTGCAGGACGTACACCCGCGGCAGCACCTCCTGCCAGGGCCCGCCGGGGCGGCAGCGGGAGGCAAGCGTCTCGGGGGTCACACCGTGCTCCCGCAGCTGGCGGGCCGACAGCACGGTCGGTCGGGTGCGGGAGAGGTGGTCGAGGGGGCGGGGGCTGAGGGGGATGTTGTGGTTCATGGCGGGTGGATTCCCGCTTACCTCAGGGGGTCTAACGGCTGTTACGGTTCCGTCGACAAATGCGGACATCACCGCACTAAAGTTCAGACGTTCGGTTGCCGAATGCGATTTTTCACCTATCCAGGTGACCGACCTGCTCTCACCTGCCCCCCAACCCCGGCGATGCTGCCGCACCACCGGGGCCGGGCGGTACCCCCTCTACGCCATTGGGGTGACCGGTCACCTGTTCCCTTCCGGGAGGGACGTCAGGCCGCCCCCGCCGCCGCGTCCCGCTCCTGCGCCCGCAGCGCCCGCGCGAGGTCGTCACGGCACTCGGCGACCAGCCGCCGCAACGCCGGCGGCGCGTCGGCATGGCCGGCCAGCCAGGCGTCGGCCGCGTCGAGCGTGGCGGGCCGGTCCTGGTGGTGCGGGAAGAGCCCGCGGACGACGGCCATGCCGATCTCGATCGAGCGCTCCTTCCAGATCCGCTCGATCACGTCGAAGTAGCGGTCCGCGTACGGGGCGAGCAGCTCGCGCTGACCCGCCTGGTCGAAGCCCGCGATGGTGGCCTCGACGAGCGCGTTGGACAGCGTGTCGGACTCCACGACCGATGCCCAGCACTGCTCCTTGACGGCCGCGGAGGGCCGCGCCGCCAGGCAGCGCACCTGGTGCCGCTTGCCGGAGGCGGTGTCGTCGCGGGCGAGCTCCGCCGCGACGTCGGCCTCGTCGGCCGCTCCGCCGGCGGCCAGCGCCTCCAGCAGCACCCAGCGCAGCTCCTGGTCCACGTCGAGCCCGTCGATCTTCTCGGTGCCGTCGAGCAGCCCGCGCAGCACGTCCGTCCCGGCGTCCCCGGCGGCGACGGCCGCGTGGAAGCGGGCCCAGGCCAGCTGGTGGCCGCTGCCGGGGGCCGCCGCGCGCAGCTCGCGCAGCGCACCGTCCGCCAGCTCGCGCGCGCCCTGCTCGCGCCAGGCGGGCGCCGCGTAGTCGTTCAGGGCCGTACGGGCCTGCATGTGCAGCCCCTGCAGGACGCCGATGTCGGTCTCGGCACCGGCGAAGCGCAGCACCAGGCCGAGGTAGTCGCGGGCGGGCATCAGCCCGTCGCGGGTCATGTTCCACACCGCGGACCAGGCCAGGGCGCGGGCCATGGGGTCACTGAGCGAGCCCAGGTCCTCCCGGACCGTGGCCAGGGAGTCCTCGTCGAAGCGGATCTTGCAGTAGGTCAGGTCGTCGTCGTTGACCAGCACCAGGTCGGGCCGCTCCGCCCCGGCCAGCTCGGCCACCACCGTGCGCGGGCCCGCGACGTCGGTCTCGGCGCGCGCGTAGCGTTCCACGGTGCCCTCCGCGGTGCGCCGGTAGAGCCCCACCGCGACCCGGTGCGGGCGCAGCTCGGGGTGCGAGGGCGCGGCCTCCTGCAGCACGGCCAGTTCGGCGATCCGCCCGTCGGCGTCGTACGAGAGGTGCGGAGTCAGCGAGTTGACGCCCGCGGTCTGCAGCCAGGACCGCGACCAGCCGGCCATGTCGCGCCCCGAGGTCTCCGCAAGCACCGACAGCAGGTCGCCCAGCTCGGTGTTGCCGTAGGCGTGGCGCTGGAAGTAGCGGCGCGCCCCCTCCAGGAAGGCGTCCCGTCCCACGTAGGCGACCAGCTGCTTGAGCACGCTGGCGCCCTTGGCGTAGGTGATGCCGTCGAAGTTGAGCTTGGCGTCCTCCAGGTCGCGGATGTCGGCCGTGACCGGGTGGGTGGAGGGCAGCTGGTCGGCGCGGTAGGCCCAGGCCTTGCGGCGGTTGGCGAAGGTGATCCAGCCCTCCTTGTAGCGGGTGGCCTCCACCAGCGAGAACGCGCCCATGAAGTCCGCGAAGGACTCCTTCAGCCACAGGTCGTCCCACCACCGCATGGTGACCAGGTCGCCGAACCACATGTGCGCCATCTCGTGCAGGATGACGTTCGCCCGGCCCTCGTAGGACGCCTGGGTGACCTTTCCGCGGAAGACGTACTCCTCGCGGAAGGTGACCAGCCCCGGGTTCTCCATCGCGCCGATGTTGTACTCGGGCACAAAGGCCTGGTCGTACTTCCCGAAGGGGTACGGGTAGCCGAAGTGGTCGTGGAAGAAGTCCAGACCCTGCTTGGTGACGGTGAAGATCTCGTCGGCGTCGAAGTACCGGGCCAGGCCCTTGCGGCACAGCGCGCCCAGCGGGATCTCCAGCTCGGAGCCGTCCGGCAGCGCGCGCCGGTAGGTGTCGTGGACCATGTGGTACGGACCGGCCACGACCGCCGTGATGTACGTGGAGATCGGGCGGGTCGGCGCGAAGTGCCGGGTCTCGCCGTCGTCGGAGACCCCGGTCACGCGCTCGTTGCCCAGCACCACCCAGGACTCGGGCGCGGTGACGGAGAAGGTGAACGGCGCCTTCAGGTCGGGCTGCTCGAAGTCGGCGAAGACCCGGCGGGCGTCGGCCGGCTCGTACTGGGTGTAGAGGTAGACCTCACCGTCCTCGGGGTCGGTGAAGCGGTGCATGCCCTCGCCCGTGCGGCTGTAGGCGCACTGCGCGTCCACGACGAGGACGTTGTCCGCCGCCAGGTCGTCCAGCGTGATCCGCGCTCCGTCGAAGACCACCGTCGGGTCCAGTTCCCGGCCGTTGAGCGTCACCGACGTGACGGAGGGTGCCAGCAGGTCCGCGAAGCTGGACGCGCCGGGCTCCGTGCAGCGGAACCGGACGGTGGTCACGGACCTGAACGTCCGCTCCTCCGGGCGCAGCGCCGACCGGAGGTCGAGGGCGACCTCGTAACCGTCCACGGCCAGCAGCCGTGCCCGCTCTCGGGCCTCGTCGCGCGTGAGGTTCTCGCCGGGCACGGGGTCTCCATTCGTCTCGCCTTGTGGACGCCACGCATCTTCGCACGCGGCATCACGCCCCGGCACGCGGGAATGGGCTCGGCGATCCCTGGTGTTCCCCTCTGAGACCCGAGCACGGATCAGTCATGCCCCGAGGAGATTCCTGTGACCGAGACCACGACCACCCCCACCCCGGTGGACTTCTGGTTCGACCCTGCTTGCCCCTGGGCGTGGATGACCTCCCGCTGGATGCTGGAGGTGGAGAAGATGCGCCCCGTCGAGGTGCGGTGGCACGTGATGAGCCTCGCGGTGCTCAACGAGAACCGTGAGGAGCTGCCCGAGCAGTACCGGGAGTTCCTGACCACGGCCTGGGGCCCGGTCCGCGTCTGCATCGCGGCCGAGCAGAAGTACGGCAGCGAGGTGCTCGGCCCGCTGTACACCGCGCTCGGCACCCGTATCCACAACCAGGGCCTGGGCCACAAGGACCACGACGTCATCGTCGCCGCCCTGGAGGAGGCGGGCCTGCCGGCCGACCTCGCCGACTTCGCCCGCAGCGACGCCTACGACACGGAGCTGCGCGCCTCGCACCAGGAGGGCATCTCCAAGGTCGGCCAGGACGTCGGTACCCCCGTCATCGCGGTGCCCGGCGCCGACGGTGAGCAGATCGCCTTCTTCGGTCCGGTCGTCACCCCGGCGCCCAAGGGCGAGGCCGCGGCCCGCCTGTGGGACGGCACCCTGCTCGTCGCGTCGACCCCCGGCTTCTACGAGATCAAGCGGACCCGCGACCAGGGCCCGGTCTTCGACTGAGCCGGCCGGCCCGGGTCAGAAGTGCCGGAGCAGTTCGGGGAAGGCCGCCAGCCGCAGCACGCGCTCGTCGGCCGGGTCGAGCTCGGACTGCTCCAGCACCCAGGTGTTCTCGTTGGGGATGAACACCGCGCTCATCCCGGCCTCGCGCGCGGGCAGGATGTCGGACTTCGGGGAGTTCCCGATCATCCAGCTCCTGCCCGGCGCGAAGCCGTACTCCCCCAGCAGCGCGCGGTAGGTGCCCGCGGCCTTCTCCGGCACGATGTGCACCCCGCGGAAGTGGCCGGCCAGCCCCGAGGCCGCCACCTTGCGCGCCTGCTCCTCCTCGTCGCCCTTGGTGAGCAGCAGCAACTCGTGGCGGGTGCCCAGCTCGTCCAGCGTGTTCGCCACGCCGGGCATCAGCTCCACCTTGTGCTCCACGAAGGCCACCGCCAGCTCGTCCACGCGCAGGCGTTCCGCCTCCGTCACCGGCCGCTCCCGCAGCCGCTCCAGGCACTCGCCGAGGCTGCGCAGGAAGACCTTGCTGCCGTAGCCGTGGACGACCGCGTTCGCCGCCTCGATCTCGTTCAGCAGCGCCCTGATCTGCGCGCGGTCCAGGACGGGATGGTCCACCCAGTCCAGGAAGTCCTCTATGACCCGCTCGAAGACCACGTTGTTCTCCCACAACGTGTCGTCCGCGTCGAAGACCAGTACCTGCCCAGTCAGCCGTGCCTCGTCCATCCCGCGAGGGTAACCAGTGCCCCTGTCCGGCGGCCCCGTATTTTCCCGGCGCGGCGCTATGCGTGCCGTGCGGCGAGCGCCGCGTCCAGCTCCGCGCGCGACGGCGGATCGGCGCCCACCCGCGTGCAGTTGAGCGCGGCCGCCGTGACGCAGCGCTCCAGTACGGCGGCGAGTCCCTCCGGCGAGGCCGGGACGCCGTCGCCGGCGATCGCGTCGAGCAGCGCCGCCTGGAAGGCGTCGCCCGCGCCGATGGTGTCCACGACGTCGACCTCGGGCGCGGCCACCCGTACGAGGGCGGCGTCGGTCACCGCGAACGCGCCGTCCGCGCCCAGCGTGACCACCGCCAGCCCCGGCCCCTCGGCGAGCAGTGCCCGGGCCGCCTCGTCGGGGGCGAGCCGCGGGAAGAGCCAGGCGAGGTCGGCGTCGCTGGCCTTGACCACGTCCGTGACCCCGGCCAGCCGCAGGCACGCCCGGCGGTAGGCGAGCCGGTCGGGCTGGACGGCCGGCCGCACGTTGAGGTCGGCGACGACGGTGCGCCCCGGTACGGCGTGCAGGTCGCGGCAGAGCTCCAGCACCCGCGTCGCGCCCGGTTCGACCACCGCGGCGAGTGAACCGGTGTGCAGCACCGCGGTGTCCGCGGGCACCGGCAGGTGCTCCGGGTCCCACGCCGCCAGGAAGTCGTAGGAGGCGGAGCCGTCCCGGTCCAGGTAGGCCATGGCCAGCGTGGTGCGCCCGGCCGGGCTGGCGGCGCGCACGACCTCCACCCCGGTGGACTCCAGGTGCTCCCGCACCAGTTCGCCGGGCGGGTCGTCGCCCCACGTGGTGACCAGGGTGGTGGGCCGTCCGAGCCGCTGCAGGCCCACCGCGACGTTGGCCGGGCTGCCGCCGGGCACCGGCGTGACCTGCCGCTCCCCGGAGCGCCACAGCAGGTCGACGAGGACCTCGCCGACGACGCCGACGCGGGAGGGGGAGGACGGAGCGCTCATGCGGGCAGCATAGGAGGCCGCCGTACGGGCGCCGGAGCGGCGTCACGCCCGGCCGCGGCGCCGCTGCGGCGATGGTGGGAGAAGCATTGGAGAAACCCCACTAAGGCCCAGGTGACGAAGCTCACGTCCGGCGCCGCATCCTTGTAGGAAGGCGACCAATGCCGTGATCAGCCCTTTGTGATCGGCGGACGATGATCGGGGAGGGCGGCGCGGGTTAACGTCACGGTGTCCCGAACCGACCCTCACCCCGCGGAGTCACCCGATGGCCAGCGCAGTTCCCGCCGCTACCGCCGTACGGACCCACCCGGTCCTCGCCGACCTCATCCCCGCGTCGCGGCTGCGCGACGTGGCCTTGGTGACCGGTGGCGCCGTACTGACCGGCCTGGCCGCGCAGTTGTCGGTCCCCGTCCCCGGGTCGCCGGTGCCCGTGACGGGGCAGACCTTCGCCGCGCTGCTGGTGGGCACCGCCCTGGGCGCGCGCCGCGGCTTCCTGGCGCTCGCGCTGTACGCGGTCGCCGGTGTCGCCGGGGTGCCGTGGTTCGCTGAGGGGTCGTCCGGTGCGGCGGCGCCGAGCTTCGGCTACATCCTCGGCATGGCGCTGGCCTCGGCGCTCGTGGGCGCCCTGGCCCGGCGGGGTGCGGACCGCGGCGTGTGGCGGATGGCCGGCGTCATGGCGGCCGGAAGCGCCGTCACCTACGCCGTGGGTGTCCCTTACCTCGCGCTGGCCGCCCACCTGACGCTGGGCCAGGCCGTGGCGCTGGGCCTGACCCCGTATCTCATCGGCGACGCGCTGAAGGCCGCCCTCGCCATGGGTGCGCTGCCCGCCGCCTGGAAGCTGGCCGGCCGCCGCGGCTGACCGGCCACGACCTACGACGCACCCGGGTGGGGGGGGGGGGGGGGGGGAAGACCCCCCCCCCCCCCCCCCTTCTCCC
>NZ_JBYIQW010000094.1:0-12411 GCF_057707815.1 Actinacidiphila sp. bgisy160
CCCCCCCCCCCCCCCCCCCCCCCCCCCCCCCCCCCCACACTGCGTCAGGCTTGGGTGATCTCGATGTGGTGCGGCTTCGCCGCCTGGGCCTTGGGGACGGTGACGGTCAGGATTCCGTCGGCCAGCGTCGCGGTGATCTCCTGCGCCTTGACGTCTGCCGGCAGCAGTGCCCGGTACTCGAACCGCCCGGTGCGCCGGGTACGCCGGCGCAGAACGCCTTCACGCTCGCACTCCTTGTACTCGCCGGAGACGCACAACTCCCGGCCGCCGGCCTCGACGTCGATGTCCTCGCGCTTGATCCCGGGCAGTTCCGCCTCGACCACATAGGCGTCGTTCGTTTCATGCAGGTCGGCCATGGGCGACCAGGCCCGAGCCGACGGCGTGACACCGGCGGCCTGCTCCAAGAACCGGTTCATCCGCTCGAAGAGGTCATCGAACTCGGCGGCGACCGGCTCGCCCCAGCCGAGGGTGGGGAACGGTCGCTCCACGAGATGGCCGGGCCGGTGGTGTACGGGCAAAGTCATCGCGGTTCACCTCCGCGAAACGGTGCATTCGGGTTATTTCCATGCTGCTGCTGGTCGCCGCGCCCCGCATGCGGACAGCCCGCGACCGGCTCCAGGACTCCTCCCACCGCGGGCTTCTGTGATCAGCGGTGCCGGGGATCCGCGAGGGGAGCAAGCCATCTTCCGGCGCTGCCGGGGAACGAGCGCGGCGTTCCTCGCTTGGTGCGGGCCGGTCCCGGATGCGGAGCGAGGCGAGGACGGCGACGATGGGGCCGTGAGCACGGCTGACCGCTTCGATGCCTTCCGTGCCTTGGCCGGGTGGCGCGGCCGGACTGGGGAGGCGCTGCCGGACGCGCTGGCCGAGCGACGCGCGAGCACCGCGGGGCCGCCGCAGGCGTGGGCACCAGGGGTCGCGGAGCGTCTTGGCCTGCCCCACGCCTCCGGCTTGGGGCCCGCCGGCTACTTCGCCGATCTGGCCGCGCCGCACGGCCGTCGTCACGTGCGGGTGTGTACGGCGACGGCGTGCTTCGCGGCCCGTAGCGGGCGGCACCTGAGCGAGGTGGAAGGCGAGCTGGGTGTCCCCGCCGACGACGTGAGCGCGGACGGGGCTGTGTCGTTGCAGGCCGTGCGCTGCCTGGGCTACTGCTACACCGGCCCTGCGGCGCTGGACGGAGACCGGCCTTGCACCGGTACCGGGCTCGCCGACCAGATCGCGGGACGCCAAGAGCGCCAGGATCCCGGGATCCCGGTCGGTGATGCCACCTCGGAGCCGGTACTGCTCGGCGGGGTGCTGGCGGGTGCGCCCAGCTGGCAGGCGTGGCCGCAGACCGTGGCGGCGCGCACGGCCGACGAGGTCCATGCGGAAGTGGAAGCCTCCCGGCTGCGCGGGCGTGGCGGGGCGGGCTACCTGGTGGCGGCGAAATGGGCGGCGGCCCGGGGCCGCCCGGGGGTGGTGGTCATCGCCAACGGGGACGAGGGAGATCCGGGGTCGTTCGCCGACCGGCTGCTGATGGAACAGGACCCGGGCCGGGTGCTGGAGGGACTGGCGCTGGCCTGTCTCGCCTGTGGAGCCCGCGAGGGGGTGGTGCTGGTGCGGTCGGAGTACCCCAGGGCGCTTGCGCGGATGCGGGCGGCGGTGGAGCGCGCCTACGCGGAAGGGCATCTGGGGGCGCGGGTGCACGGCAGCGAGGTGACGCTGGACATACGGGTGGCCGCCGGAGCCGGGTCCTATGTGGCCGGCGAGGAGACGGCGCTGATCGCGGGACTGGAGGGTGGGCGGGGCTGCTCCCGGGCGCGTCCTCCGTATCCGACCGAAGCGGGGCTGTGGGGTGCGCCGACCGTGGTCAACAACGTCGAGACACTGGCCGCCCTGCCCTGGATCGTGACGCACGGCGGTGCTGCCTACGCCCGGCGCGGCGTGCCGGGGCAGACGGGAACGAAACTGGTGTGTTTGGCGGAGCGGTTCGCCCGGCCCGGCTGCTACGAGGTGGAGTTCGGCACCAGCCTGGAATGGATCGTCCATGAGCTCGGCGGCGGCCTGCGCGACCGTGCGCGGCTGGCGGTGCTGCAGGTCGGCGGCCCGCTGGGCGGGTTCCTGCCCGCTGACGGGCTGGACGTGCCCCTGACCGAGCACGATCTGACGACGCGCGGGGCGGCACTCGGCCACGCCGGTCTGGTCGCCTTCGACGACAGCGTGGAACCGGCAGATGTGTTGCGGCACCTTTGGGAGTTCGCTGACGCGGAGAGCTGCGGGGCGTGCTCGCCGTGCCGGGTGGGGTCGCGGCGCGGCCTGCGGCTGGTGGCGACGGGCGGCCCTCCCGATCCGGGCTACCGGCGGTGGATGCGGGTGATGGAAGAAGCGAGCCTGTGCGCGTTCGGCCGCCGCATCCCCCCTGCGGTGCGCAGCCTGGCCCGCGCCTGCGGCGACCGGCTGGCGAGCTGGGAGGCGTGATGCGGGTCTCGATCGACGGGCGCGATGTCGAGGCGGGTGTGGGGGCCTCGGTACTGGACGCGGTCCGTGCGGCCGGCGTGTGGTTGCCCACGCTGTGCCATGACGACCGGTTGTCCGCGGTCGGCTCCTGCCGGACCTGCCTGGTACAGGTCGGCGGAAACATCGTGGCGGCCTGCGTCACCCCGATCGGCGAACACACACCCGTCACGACGGCCGGTGAAGAGCTGGAGGCGTTGCGGCGTGATGCGGTGGAACTGCTGGTCTCCGCTCTGCCGCGGGGCGCGGTCGAGGCGACGCACAGCGAACTGGCCGCCGTCTGCGAGAAGCTGGGCGTCGGCGCGTCCACGGCTCAGGGCACGCGCGGACGCGGGACGGACGACTCCCACCCGTACGTCCACCTCGACCCCGACCTGTGCATCGCCTGCGGACGCTGCGTGCGCATCTGCGCCGAGGTGCAGGGCACCTTCGCACTCACCCTGACCGGCCGGGGCGCTGACACGGTCGTCGCGCCCGGCACCGGCGGGGCGTGGGCGGACTCCGACTGCGTGGCCTGCGGCGGATGCGTGGACACCTGCCCCACCGGCGCGATCTTCCAGCCGGGGCTGCCGCCCGGCAGCGCCGCCTCGCGCCGGCTGCCCGCCACGAGCACCACCACGCACACCACCTGCGGCTACTGCGGCGTGGGCTGCTCACTGGACGTGGTCACCGACGACGGCCAGGTCACGGCCGTACTGCCGGACCGTGAGGGGCCGGTCAACCGCGGGCACGCCTGCGTCAAGGGCCGCTTCGCCCACGGCTTCCAACGCTCGCCCGAGCGCCTCACCCAGCCCCTGCTGCGCCGCAACGGAAGCCTGGAACCCGCCAGTTGGGGCGAGGCGCTCGATCGTGTCGCGCGCGGGCTGCGGGCCGCGGTCGCCGCCGGCGGGCCCGACGCCGTCGCGGCCATCTCCTCCGCGCGCGCCACCAACGAGGAGAACTACCTCGTCCAGAAGTTCCTGCGCACGGTGATCGGCACGAACAACATCGACAACTGCTCACGGCTGTGCCACGCTCCGTCCGCCGCCGGACTCACCGCCTCCTTCGGCCTGCCGGGCGGCACCGACTCCTTCGACGACATCGACCGGGCCGACTGCCTCCTCGTGGTCGGCGCCAACCCCGTCGAGGCCCACCCGGTCGTCGGCTCCCGGCTCCTCGAACGCGCCCTGCGCGGAGCCACGCTGATCGTCGCCGACCCGCGCGCAGTCGGACTGGCCGGATACGCGGACGTCCACCTGCGGCCACGCCCGGGTACCAACGTCGCCCTGTGCCACGGCATCGCCCACGTCCTGCTCGACGAGGGCCTGATAGATGACGAGTTCCTCCGCGAGCGAGCCGCAGGACTGCCCGAACTGACCGCCCTGCTCGAGGAGTATCCGCCCGAGGCGGCCGCGGCCGTCACCGGTGTGCCCGCGGCCGGCATCGTGCAGGCCGCCCGGCTGTACGGGCGCGCACGATGTCCCGCGATCGTCTACGGGCTCGGCGTCACCGAGCACCTGCACGGCACCGACGGCGTGCGCGCCCTGGCCAACCTGGCCATCCTGCGCGGCGCCGTCGGCACCGACCGCGGCCTGGGCCTGTACCCGCTGCGCGGCCAGAACAACGTCCAGGGCGCCTCCGACATGGGAGCCCTCCCCGACACCCTGCCCGGCTACCACAAGGTCACCGACCCGGCCGCCCGCGCCCGCGCCGAGCGCGTGTGGGGCGCCCCCGTCCCCGAGCGCTCCGGCATGCGCATCCCGCGGATGTTCGCCGCCGCCCGCGAGGGACGGCTGCGTGCCCTGTGGGTGATCGGCGAGGACGTCTGCTCCACCGACCCCGACTCCAGCCAGGTGGCTGCGGCTCTGGACGCCTGCCCGCTCGTCGTCAGCCAGGACCTCTTCCTGTCGGCCACCGCGAGCCGCGCGGATGTGGTCCTGCCCGCCGCTTCGTGGCTGGAGAAGGACGGCACGTTCGTCAACTTCGACCGCCGCTTCCAGCGGGTCCGGCCCGCCGTGGACTCACCCGGTCAGGCCAGGTCCGACTTCGACATCGTCCACGCCGTCGCCGCCGCGCTGGGGGCCGACCTGGGCTGTCCCACCCCGGCCGCGGCTCTCGACGAATGCGCCCGCATCAGCCCGCACTTCGCCGGACTCTCGCACCAGCGCCTGGATCACCAGGGCGCGTTGTGCTGGCCCTGCCCGTACCCGGACCGGCCTGGCCAGGCCAAGCTCTACACCGACCGCTTCGCCACCCGTGACGGCCGCGCCCACCTGGCCGCCGCCCCCTACCTGCCGCCCGGCGAACAGCCCGACGACACCTACCCGCTGATCCTGGTCACCGGCCGCCGCCTGGTGCACTACAACTCCGGCAGCATGACGCGCCGCACCGACAACCTTCGCCTGGACCCCGTCGACCACCTCGACATCCACCCCGACGATGCCGCCCGACACCACCTGCGCGACGCCCAGCCCGTCACCGTGGAAAGCCGACACGGCCAGGCCCGCCTCACCCTCCGCATCACCGCGCAGACGTCACCCGGCCAGGTCTTCTGCGCCTTCCACTTTCCCGCCAGCGGCGTGAACGCGCTCACCTCCGGCCACGCCGACACCGTCAGCTCGTGCCCGGAGTACAAAGTCACCGCGGTGCGCCTGGTGCCCTGAATCCAGCCGGCCGGAAGAGGGAGCCGGACGCGTGACGGTGAAGGCGACAGGTCGCTGCCCGACGGAGAGTCGCCGAAAAGTCCGCGAAGCGGTGCTCAGCCGGAGGGATGAGGCCAGTGTGCGAGGCTGCCGGGCGAGGGAGCCGACCCCGTCGCTTCCTCTGCCGAGGGGTAGATCTCGTAGCTCTCGCGCATCCCGCTCAGGTCGAGGATCCTCAGTATCCGGCCGGAGACGGATGCGAGGCGCAGCGAGCCTTCGCGTTCACGGATGCGTTTGGTGATCGCCACGATCACACCCAGCCCCATCGAGTCCATGAAGGTGACGAAGCCCAGGTCCAGGACGAAGTGGCGGTGTCCCTCATCGATGAGCTTGATCACGCCTTCCCGGACCATGGGCGCGGTATGTGCGTCCATCCCACCGTCGGCCTCGACAACGGTCCAGCCGTTGACCACGTCGTAGCTGACCATCATGCTCTCGTGTCGGACGATGTTCGTTCGCATGGCCATCCCTCTTCACCTCTACGGACGGCGCACGATGCCTGGCACGGTGCCGGAGGAGGGGGCCGGCCCCTCCCCGATCACGGCCTGGGATGCGCGAGCGTGGACCGGTGACCGCCACCCCGCCGGCGCCTCACTACCGGCTACCGGCTACCGGCTTTTGGCCAGCCACTCGGCGAGAACGGCTGCCTGGCTGTGGTCCACGTCCTTGGTGGCGGTCAGCAGCATGAGTCTGTCGTGCGCCGCAAGGTCACGCAGATGCTCGGCCGCCTCGCGGTGCCCGGCGTCCCGCAACTCCGCCAGATAGCGGCGTCGGAATTCGCTGAAGCGGCTGGGCTCGTGGCCGTACCACTTACGCAGCTCACTGGAGGGGGCGACATCGCGAAGCCACTCGTCCAGATGTGCGTCCTCCTTGCGCATGCCCCGGGGCCACACCCGGTCCACCAGCACGCGCTTGCCGTCTTTCGGCGCGGTCTCCTCGTAGACTCTGCGACAGGTGATCTGTCCGGCCATGATGGTGCCCCTCCGGATCGGTCGGCCACCCCGGCGTCGAGTGGGGTGGACAGCTCCGTGTCCTGCTGCGCAGCGGATGGTCCCGACTCGTCCATTTTATCGGGGCGGCTCGTGCGAACCCCCGGGGCCCCGCCGGGTCAGCCACCGGCGCGCGGGTGCGGAGCGGCGGCGTCCCGTACGGCGTATCGACGAGGAGCACGATGTGTCCAGCAGACGTCTCCCGTCCCGGTCACCGGCGGTGGCCACCTGCTACGGCGTCGCCCCGCTACCAAGCCCGGCCCTTGGCCGCGCAGAACCAGCGAACCGCCCGTTGACCTGCGAAAACACAGGCAGGAAGGGGCTGCCCAGCACACGTACCATGTGCTGGCAGGGCAGCGCCGGTACTCGTTCACAATTCGGGGCCGTGCGGGAAGATGGCGTCTGTCATCGTGCACTTTCGTCGGAACCTCGCGTTCGGCCAGGGCGGAGAGGTCGGTGCTGATCCGCACCAGCCGAGGGGGATACTGGCGACCATGCGTGTCGAATTCGATCCCGAGGCCATGGGCCGCACCCCCTTCTACAAGCTGCTGACGTCGGTCGTGGTGCCGCGACCCATCGCGTGGGTGTCAACGATCTCGCAACGGTCTGTGGCCAACCTCGCCCCGCACTCCTTCTTCACCGTCGCGTGCGTCAGCCCGCCGGTCGTGCAGTTCACCTCGGTGGGGCGGAAGGACTCGCTGCGCAACATCGAGGAGACCCGGCAGTTCGTGGTCAACCTCGCGCCCGAGCATCTCTTCGAGCAGATCAACGCCACCGGCACCGACTTCCCGCCCGGGGTCAGCGAGTTCGACGCGGTCGGTATCGCCCGCGAGCCCAGCCGAGCGGTCAAGCCGCCCCGCGTCGCCGCCTCGCCCGTCGCCCTGGAGTGCGAACTGCACAGCACGGTCACCCTCGGCGACTCGACCGTGGTCTTCGGCCGCGTCGTCCAGGCCGCCGTCTCGGAGGCCGCGATGGTCGAGGGCCACCCCGACGTGCGCAGGCTTCGTCCGCTGGCCCGCCTCGGCAAGGACGAATGGGGCACGATCGGCGAGGTCCTGGAGATCTCCCGCATCCGCTACACCGACTGGCCGGGCGTCAACCAGGGTTAGACGACGGCGGCCCGGACCGTGCACCGGTCCGGGCCCGTGGACGTCAGGCGCGGTCGCGGCGGCGCAGGGACGGTTCGAGCAGCGCGGGCGGGGTGTCGAACTTCTCGTGCGGGGCGAGGTCGACGCCCGGGGCGACGATCGTGTCGATCGCGTCGAGCACGTCGGCGGAGAGCACCGTGTCGGCGGCGACGAGGTGTGCCCGCAGGTGGTCGGGTGTGCGGGGGCCGACGATCGCGGCGGTCACGGCGGGGTGGGCCGTCACGAAGCCCAGGGCGAGCTGGATCATGGTCAGGTCGGCCTCGGCGGCGAGCGCGGCAAGCCGTTCGACGGCGTCGAGCCTGGCCCGGTTGGCGGGGATCGAGGTGTCGAAGCGTTCCGGCAGGAGCGCGGAGCGGCTGGTGGTGATCTCCCGGCCCTCGCGGATCGCCCCGGACAGCCAGCCCGAGGCGAGCGGGCTCCACGCCAGCACGCCGAGGCCGTACTCCTCGGTCACGGGCAGCACATGGGCCTCGATGCCGCGCTGCAGGATCGAGTAGCTGGGCTGTTCGGTGACGTACCGGCCCAGGTGGTGCTCGCGGGCGGCCCACTGGGCCTGCACGATGCGGTATGCGGGGAAGGTCGAGGAGCCGAAGTAGCGTATCTTGCCCGCGCGTTGCAGGTCGGTCAGGGCCGACAGGGTCTCCTCGTCGCTGGTCGTCGGATCCCATCGGTGGACCTGGTAGAGGTCGACGTGATCGACGCCGAGACGGCGCAGGCTGTCCTCCAGGGCCGTGACCAACCAGCGGCGCGAACTGCCGCGGTGGTTGCGCTCGTCGCCCATCGGCATGGTCGCCTTCGTCGCCAGCACGATGTCGTCGCGGCGGCCGGCGATGGCCTTGCCGACCATCTCCTCCGACTCGCCGGCGCCGTACATGTCGGCGGTGTCGATGACATTGATCCCGGCCTCGAGGGCGGCGTCGACGAGGGCGGTGGCCTCGTCCTGGGTGGTGCGTCCGATGCTGCCGAAGTTCATCGCGCCGAGCGCGAGGGAACTGACCTGTACACCGGTGCGGCCCAGGGTGCGGTACTGCATGACCGTGTTCTCCCTTGCGGGTGGGGTGGGGTGGTTTCGTGCGGCGCGAGCGCGCACGACTTGGTCCCGGGGCGCGCGCCCTGGCATCATGAGCAAGCGGAACCTTGTTCCGTTAACGATACGGAACGTGGTTCCGTTTGACAAGGCCGGTCGTGGAAGGAATGGCGCGGTGGTGGAGCGGGCCAAGCGGGCGGACGCCCGGCGCAACGAGAAGACGCTGCTCGAGGCGGCGGCCGCGGCGTTCGTCGCGTCGGGCGTGGAGGCGCCGGTGCGCGACATCGCAGCCAGGGCGGGCGTCGGGACGGGCACGATCTACCGCCACTTCCCGTCCCGGTCGGATCTGATCATCGCCGTCTACCGGCACCAGGTCGACGCCTGCGCCGAGGCCGGCCCGGCCCTGCTGGCGAGCAGCGCGACCCCGCACGCCGCGCTGGCACGGTGGATCGACCTGTTCGTCGACTTCCTGGTGACCAAGCACGGACTGGCCGGCGTGCTGCAGTCCGACAACACCGGCTTCGAGGGCCTGCACACCTACTTCCTCGACCGCCTGCTGCCCGTGTGCGCCGAACTGCTCGACGCCGCCGCCGCTTCCGGCGAGATCCGCTCCGACCTGGAGGCGTACGCGCTCATGCGCGGCGTAGGGAACCTGTGCGTCGGCGCGGACAGCGACCCCCGCTACGACGCGCGCCGCCTGGCCGGGCTCCTCGTCTCCGGCCTGCGCCGGACGGACTGAGCGCCCGTCAGACGAGGCCGGCCTGCCGGGCCTGCCGGGCCGGGCGTGCCGGACCGCTGCGCGCCGGTGTCCGCGCCCCGATCATGGGCCGGGAACCGGCACCGGTGCCACGACCGGCTCCCTCCCTGCTGGGAGGCCGAGCCTCCCAGCCCGGGGTCAGCGCCCGCGGCGGGTGCGAGCGGCGACGACGAGGGCGGCGAGGCCGGTGACCGCGATGAAGCCCATCGCCACGAGGAAGACCGGGGACGTCGGCGTCGTGGCACGGCTGCCGGCGATGACGTAGGCCCCCGTGTTGGGCACACTGCCCAGCGCGGTTGCCAGCAGGAAGGGCGTCAGCCGCATCCGTGAGACCGCCGCGCTGTAGTTGGCCGCCGCGAAGGGCACGCCGGGGAAGAGCCGCATCGCCAGCATCGTGCGGAAGCCGTGCTCGCTGAGCTGGCGGTCCGCGGCGAGCAGCACGCGGCCGCGGAGCAGCGGGCGCAAGGCGTCCCGCCCGAGGAGGCGGCCGAGGACGAAGGCGAGGCCGGCGCCGAGCACCGTGCCGGCGAGGGCCGCGGGCAGTCCGGCCTGGGCGCCGAAGAGCGCTCCGGCGCCGACGTTGAGCAGGGGGCGCGGTACGAAGGCGAGGGCGCAGAGCCCGTAGCCCCCGGCGAAGAGCACGACGGCCGCGGCGCCCGTGAGTTGTGCGGGCCAGCCGTGCGCGAGCAGCCGCTGGGGTTCCCAGACCAGCACCGAGGCCGCGGCCCCGGCCAGGAGGACGACCAGCAGCGCCAGCCGGGCCCACGACGCCGGTCGCGAGCGCGGGCGGGACAGGACGGTGACCTCGGACATTCCGCGAGCCTAGCGGAGGAGGATGCCGCTCTGGTGCCGCCGCGTACCGTGGGGCCATGGCCCCTCCCGTTCCGGTCCTGCCGGACAGCGCCCTCGCGGACCTCGTGCTGCCGCGCCTGACCTCGGCGTACGGCGCCGCCGCCGACCCGGTGCGGGCGGCCTCGGCGGCGGCGTACATGCGCGACGCGTTCCCGTTCCTCGGCATCGCCACGCCCGCCCGGCGTGCCCTGTCCCGCGCCGTGCTCGCGGGGACGCCGCGCCCGGACGAGGCCGACTGCGCGGCCGTCGGCCTGCGTTGCTGGGCGCTCCCCGAACGGGAGTACCGCTACTTCGCCGTGGACTACCTGCGCCGCCACGTGGGGCGCTGCTCCTCGGCCTTCCTCGGCACGGCCCGGCACCTGATCACGACGGACCCGTGGTGGGACACCGTCGACCTGCTCGCCGCGCACGTCGTCGGGCGCCTCGTGGCCGCCGACCCCGCCCTGGTGGACGTGATGGACGAGTGGATCGACGGCGAGGACCTCTGGCTCGCCCGCACCGCGCTGCTGCACCAGTTGACGTACAAGGCGGACACCGATCCCGGCCGGCTGTTCCGCTACTGCCTGCGGCAGGCGGGCCACCGGGACTTCTTCGTCCGCAAGGCGATCGGATGGGCGCTGCGGGAGTACGCCCGCACCGATCCCGGCGCCGTGCGGGCGTTCCTCGCGCAGGCGGGGGAGCGGCTGTCGCCGCTGTCGGTACGAGAGGCGGGCAAGCACTTGTGAGCGGGGACGAGGAGCGCGGCCGCGTGCGCCGCAGCTACGACACCGTGGCGCAGGAGTACCGGGAACGCATCGGCGACGAGCTGGCGTACAAGCCGCTGGACCGGGCCCTGCTGGCCGCCCTCGCCGAGCAGACCGCGGACGGCGCGCCCGTGGCGGACCTGGGCTGCGGCCCCGGCCACGTCACGGCGTGGCTCGCGGCACGCGGGGTGCGGGCCGTGGGGATCGACCTGTCGCCGGGGATGGTCGCGCTCGCCCGCCGCGAGCACCCCGGGGCGGACTTCCGCGAGGGCGACCTGCTGCGTCTCCCGGCGGCGGACCGCGAGTTCGGGGCGGTGGTCGCCCTGTACTCGGTGATCCACCTGACGCCGGGTGAACTGGGGGCGGCGTTCGCGGAGATGCGGCGCGTGCTGCGTCCGTCCGGCCGGGCGCTCGTGGCCTTCCACACCGGGGCGCAGACCAGGCGGGTGACCCAGTGGTGGGGGCACGAGGTCGACGTCGACTTCCACTTCCACGACGCCGGCACGGTCGCGCGGGCGCTGGCCGAGGCCGGGTTCGAGGTGGAGGCCAGGCTGGAGCGGGCCGCGTACCCGCAGGAGGCGGAAACCTGGCGCGCCTATGTCCTGGCCCGCGTCAGCGGGGCATGAAGCGGGCCGGTTCGCGTGCCCTCACCCGCGGCGGGACGTCCTTGAGCGCGTCGCCGGCCAGGGTCCGTCCCTGAGCGCGCCGTTCGGCGCCGGGGCCGGCCGGCCGACGTCCACGCCGGCGCGTGCGGCGAGCACCGGCGCGTGTACCACGGGCGCGGCCCAGCTCGACGGCGCGATCCTGGTCGTCTCGGCCCTCGACGGCGTCATGCCGCAGACCGCCGAGCACGTGCTGCTCGCCCGCCAGGTCGGCGTCGAGCACATCGTCGTGGCGCTCAACAAGGCCGACGCGGGCGACCCCGAGCTCACCGACCTGGTCGAGCTGGAGGTCCGCGAGCTGCTGTCCGCCCAGGGCTACCCGGGCGACACGCTGCCTGTCGTACGGGTGTCGGGCCTGCGGGCGCTGGAGGGCTACCCGCGGTGGACGGCGGCGATCGGCGCGTTGCTCGACGCGGTCGACACCTACGTGCCGATGCCGCACCGCTACACCCACGCCCCCTTCCTGCTGCCGGTGGAGAACGTGCTGACCATCACCGGGCGCGGCACGGCCGTCACCGGCGCGGTCGAGCGGGGCACGGTCCGGGTCGGCGACCGCGTGGAGGTGCTCGGCGCGGACACGGCGAGCGTGGTGACCGGTCTGGAGACCTTCGGCAAGCCGATGGAGGAGGCCCAGGCCGGCGACAACGTGGCACTGCTGCTGCGCGGTGTGGCCCGGGACGTCGTCCGCCGGGGCCACGTGGTGGCCGCGCCGGACAGCGTGACGCCCAGCCGCCGGTTCCGGGCGCGGGTGTACCTGCTGCCGGCCGCCGAGGGCGGGCGGCGTACCGGGATCGTCAGTGGCTACCGGCCGCAGTTCTACATCCGCACCGCCGACGTCGTCGGCGACGTGGACCTGGGCGAGGCGGGGGGCGGCCCTGCCGGGGGCGACCGTCGACATGACGGTCGAGCTGGGCCGGCCGGTGCCGCTGGAGCCGGGGCTCGGCTTCGCGATCCGCGAGGGCGGCCGCACCGTCGGCGCGGGCACGGTGACGGCGCTCGACGGGTGAGCCGGGCCGGCTGAGCGCGGGGGTGGGGGGGGGGGGGGGGGGGGGGGGGGGGGGG
>NZ_JBYIQW010000095.1:0-12397 GCF_057707815.1 Actinacidiphila sp. bgisy160
TAGGGAGCCCGACCCTGCCGTTGCCCGCCACCGCGAGCAGCCCACCGGCACAAGGCGGCAAAATCCCGCACCGCCACTGAACGGACGGCTACTTCTCCCAGCCCACGGTCTCGGGCAGGGGAGTGCCGAAAATGGTGGCGCCGACGTTGGCCAGACCCTTCTTGACGCCGTAGATGGAAGGCCCGCTGAACAGGGGCAGGAAGGCGTACTGCGCCAGTTCCTTGCGCTCAATGGCGTTGGCTCGGGCGGTCTGTTGGAGGGGGTCGGAGATCCGGGCCGCGGCGTGGATCTCCTTGTCGAGCTCAGGCGTTCCGGCGTCGGTCAGCTTGGAGTCGCTGTCCGTGCCGTGGAACTGGTAGAGATACGGGCGCCGAAGGGGTCCGTCGAACGGTTGCCTGACAGGAAGAGGTCGAAGTCTCGCTCGCTGAGGATCTTCGCGAAGTCCGCCTCGTCGGCCTTCTTCATGTCGAGCTGGATACCGACGGCTTCAGCATCGCCGCGAAGGCGTTGGCCGTGGCCTTGTCCAGCGGATCATCGGCACCCGCGCGCAGGTGCCCACCCGCAAACTGCCCGCCACGCCGCGCCGTGGCAAAACCAGTTCGACAGAAGCGTCGGCGTCACGCCTCACAGAGGTCGCGGGTTCCCGCGTGCCGCGGCCCCCGTGGCACGGGGGCCGCGTTCCTCGGGGTCGGTCACGGTCGGGGGCTGCCGTGATCGGACAGGCTGACGGCGTCCAGCTCGATCAGCGCACCTGCGGTCGCCGTGATGGTGTCGGTGATCTCCCTGGGCTCCCAGCCCAGCATCGATCGTGCCTTGTCGTTGCTGATGACGGGGATCCGGCCCGCCAGCACCGCGGCCTCCCGCAGCGCGGGCTCGGTCTTCGCCGCCTCGCGCACCTCCTCAATGGTCAGCTCCTTCGCAGGCAGTTTTTCGGCGAAGGCGGGGAAGTGCTCCCGCAGGATGTTCGCCAAGCCGAAGAGGCTGGATGATTCCTTGGTTGCGATGAAACGCTCGCCCGCGGCCCTCGGGTGCAGCATCGCGCGCAGGTGCAGGTCCACGACGTCGCGCACGTCGACGACGCCGAAGTGCATCACCGGCACCACAGGCATGTGTCCATTCAGCATGGCCTTGATCAGGCCGATCGAGCCGGAGGGCCGGTCCAACAGCTGGGGGCCGAAGATGCCGGTGGGGTTGATCACCACGAGCTCGATGTCTCCGTGGGTGCGGACGTAGTCCCACGCCGCCGTCTCGGCCACGATCTTCGACTTGTGGTAAGCGGGCAGGCCCGGGGTTTCCGGGTCGGTCCAGTTCTCCTCCGTGTAGTGATCGTCGGGTGTCATCGTGTACCCGATCGCGGCGTAGGAGGATGTCATGACGACCCGCGGGATACCGGCGCTGCGGGCCGCGGTGATGACTCGCAGGGCACCGTCACGGGCAGGCAGGACGATCTCGTCCTCCGTCTCGGGCGGAGCGACCGGGAAGGGCGAGGCGTGGTGGAGGACGTGGGTGACACCGTCCATGGCCTGTGCCCAGCCGTCATCGGCACTGAGTTCGGCGACGGCGAACTCCAGCCGGCCCGCCGGATCCACACCGGCCTGCTGGAGCGCCCCCAGCGTCTGGGCCTCCTGCTGGGCCCCCCGGACCGTCGCCCGCACGCGGTGACCTTCCCGGAGCAGCCTTTCGATCGTGTGGCTGCCGACGAAGCCGCTGCCACCGGTGACCAGTACCGTCGCGTTCTCGGGGATGGAGACGGTGTTTGCCATGCTCATGGTGCTTCAGTCCTTCAGTGGGTGAAGTGTTCCAGTAGGCGCGTGACCTCTTCGACCGCGCGGTTCTCGGCGGGGGCGTCACCGCGGGCGCGGGCGTCCCACATATCCGCTTTGCCGCGCAGATACGCCAAACGCAGCCGCATCTGCTCGATGTCGGCCGCCAGCCTTTCTGCCTGAGCGGCGAACAGGTCCCGCAGATCGTCCGCTGCGGAATCTCCACAGGCGAGCAGGTCCAGGTAACGGCGCATCCCGCTGACCGTCACCCCCGCCGAACGCAGGCAGGACAGCGCCTCGACGCGGGCCACGGTTGCCGGCTCATACCGGCGATGACCGCTGGAGTCGTCCCGCGCGACCGCTCCCAGCAGGCCGATCTTTTCGTAGTAGCGCAACGTGGGCTCACTGAAACCCGACCGTCGTGCCATCTCCTGAATGGTCAGACCCACTGGCTCTCGGATTGCTACTGACATGCAAGAAGCCTCCGACACTTGAAGCGCTTGAGGTCAAGCGCCCAAGTGTGAGATGTGCTACATGCCGAGAAAGTCCGGTCTTCTCTGGCTCGTGATCTCGTCCGGGCCGACCCTTCACCATGCTGATGCCGGGGCATGGAACGACGACCGTGTTCGAGCGATTGATCACATGAGCAGTGGGCATTGACCGAGCCGATGATCACGGCCTGGAAGCAGGCTCGGGTAGTGCGGTCGCGATCGATCTTCCACCAGAACCGGTCGGGCTGTCCGTGGCTCTGTCTTCCCATGGCCTGCCGGCCCGGTCGGCGGCAAGGACGTACTCGACCCAGCGGATCCAGGAACTCCTGTGCTGTCAGGTAAGGGAGAGCCCGCCGATGGCAGGACCCACCCCACGTGATCACCGATACCCAGTCCAAGCACGCGGGAATGCCGGGCCGCAAGCGGGGCGCCTGCGCCGTCGACTGCTCATCGGTTCATCGCGCTCTCCGCGTCGCCCTTGTGCAGATCCGCCATCAGGACGACGGTCAAGGGCGACACCGGCAGCTCTCATGACGGGGGTCGGCGACCTCG
Organism: Actinacidiphila sp. bgisy160; assembly: GCF_057707815.1. Lineage (NCBI taxonomy): Bacteria > Bacillati > Actinomycetota > Actinomycetes > Kitasatosporales > Streptomycetaceae > Actinacidiphila > Actinacidiphila sp. bgisy160. The sequence goes on from NZ_JBYIQW010000095.1 coordinate 2,807, forward strand.
GAAGGGCCATGGGCCGCAGCGAGCCGCCTGTCCCGACATCCACGCCGCGATCATCTCCGCAACCCGGTGGACACTCACCAGTGCTCGCCAGCACCACCCGCCAGCACCAAGTCGCGGTGCTGTCAGACTGCGCCGTGTACCCGGCGGCCGGCCGAGCCCGCCGGATGCAAGCGGGCCACGGCCTTCCTCGCCAAGGAGACCCAGTGACGGTGCACCCGTTCATCGAGGCGGAGAAGCGGGCAGGTCCTGGCCGGCAACGCCTGGGGCGGGACGTCGTCCTGGCCCCAGGCGTTGCCGACTTTGCTGCTAGTCGCGGTGGGTCAGTGCTGGCCGTGGCCGCCGTCACTACGACGGCGTTGGAGCGTGAACTTCTCGAAGACCGACAGCTCACCGGTGGGCGTGAGGATGTTGTAGTAGGTGACGTGGATGCGGGTCATGTCACCGGGGTGACGGCCCGGGTCGACGGCGAACTCGGCGAAGCCGTAGGGGTGCTCCGCGTCACGGACGCCGATCCAGACCGCCGTCTCCTTCTCCTTGACCGAGTTGTACTTGCCGACGCGCTCCATCTGGACGTACGCCGAGTGATGCCCGTGACCATCGGCGTCGTCGGTGGTGAAGCTGTTGTTGGTGATGCCGGACACGCCGCCACCGCCGAGGACCATGTGCGTCGTGCCGTGCGCGCTGTCGATCACATCGAGTGCGGTCTGACTCGGGTTGGGTGTGAGGGTGACGCTGCCGGGAACGACGCCACGCACCGCCAACGAGCGCTCGTAGTCGTGCTCGTGGCCACAGACCACCAGGTCGACACCGTACTTGTCGAACAGCGGGCCGTACGCCGCGCGCAGCGCGACGTCAGGGCCGTTCGCGGCGGTCGCCGAGCTGATCATCACCTGGTGCATGCAGACCACGATCCAGTCGATGTCCTTCGAAGCCCGTCCCGACTTGAGCTCCTTCTCCAGCCAGGCGAGCTGCCGACCGCCGGAGTAGCCGTTGATGTAGATGTCGCCGCCCTCCTGCAGGGCGACGTCGTCGTTCTGCAGGGCGATCACCTTCACCCCGCCGACCGTGAAGGAGTACCAGAGGTTGTCGAGCTCGGGCTGGGTCTCGGTCGAGGGCAGCTCGAAGTAGGTCTGGTACGCGTCGAGGCCGAGCTTGCCGTTGGCCAGCTCGATCTCATGGTTGCCCGCGCACGGCATCCACGGACGGAATCGTGCCGAGCGGCTGTTGTTGGTGAGGAAGTCGCGCCAGACGCGAATGCGGTCGGGCCCGGTATTGGCGTAGCAGAGGTCACCGTTGAGGAGGTGGAACAGCGGGCCGACCTTCTCGACGCCGGTGACGATGTCGGCGGCGGCGGGGGTGGCGTTGGGCTCGAAGTCCCGGCCCGAGGCGTCGGCCGGGTTCGCTCCGGTCTTCCACGTCACACTGGGCGCACCCTGGTCGCCGAAGCTGGTGAAGGTGAACGGAGCCCGGCCGGACGGCGCCGTGTGGAAGGTGCCGGCGTCGGGGGTGGCGCCGTCGTGCTGGGCCGCGTACAGGTAGTCGGTGTCGGCCTTGAGCTTGCTGATCAGCGCGTGATGGACCCAGACGGTCCGCCCAGAGGTGCCGTCCACGTAGGTCTTCGTCGTCGCGTGCACTGTGGAACCGAAGCCGCCACTCAGCGTGCCGTAAACGACCCGAGGGTTCTTGACGGCCGCGTCGGTGACCCACGAGACGACCATCTGGCTGCGTGGGTCGGCGCCGAAGGTCAGGTGCAGGCCCTGGACTGGGGTGGTGGGCGATCCGGTGGTGAGACCGGTGATCTCCGACTTCGCCGGGACCGCCTCGGCAGTTCCGGCGCCGAGGACCAGCGGCCCGGCGGCGGCGCCGGACACTGTCGCGCCGAACAAGCCCAGCGCGTTGCGACGAGAGATTCTGGTTTGCTTGGGTTCTTCCGACATTCCAGGGGCCTTTCGCGTCGTCGGGTGCAGTCGCACATCGACCGGACAGCAGCGCTCCGAACCTGACAGCGGGCTGCGGCAGGTCAGCAGTGCGCGCCCTCACGGACGCTAGGAAGCACGGTCGACCGGAGCGGTGAGACAGGTATGAACGGCAGATGGCGATCACCGCAACGGACGGACATTCCCGGCGGCTGGCCCTGTCCTGGCTAAGCTTGACGTTTAACCTCGCAGGTCGCCCGACCTGCTGATCTGCGCTTCTCCCGGGACAATGGGGGCGGCCGTTCTCCACCCTTCGAGATGTCGAGTCACGAAGCACGAGAGAACGGCCGCTCCCCATGAGTCTCCTCGCCGACGCGCCCGCGGGCGCAGCGTTGGACGTGTTGTCCCGCTTTCGTGTCGACTTCTACGACTGCTTGTACAGCCGTGCCGATGCGCTCTTCGAGCTGACCGACGCGGTGCTGTGTACAGACGGGCCGGTGAAGACCCTGGTCGAGCTGTCGCTGGCGGTCGAGCATCGACGGGGGCACGGCGCCTTGTATACCGCGTTGGACCGGGGCTGGCTGGAGCCGGCGCGGTTGCGGCGTACGCTGGCCGGCCTGCCGCTGCCGAAGGCGGCCGACGGGCGGATCGTGCTGGCCGTGGACGTCAGCAACTGGCTGCGTCCTGATGCCCCCACCAGCGACGACCGGCTGTTCTGCCACGTCTACGGACGCGGTGACCGCAAGAAGGATCAGTTCGTGCCGGGGTGGCCGTACTCTTTCGTCGCCGCCCTGGAGACGGGCCGGACCTCGTGGGTCGCGTTGCTGGACGCCGTTCGCCTGGGGCCGATAGACGACGCGACCGCCGTCACCGCCGCCCAACTACGCGGCACCGTCCAGCGGTTGACACAAGTCCGGCACTGGCAGCCAGGTGATCCTGACATCTTGATCGTGATGGACTCCGGCTACGACGTCACCTACCTCTCCCACGCCCTGGCAGACCTGCCCGTCGTGCTGGTCGGCCGGCTGCGCTCGGATCGCGTGATGCTCCGCGACCCGGGCCCCGCCCGCTCGGGACCAAGGGGCGGGCGGCCCCGCCGGCACGGCGGCGTCCTCACCTTCGCCAAGCCCGACACCTGGCACGAACCCGACGTCATCACCGTCACGGACACCACCCGCTACGGCAAAGTCGAGGCAAGAGCCTGGGACCGCATGCACCCCAGACTCACCCACCGCGGTCCCTGGCTGAACCACGCAGAAGACGAACTCCCCATCCTCCACGGCACATTGATTCGCCTGAAGGTCGAGCACCTACCAGGCAACCGCGACCCGAAACCGGTCTGGCTGTGGTGCTCGGCCACCGCCGCCACGCCGGCGGACGTCGACCGCTGGTGGCAGGCCTTCCTCCGCCGCTTCGACCTCGAGCACACCTTCCGGCTCATGAAACAAACCCTCGGCTGGACCGCCCCCAAGGTCCGCCACGCCGACAGCGCCGACCTGTGGACCTGGCTCATCATCGCCGCCCACACCCAACTCCGCCTCGCCCGACCCCTCGCCGAGGACCTACGGCGGCCCTGGGAACGTCCCGCCGCACCACGCCGCCTCACCCCCGCCCGAGTACGGCGGGGGTTTCGCAACATCCGCGCGACCACGACCCGCCCGGCGGCCGCACCGAAACCGTCCCGTCCCGGACACGCCAGGCCACCCGGATCGAAGAACAAGCACCGCGCCAGACAGCACCACGGCTACCACGTCGTCGACAGCAGCAAGGACACGGAGCCCGCCCCGGTGATCCAAGCGCGCTGGCCCCGCATCGCCGGCTGGTGACCTGCCCCGGGCAAGGGGGGCGGACCATCCACGCGGTGAGGTAGGTGAAGGCGGCCCCGGGTGAGATTGCGGCGTGCGGCGATCCCGGTGATGCACCCGGGCCGGGTCGACGTGATCGGCGCCAGGGCCCTGGTACTGCTGCGGATCATGGAGCGCACGGGCGCCCGGGAGGTCGTGGTCTCCGAGCACGACATCCTCGACGGCATCGCCCACAAAGCGGCAGAGGACGTCGAGCGGGATAAGCGCAAGGGCTGACCTGCGGCAACGCACAGAACAGGGCCCCGCCGGATCGGCAACCGGCGGGGGCCCTGTCGTCTGCCCCGCTCACAGTCGAACGTTCCGAGCGGGGCGCGGGGCGGCTCCGGTTCGCCTTCCAGGTGGGCCCGGTACGGTCAGGGTGGTCCGTCCAAAGCGCTCTGCCGGGGATGTTCTGTTTCCGGTGAAAGCCCACTCTGACCCAACCGAAAGTCGCGGGGGCTCACGCCGTACGCCGTCTTGAAGACGCGACTGAAGTGGGGTGCGCTGGCGAACCCCCACCGGTGGGCGATGGCCTCGATCGTCATGAACTGATGTAGTGGCGACGCCAGTTCCCTCCTGCATTCTTCGAGGCGCTGCGTCCTGATCCATTCACCAAGGGTGATTCCCGCTCGGGACAGAGTCAGGTAGAGCCAGCGTACGGAAACGTCGTGCTCGGCTGCGATACGCTCGGCAGTCAGATCGGGGTCTGCCAAATGGAGGCGCACGTATTCCTGAACACGCTCAAGAAGTGTGCTGTTCCAGTGTGTTCTGGCCAGGTCGTCCCCGTACAGGACCATGGTGACCACAGCCCTGATCAGGTCGACACTGGGCTCCGTGAACAGGGCGGTATCGGCTTTACCGGCAGCGCCCCGATGACGAGCCAGTCGGGTGAAGAACGCTGCTGTGGCGCCCACGGCCGGTCGCTCCGAACTGATCGGACCAGCCGTGATCTGATCGAGCAGGGACGGCCGCAGCCCCAGGATGTGCGTGGGAACGCTCACTAGAACTCCACGTACTGGGCCGTGGAACAAAACCTCGTAGGGCTTCGCATTGTCGAGCACCATGAGATCCCCGGCCTTTATCAGTCCGTGCCTGCCCGCCTGGTGGAACTGGGAGACCCCTGCTTCCCGGATGGAGACGAGAATCTGCGGCACCATGTCCCCGTCCGCCGGGGCATCAGTGCGCCGGATGCGGGTCACGTTCCAGCCGATCTCCGAGACTTTCACAGACCCGAGCGCGCTGGTGGTCGCGTGAGCCCGCTGGCGATTCGGATCCGACGGAAGGTCCACCTCTGCGCGGCCGTTGACGACGAACCCCGAGAGTTCACGGATAGCATCCGCTCGAGCACCGGGAGTCAGCGACGCTACGTCAAGTTCATCTGCCATGCCGGCTTCCTCCTGAACCGGTCGCGGAGCCTGCGTTGGACGGCAGATTCCCACCGTACTGCGGCAAATGCTCCGTTCTTAACGGTTTTGCTGAATTTTAAGCATGTATTCCGTTAGTACTTTTGCGGGCCGGGGGCGGCGTTGCAGAACGCCCCTGAGCCGAACGGCGAGGGGCCGGGCCGTGGCGTGTTGTATCGGGCCGATTGTTCGGTGCCGGGCGGCGGATGGCTGAGCCGTCAGGAAGTCGAGATCGCCCTCGACGCGCCCGACGGCATCGCCTGGAGCATCACCTGAGCAGGGTCTTTCCATCTGAGCGGGATCCGGAGGCGGTCGTGACACGCCCACCCCACGAAGTCGCCTGGCCACTGCCGGGCCTTGACCCCGAATCCTGGACACAAGTTATGCGGCTGGTGTCAGCGTAGTTGATGTTGTCCGGGACGCTGCTTCGTAGGCGATCGGGCTGCGGTGTCCGAGGCGGGAGTGACGGCGTCGGGTGTTGTAGCGGTGTAGCCAGCGGAACGCATCGAGCTGGGCCTCGCGCTCGCTGGCCACGAGATGTCCGTTCTCAGATCCTCAGGATCCAGTGTCTCGTGTGTCCAAGATCCGGGGTAAAGGCCCGGTAATCGTGGAGATGGTCTGCTTGGACACACTCGCGCCGTAGACCTCGGCCAGGTGGGCGGAGATGTCTCCGTGCGTCAGCCCCCGCGCGGACAGCGACAGCACCATCTCGTCCACGCCGGTCAGACGCCGCTGGTGCTTCTTGACGATCTGCGGCTCGAAGCTGCCCTCTCGGTCCCGTGGCACCGCGATCTCGACCGGGCCGAGGTCGGTCAGCACGGTCTTGGCACGCACCCCGTTGCGGGAGTTCCCACTGCCGGCACCGAGGCCGACTCCAGCAGCCGCTTGGTCAGCTGCTGCAGAAGCCCGCCCTCGCCGGTCAACTGCAGTCCCCTCGCGCGGGCCCGGTCGACCAGCTGCCCGATCAACTGCTCATCCAACACGTCCGCCGACAGCTCGACCGGCCGGACCTCTTCGACCGCCTCAACAGAGGCAGTCACGTCGCTCATCAGGTGTTCTTCCTTGATCAGGAGTTACACCGTTCTTTGTACAGTTCCCGGCACTTCACTGATCTTCACTGTCTACGAGCGGGCCCCGTATGCGGCGCTGAGCAAGTATGAATCACAACGCGCTACGCCGTGGTGCGCGACCCGCCGGTAAGGTGGTCCAGGACCCTCAGGATGGGAGAGAGCAGCTTGCGGGACCAAGCGGCCCGCTTGTTGTCTCCAATCGTGAGCTGGTCGTCCATAGCGGCGACGGCGCGGCGCAACAGGCGGAGACTGCCTGTTATCAGGCGCGGGCTGGGGCGCAAGGCGAACACGGAGGCCATCTGCTTGGCCAGGTCCGGCCTTTGCTGCTGGTGGGTGAGAAGCACGCCGAGCCTGATGGCGGCGGTGATGGGAGCGCGATTGTTCGGCAAATGCTCCCGCAACAGCTCAACCAGTGGCCGGGCGATATCTCGTTCCGCTTCGGCGATGCCGAGCTGGATAGTAAAGGCCCGCGCAAGGTCGTCGACGGCCTCCTCGTCCCGCTGTTCGTATACGTGCACCAGTCCGCGGCCTGCCAAGCACCAGGGCCACACATCGTCCAATGACAGGGCATGGGTGAAATCCCGATCGGCTTCGGTCAGACGTCCTGCCTCCCACATGAGCCATCCGCGCATGGCATACGCCAGTCCGAACGTGTCGTTGAGGGTCACCGCATGATCCAAGGCGGCCAATGCCTCGGCATCGTGGCCGAGTGCATGCAGTGCCCAGGCGCGGCTTGTATATGGCCAGGCCAGGGTGTGCGGGGCAGTCTCGTCGTCCATGGCGGCCAAGGCCCGGTCGACCTCGGTCAGGGCTTCTGCGTGCCGCCCGAGATCGAGAAAGAGTTCGGCGAGGTGTGCCCGATACCAAGGGGTGCTCGAGTCCAGTTCAGCTGCCCGCGTCATGTCACGGACCGCATCGTCCCAACGGTCCAGCTGCGAGAGGCATCGTGACCGCTCCGAGTAGGCCCAGGCGTACTCCGGATCGATGCTGAGCGCACGATTCAAATCCGCTAGCGCTTCCTCGAGGCGGCCATTGGCGCGATAGACCCAGGCGCGATCGGCGAGCGCCCAGAACTGTTCGGGGTCGAGGTCGATGGCCCGGCCGAAATCGGCGAGGGCTTCGTCGTGACGGCCAGCTGCCAGGTAGGTCTGCCCGCGGGACACGTACGGCCAGGGGGAATCGGGCTGGATCCGGATGACATGGCCCCAGTCAGTGAGGGTCTGATCGAGACTCCCCATCTGCTGGTGCGTCAGGGCTCGCCCTGCGTAGGCGTCGGGGTGCTCGGGATCCTGGGCCAGCGCCGTGGTGAAGTCGGCGAGAGCCAGCACATACCGCTCAGCATTGCGATGTAGCCGCCCTCGGACGATTCGTGCGTATACCTGTCCTGCGGTGGTCGGTCCAGGACGGCCGAGCAGAGCGTCGAGAGTGGCCAGGACAGCCGAGTCATCGTCCTGGGACGTGACCGTCAGGCGCTCTCCCCAAACTATGAGCCCCTCGTCCGCGGCATCTATCCCAGCCTGCCGGACCATCTGGACCCAGCGCCGGACCGTGCCGCTCCCCTGTTCGCAGGCATAGGCGATCTCTGTCAGGGCTTCCGGCAAGGCCCAACGCGGATTGACACACAAGCGGTGGTATGTCTCATTCAGCCGATATTCACGCCACTCTGCGTCATCCCAGCAGTCCTCGGCGAGCACGCCCTCCTCCTGCCGTTCCCGCCAAGTACCGAAAGCCTCCGCCAGGGAGAGGTGCCCGACACGCCACCGGGTGGGCGACTGGGTGCGCTGCAGCCGCAGCATGGGGGCTCGAACAACCTCGTGGTAACGACACCGCCCCGCGTGGTCGGTGACGAAAGCCAGCTGCCGCACCCAAGCAAACTGCTCGGCCGCCTCCGCCGGCGCGATCGCGCGGTAGACGTCTTCGTCGAACTGCAGCGGCAAGGCACACGCCAGAGCGGCTTCACGCCGCACGGAATCCGACTCCCACTTCAAGAACCGCTCCACCGCCGTTCCTGACGGGTCCCCCACTGTCTCTGCTGCATCGGGCCGAGCCTGCGCAAGTGTGTGCACCAGCACCGGAAGTCGCCCTGACAACTGCAGCACGACGTCGACGACCCGCTCGTCGGTGACGCCCTGTTGCGCCAGCAGCGCCCGCGCCTCCCCCTCGCTGAATACCTCCAAGGGCACCTCGGTGATCAGGTCGAGCCAGTCGCCCCAACACCGGGCATCCAGGCGTCCCTGCCCGGAGAGGACCAGCTGCACATTGGCCGGGAGCACACCGTAGGACTCGCCGAACGCAATGTCGCGCAGCCACTCGTCCAGCACCGGCCCCGTCCGCTCGTACACATCGAAGAACAGCACCACCTGTGGACGCCGCCGCGCTCCCTCGGCCAAGTCCTCGAGGAAGACGGGCGTCAGAGTGCGCACCGGTTCCATGACTAGCCGCGCATCGTCATGAGAGCGCAACCGGGCAGTCAGAGCTGCCCGCAGCCGTTCTGCACCCAAGGCGACCTGCTGTGGATCAACTGCCCCGGCGAGCGCCCCCAGGACAGGCACCATCCCCAAGCCTGTCAGGCCGACCTGTGCAGCAAGGACTCCCACGGGCGAGGATTCAGCGGGCTGTCCTGCGGTCCCGTCCGCCGCTGGCACCTGCGCGCCGAGCAGTTCATGCGTGCGCTGTCGCAACGTCGCCAGCAGCCTGTCGAACCTGCGTAACTCGATGCCCTGGCGGCCCATCCGCTCACTGACTGCTTCCATGGCTTCCACCGCGCTGTGCACGGTGTCATCCAAGTACGCCGTCACCACGCCTTGCTCGCGAGCGACTGCCTCCCACTGCCGCACCAGTGAGGTCTTACCCACCCCGGCATTGCCGCGCACGTGGAACAGGAACTGGTGATCGTCAGCCTCCGGATCTCGCGCGAGATTCTCCCGGAAGGCGCTCATCTCCATTCGCCGGCCCACGAAGCCGGTCCGGCGCCGACGCCGAATCAACTCCTGCCGCGACAACCGCTGCTCTGCCATACCCGCCACCCCCGGTAGCCAGTATGGGAGAAAATCGCTCCTACCGACTCCCCCATGGATGGCAGCATTATCCGTTGCGCAGGATGGGACGGAGGCTGTCGTGACGGACACGAAGACCAACGAGCACAGCGGTGAGGACGTACACGAGAGGCCGTATGTGCTTGATTATGAGGGCGAGTACTTCTTCAGCCGGCACGACCGAGTCGAGTTCGTTGTCTTCGGCTACCGCATCGCCTCGCTGGCCTGGCTACGCAGCCGCATGACCGAGACTGTCGACGGGGATCTCGCTCGGATGCGGGAGACTCGCCGGATGGGAGCTGTCAATCCCCTGGAATCGTAGA
>NZ_JBYIQW010000096.1:0-12165 GCF_057707815.1 Actinacidiphila sp. bgisy160
AAGGACGCGATCCATCTGGCCCGGCACGCCATCGACCTGCTCGGCCCGATCGAAAACGAAACCGACCACCCCTACCTGCTCTGGCTCGCCCAACTCCACCACGATCTCGCTGTCTACCTCCGCGCCGATGCACGTCCCCTGGAAGCTCTCGGCGCCGTCGGCCGGGCTATCCCGCTGCGCGAACGCCTCGCCGAGACCGATCCCGGCATGCACACCGCCCCCTTGGTCTCCGACCTTGAGCTGACCGCGACCCTGCTTGACGCGCTCGACCGACCCGACCAGGCCCAACGAACCCGGGCACGCATCAAGGACCTGACCTGTTGACGGATGCCGGGAGGCATTGAGTAGCCACCTTCCGGCTCAACAAGGTCACTGCCAACTGCGGGAAGACGGCCTCGAGGCTTCGGACCTCGGCTTCGTGGGCTGGACGACGACCTCGGTGACCCGGTGATCGTCACCGGCCGCAAGACGACCCGAGGTAAGCCGCTGACCGCCGGCACCCCGACCCCGCGGTGGTGATCTTCGGCGTGGAGCTCATTCGGTATCGTCCCTCAGGCGCTGGCCCCGTCGACCTTGCCCACCTGGCCGGGCTGCGGGGTGGGTCCGGTCGGCTTCCCTTGGGGGGCTGCTGTGGTGGTCAGTTCGTGCACCACATCGTGGAGCTCAGGGTGCGCTGACAGATGCCAGCCCTGCACCAGTACCTCGCGCAGGTCTTTGAGCGCGGTGGTGGGGTCGGTGCCGTGGGCCAGGTGGCTGTATACAGCCGCGACGGCCGGGGTGCGGCTCTGCCCGGCGAAGCAGTGGAGCGGGACGCGCTTGCCCTCCTGGCGCAGCCGCAGCACCTGACGGGCGGCCTGGTCCACGACGTAGTGAAGGTTGGCGTTCGATCCCTGACTGTCCACCAGCCAGACGCGGACGTGCTCGGTGTCGGTGCCGGGCAGGAGCGGGGCGGTGCCGACGCGGCACAGTGAGACCACGGCGTCGACTCCGACCGGCTCGGCGCCCTGGGCCAGGGCCAGGTTGCCCAGAACCACCCCGGGGTCGTGGGGGTGGGGTACGGCGAAGCTGCGGTGGTCGCCGGGCGGCATCTGCGGCGACGAGGGCCAGCCGAGTTTGTCGTCGCTCCCGCCCCGGGCGGTGAGCACCGCCAGCCGGACCAGGTCGGCCGCGGTGAGGTCCGGCCAGCCGTTGACGGCCTGCTGCCATTCCAGCGGGATGCCGGAGCAGCCCCAGCGCGCGCCGAGCAGGGCGCCCGCGATCGCGGCGACGGTGTCGGTGTCCGTCCCGGCCCGAACCGCCGCCTCCAGAGCCAGCTGAAGGTGCTGGGCGGGGAAGGTGCGCTCGGCGAGGCTCAGTTCGGGCACCGCGGTGCGGGTGATGGCCGACCAGGCGGCCTGGAACGCGTGGACGACCCAGCCGTTGTTGTGGAAGTGGTACGGCGGGTTGGCCTCCGCCTCGTCCAGCCGCTTCGCCCACGTCTCCCGCCGTTCGGCCGGGAGCAGGTCCAGGCCTTCGCGTACGCCGTCGAAGGTCCCGTGCAGCACCGCCGTGCGGATGCCGGAGCACCACAGCACGCAGGCGTCGGCGCAGTCGGGGTCCGGGTGGGTGAGCGCGCTGACGGCGATGGCGGCCTCCGCCATCGCGGCGGCGTCGCCGAGGTGGGCGAGGGCGACGATCCCGGTCCGCATCAACGAGCCGTTCCCGGCGCTGCGGACGTTGCCGGCGGTGTACTCTCGGGCGGTCTCCCGCATCGCCGTGCCCGCCGACCCGGGTGCGCGGGCGGCGGTGCTCAGGATCATGCTGGTCTGGTTGCCGACGTCGCTGGCGCCTTCGCTCAGCCAGCCCTGGAAGTTGGCGGCGATCGCGTCCAGGGCCTCGGGGCTGCGCAGATCCGCTCCGGTCGCCGCGACCTGGGCGATGCAGACCTGCATCTGGGTGTCGTCGGAGTACTCGCCTGGCTCGTACGGACCCAGGCCGCCGCCGATCATCCGCGGTTGCTGATCCTCCCGAAGCGTCGCCTGGAACTCGTACGGCACACCCAACGCGTCACCCACCGCCGCGCCGAGCAGCACCCCGGCAGCCCGGTCGGTGCCCTTCGCGCCAAGGCGAGGGTTCGGTATGCGAGCCATGGTGCCTCCATACAGTGCGGCGGCACGCGGCGGGCGGGCCGGACGGGGCGGTGATCTGCGGGCAGCAGCGGCGGCCAGAAGCGACCGGAACGGCGCAGGCGTGGGGGGAGAATGTTGATCAAGTGATCGCGGGGGAGATGCTGCGTCAGCTTGGCACGCCACCCCACTTATCGTCAAGAAGACGCAATGGGGAGGAATGCTTCCGGCTTATGGGGCTTGGGTTCAACAACGGTGATGCGTGCAGACGCGTTGAGGACAATCCTCGGACCGGCCGTGAGTGGCGCAACGGTCGGTCCGAGGGTGGAAAGAAGCATCCGAGACTGCCCCCAGTGGTGTGGGTGGCCTCGGGGCCGTCCCGGTACCTGACGGATGACGAGCGGCTGCACATCGCCGACCGGCTGCGGGAGAAGGCAACGATCCGCGCCATCCCCACCGAGCTGGGCCGCAGCCCTTGGATCTTGTCGACGTGGTGCTGCTTGCTGCCGGTACGGAGCAGACGTGCGGCCTCAGCCACCAGGCCGTCCTGCTGCATTGTGGAGGCCGCCGTGGCGCCGTTGTGCGTGGGGCGTGGCACACGAGTCCTGCTCACCGTTGCCGCCGGGCCCGTTCCTCGTCGGGAAACGACGGCCGCACGGAAGGGCCGGAGCTGGAGGGAGATGCGGACGCCGAACCGTGCGGCTATCAGGAACGTGCCGAGCGACCAGCACGCCAGGAGGATGCCGATGAACTTCAGGACGTCCAGGGCGAGCGGGCGGGTGTAGGTCTTCTCGCCTCCGATCGAGCCCAACGGTGCCATTAGGAGACAAACTCCCGCGAACACACGCCAGTTCCGCTGCCAGAACGTCTGTACTTCGGCCGTTTTGGTGTTCCGAGCCGCTATGGGCGCGGTGGATGCGGAGGAGCGCTGGATGCGGCGTGCCGTGTCGTTGACCGGCGTCATGGCGCCGTCCAGGCGATAGCTGAAGAGCGCGATGTTCCACTCCTGGGCGTAGGCCACGGCCGTGGGCGTGTAGTCGCTGCCGGTGAAGAAGATCAGTTGTGCTGTCGATCCGTAGGGGCGCGCTCCCACGAAACGTTGCAGTTCCGGACGCCCAACCTGGGCAGCCTGGTACTTGACTTGTCCCAGTGCGCCGGTAGCGCGGACATCGATGCCGGAGTCCGGGCCTCCGGGCCGTGCGGCGGCATCGGTATAGCCCCAGTGGCGCATCCAGCGGGCTGCGTTGTGCTCGGCCTACTGCCACGACGAAATTTGCAGCGGTAGCGGCGGCACAGCCTGATGCGGCATCTCGGCCAGGTTCCCCCTCATGTACTCGCTCCCGGCTCGGCAGGCCACTGCCCAACGCAGAGCAGAAGCCACACCTGACAGAGGAATAGCAGGTCGGCGCGGAACTGCCCCATAGTAGGCGGTGCCGTAGTGACCGCAGTAGCGGGAAGTACGTGAAAGCGAGATGCCCACCGGGGGAAGAAGGCCATGCGATGACTTCAGGACGCGTCAGTCTCAGCGGAGGCCAGTCGTGGATCAACCGGCTGCGCGCCCGAACCGTCGGACGTGAAGTCCTGAGCTCCAGTCAGATGGCTGTCGCCATCGGCGGGCTGAATACCACCCTGGCCGAACTCAAGCGCGCGGTACGCGACTACGACCAGGTCGGGGCCGCGGATCTGTACGCTCTGGCCTGGCACAAGGCCGCGGATATTCCGGTCTCTGCTTCCCGTGAGCAGCGCAGCGCACTCAGGGAGATCCGCGAGACCATCGATTCGCAGGCGTGGAAACAGCGCTCCCGCGAAGAGGCGGCGAGATCCCAGCAGCCGGCATCTGCCGTGGCACCGCCGCCCCAGCCCAAGACCACACCGCGCGCCAGGCCGCAGCGCAGCGCCCGACCGGAGAGCACCACGCGGACACCGATCCGACAATCCGCCAGCGACCAGGGTCGTGCAGTTGAACCGCGGCAGAGCCGTTCCGACGCCTCGTCGCAGCCAGCATCCGAGCAGCATGAAGCCATTGAGCTCCTGCCTCTCGGCCAACTGCTCGAGATCGCCTCGCAGGTCCGGCCGGTCCTGACACGGATCGCGCGTGACCGCGCGCTGGTCACCTGGTCCGACCTGCGTCAGCGGATACACGGTCTGCCGCGCCTCAGCCTGGAGAATCAGGCAGCGGTGCTGGTCCTGGTGGACCAGGACTCCGATGGCGACGAGCCGTTGCTGTCCGCCCTGGTGACGGTGGGCAATGGGCAGATGCACCCGCACTTCCCCGTCATCGTCGAATTCCTCGGGCGCGGCGATGCCAAGCAGGTCCGTACCGCTTGGTCGTCCGAGGTTTTGAAAGTACGCCAGTGGTGGCGTCACCGGTGACATGGAGGAGAACGGCACAATGACGGCCAAGTCCGCGCACCGACTGGTCGTACGGCAACCGGGCGGAGGCCTGCTCGAGATACCAGTTGCCGACGCACGCGAGGCTCTCGTTGTCGCGGGCACTCGCCACGGTGAAGCGGTGATCGAGCGGCTCGTTGACGGCACATGGGTGGCAGTCGCTGCCCGGCTTGTCGATGGCCGATGGGTCAAGAAGAGGCAGCGAGCCACGACTAGCTAGTGCGTTGACCAAGAACGTTGACGGGGTTGATTAGGCGGCTTTGGGTCGTGGGCGGCCCCAGCGTTGTTGGCGCTCACAGCGGATCTTGGCGCGTTCGCGGCGTTGGGCTGCCAGCACGTCGGGGTGGCGGGCGTTGGCGTTTCGCCACCTGAGGTATTCCTGGAGCCTGCGGGCGAGCACGGTGTGGTTGGGGTGGTCGGAGCCGCCCATGACGAAGTTACGTAAGGGGCCGAACTGGGCCTCGATCGGGTTGGCCCACGATGCGCTCGTCGGCGTGAGGCACAGCTCGACCTTGTGCTTCTTCGCCCAGGCCCGGATCGCCGGGGTCTTGTTCGCCGACAGGTTGTCCATGATCAGGTAGATGGGGGCGCCGTCGGGCCGGGCCGCACGGATCGACTTCAGCGCGGCCAGGCTGTGGTCGCCGCCCTTGCGGCGGCGGGTCACGCCCCACAGCCGGTCGTCGCCGAGCGAGTAGCAGCCGTGGAAGTACCGGATCCCGTGAGTGCGGCGATAGGTGGCCGGCAACCGGTCCGGCTTCTTTTGCGGCGCCCAGCAGGTGCCGTGGCAGGGTCGGATCGATAACGGGCCGAACTGATCGAACGCGAAGCACCGGTCGGGGAAGCGGCTGGTCACGTGCTCGATGCGGTCGAGTTTGGTGTCCTTGTCCGGGTCCTTGGACTCCTACCAGGTGCGGGTGCGCTGGAAGGAGACCCCGTGCTCGTGCAAGATCTGCCGCAGCCGTTCGCGGCCTATGCGCACCCGGCGGTTCCCGTTGCGGGTCAGGTAGTCGGTGAGCTTGCGAAGGCTCCAATGCGTGAACGGGCGCCCCAGTTTCATGGGGCGGGTTGTGGCCGTCGCGATGATGAACTCACGGTCGTCATCGCTGATCAGGCGGGGACGGCCTCCCGCCCACTGAGGGTCCAGCGCGGCCAGGCCTTTCTCGTTGAAGGCGTGGATGACGTCCCGGACGGTGTCCTCGTGCGCGGCGACCAGCCTGGCGATCGCCGTCGCGGTGGTGCCCGACGCCGACGCCATGATGATCAGTGCCCGGCGGACCCGCACCGACTCGTGGCGGCCCCGCCGGACGATCTGCTGCAGCCTCTGCCCTTCTTGATCGGTCAATCGCCGTGCCCTGACCGGCTCTGCCATCTTCGCCCTCACCCTCAACAGCGATCACGTCGACGACGAGGATGACGCCTACAACCCAGCACCGCGAGCACCGACCGGCGGATCCCAAGCACCCCAGCAACGTTCGTGGACAACGCACTAGCGCTGAGGAGACCCGGCAGCAGACGCCGCGGACGCAGAAGCCGAAGCCCACTCGCGGACGCCGAACGGCCCGTACCTCGAAGGCGCCGGCGTACGGCATCGGCACAGGTACGTACTGGAGCGACGATCTGGCTGCGGGCCGGAAGAAGAAACGGCGGCGCAAGCGCAAGCTCTGGGAGTGACGTGCCGTCGACGACCTCCGGGTCAGCATGCCCGCCACCCGCCGCGCCCTGAAAGCGTTCGACATGGTGGTCGATATGGCACCGTCGAACCCCCTCAGCGTGGCCGCGCGCCTCGCGCAGTTCACGGCGCAGTCGCGCCTGCGCGCCGCGGAGGCCCCGACGCCCGTCGCCAGATCGATCCCGCACGGCGCCGGGCACGACCAGCGTGTGCACCACCTGCAGCAGCAGCCAGGCACCATGCCGACCATGAAGTGACCCCTGCTTGGGCGCACCGCCGGGACGTCCTCGCTGGACCGCGCCGGGATCACCTGGGGCTCCGACTCCGAGCGCGAGTGGGACGAGACCGAACTGAAGGCCTCCCGGCTGCTGGCGGTAGCGTCGTCATAGCGCAGGAGCGTGAAGGTGTTCATCATGGCGAGATAGGACAGGCACGGCAGCACCACAGGCCATGATGCCGTCTGTCCCCGTCAAGGTGAAGACAGTGGGGTGAGCGACGCGCACAGCCGGAGACCAGTGATCAAGGTAGTGACCTGGCCGGATGACTTATCGGCACCCGCAGAGCGGAGCACCACCACGCACAGTCCCAGGAGTTTGGCCGACGGCAGACTCGCTAACCATGACGGCATACGCAGTGACCGAGGCACAGGCGCGGCAGACATCGGTCAAGCCAGATCCGTCCAGCCCCGTCGCTGGCCGCTGTCCTGTGCTCTCGTCATTACACGTATCCTTTGCCGGTGCGCAGGTGAACCCGCAGCCGCTCGCCAGTTGGGCCGAGGTACGTGTAGACGGCCGCGAGCTTTTCAATGTTCCGCATCCGTTTCCACGAAGGCATCGGCGGGAGCGGGCCGCCAGGGATGGTAGTCGCCCTGACGACTTGGGCTACTTCCGGTGCGTCGGTCACCTCGGAGGCTGGAGGCTGAAGCCGCGCTATGCGCTCTTCTAGTTCGGCCAGACGCTCATGGTAGTGCTGAAGCCATGGGTACCGCGTGGAGAGTTCGATGTACTGATACCGCAGGATTTCGAGCCGTTCGAGCTTCTTCTGCATCATGGCGCTGCCCCCCTTGGCCCGAAACGGACCGGCCGCTGCCTATCTCCTGAAGGGAGAGTTCGGGACGATGCGAGGTTTTCTCGGGTGTATCGCCTGAATCGGCTGAACCGACTGCCCCTGGTTTGCGCCCCCAGCGGCAGTGCTAAGTGTTGGCGGCTCACGGCTCTTCTACTCACTTATATGCAACTTGCTCAAGAAGACACACGCGTGAGCCAGCGTGAGTAAGCTTACGCATGTCGAAGTGCAAAGATGCTGCGTTCGCAGTCAAGGGGAGGGCGAATGCGCCTGATCGATGGCACGCCGCAGGAGATTGCCGAGTTCTTGCGGCTGACAGCACCGGAGGACGATGCGGATGCCGGCGCGCCTGCTGAGGCGGAGCTGGATGCGCCTGTCGGCGGGCTGGGTGGGGAATTGGACTGGGCCCAGATCACAGATCTGGTGCGCGGTCGCGCGCGTAGTGCGGAGATCGCCAGGCGTGTGCTCGACTTCCTTCAGGGTGCCGTGGCGCTCGGTGATGTCGAGATCGGTCCGGGGGAGTCCGAGCGGACCCGGGACGGCCGCACCGACTACATCATGGTCCGCGACGCGGGCGTCCGCCGCTTCGGCGCCGTCGCCTATGTCAAGGCCACCAACGGCGGACTTACCCTGCGCCTGACCCGTGAAGACGTGGCCGATCTGGACGAGCCGCGCATCGGTTTCCGGGCGGTGCGCCCCGGTCACCAGTACGTCGTCAACTGCCCGCTCCGCGACGATGAGGCGGTCCAGGCAGCGCTGCGCCTTGTGCAGGTTGCCCTGGCGAAGGTCCGCCTCTAACACGAACAGTCCCTGACAGCGCCGCGAGGGGTCCTGTCCGATCGGACAGGACCCCTGGTGATTCCCCTGGGGCGTCGCCGGTTTCTGCTCTTGGGGTGACCTCGCTGCACACGGACTGCCGTCGGGGTGGAGCCGCTGGGCGCCGGGAGGGCCGGTTGACTTCCGCAAGGGTGCGGGCCGAGCGGGCTGGTGGGTGGCACGGTGTGCCGCCCACCAGCCGGCGTTGCGCCGTGGCACGTCCGCCCGGTGGTCTGGTTTTCGGGTGTGGTTGTGCCGGTCAGGTCGTGCGCAGTGCGTGGTCGCGGAACCAGGCGAGGGTTTCGAACAGGCTTGCTCGGCCCTCTTCGCTTTCCAGCACGGTCAAGGGGAAGGAGGGGCGCAGGCCGAGTTTGCCGTGGGGGATGGTCACGCCCTCGATCCGGTTCAGTCGCTGTCGGAGTTCGTCGCGCAGGCCGGGGTCGGTGAACGGTTCGCGTGAGGCCAGGTGCTGGAAGACGACTTCCACGGCTCCGCCGCGGCCGGTGCCGGGGAAGATCGCAAGCGGCCAGATGGTGGCCTGGGCGCCCGGCCGGTCGAGGTTGAGGAACGC
Source organism: Actinacidiphila sp. bgisy160 (assembly GCF_057707815.1). Taxonomy (NCBI): domain Bacteria; kingdom Bacillati; phylum Actinomycetota; class Actinomycetes; order Kitasatosporales; family Streptomycetaceae; genus Actinacidiphila; species Actinacidiphila sp. bgisy160. Next base: position 8,618 of record NZ_JBYIQW010000096.1, read on the forward strand.
GCTGGTGTAGGTGTGCCCGGTGCCCAGGCCGACCCAGCCCCCGGCTGCTTCCCAGAAGTCCAGGAGCTCGCGGACGGCGGCGACGTGTGGTTCGGGGTTGTCGGTTGCCAGCTGCTTCTGGAAGCGTTCCCAGCGCTCCTGCCAGGAGGCCCGGGCGTCGGGTGAAAGGCCGGGGCGCGTGATCTCCGGTTCGGGTTCTTCCTGCCGGAGCAGGGCTGCAAGATCGTCCGCGTCGAGCCGCTGGGAGGGCAGGGCGCCGCCGGTGGCGGTGAATTCCACGCCTTCGCTTTCCAGCAGTGCCCGTACATCGGCGCTGTCGCGGCCATCGGCCCACGTGAAGCCCTCGACTATGCGTCCGTCGAAGGTCAGCACGCGGTGGGCGTTGAGCAGGCCGGGCGTGGCCAGTAGGTGGGTGCCCACCGGTCCGGCGCTGGAGCCGATGAGCGCGGCAAGGTCGCCGTAGGTGGTCCAGGTTCCGTCCGGCATGGCGGCCAGGACCTGGTGCAGCTGGCCCCAGTCGCGGCCGCGTTCCACTCGGGAGACGCCTTCCAGGGGAGAAGGCCACAGGTCGATGACGCGGTCGGCGAGTTCATCGGCCCGTGCGAGGATCTCGGTTGCCCCCCAGCGGTCGGTGTCGGCGATCTGCCGGTTCATCTCCAGATGGCTGGCGTGCAGCAGGTCCTTCTTGCGGTCGAAGGGATTGTTGGACAGCTGGGAGTTCACTGCGGTCAAGGTGAGGTTGCCCAGGGTGTGCACGAGGCGGGCGTGGAGTTCTTCCGGGGTCTCGCCGTCGGTGCAGTCCTGGGCCAGCGCGGCCAGCCACTCCGGGCCGGCGGACTGCGGCATCACGTGCTCGACGGTGAGCTTGGCCTGGGTGAAGTCGACCGGCTCGGGGTGCTCGTAGCTCTGCTCGAGGCGTTGCAGGACGAACTTGCGCTGGTTGACCCGGCCGCGTTCGTAGAACCGGCCGGTCCGCGCGTGCTGGCGGACCTCATCGTCGGTGGGCCAGAACCGGCGGTGGGCGGACAGCAGCTGCCGCAGGCCGTCGGCAGGGGAGAGGCCGACCGGCAGCTGGCCGGGTACGGCCTGGAAGATGCGGTTGAGGTTGTTGGTGGGGATCCAGCACAGCATGCGCCGGACCAGGAAGCTCTCCACATAGGACAGGGCCCGTGCCACCTCGGCGCTGTCGATGTTGCCCTTGGAGCGTTCGTCCAGCATCAGCATGACCGCGGGGTGGGCCACGCTGGCCTGCCATTCCTGGAGCCGGTGCAGGTGCTCGCGCACGCTGCGGTCCGGTTCGCGCTCCGGATGCAGGATGCGGGTGAAGTGCTCTGCGCGCCGGTGCAGTTCCTTGATGTAGGCGAGCACGGCGTCTTCGCCGGAGCCGATGTCGGCGAAGCGCTGCTGCTGCGCGGTGTACAGGTCTTGCCGGCGCGCTCGGTCGTCGCCGTCGAGCACCAGCTGCAGCCACATCAGATGCTCGAGGTCCTCGTTGCTGAACGCCTCCTGAAGCGGCAACCAGTAGGTGTCGTACACCTCCTGGGCGCGCTGCCGCAGCTTCATGAACAGGTAGTTGCGCAGCAGGTCGGCCTGGCTGAGCTTCAGGCCGGTGTTGTTCAGGGACTCGAAGATCCGGTGGACGTTGTCGTCTTTTTCCGCACTGACCGCCACCAGGGTCATCCGGGAGGCGATGGCCTGCTCGATGAGGGCCAGGTCGTACGGATCGGCGGGGTCTTCCGCCTTGATCAGCCTGCTTTTGAAGAAGCGGTAGGTCTCGCCGACCCGGCCGCCGCCGCTGCCGGTGTGCGTGCCGCGGATGTACTCCGCGTAGTGCGCCCTGTCCGCCTGGGTCGGCAACAGCCGGAAGTAGTCCTCTCCCTGCTTGCGCTTGTTGATGAGGTACTCCTCATCGATGCGCTCTCGGGCCTCGGGGTCGGTGGCCGCCAGATGGTCGCGCAGCGCGGTCAGCGCCAGCGACAGCGTCGTGAGCCGCTGCTGGCCGTCCACGACGAGCCACCGGGGGAAGGTCGGCTCGGTCATCGGAGACGGCGCCAGCACCACCGAGCCGAGGAAGTGCGTGGTGCCGTTCTTCTGCTCCGCCAGCAGTCGTGCCTGGTCGAGGATGTCCCGCCACAGCTGATCCAGCTGACGGTCCGTCCAGGAGTACGTCCGCTGATACAGCGGGATCTGGTACTGCTGGGCCCGGCCTTGCAGCAGATCGGCCAGGATCGTCTCAGACGCCTTCATTGTCCCCTCGCAACTTTCGCATGTCCCATCCCCGACTCGGTGCCCGTGCCGCAGCCCGGGCTCCGATGACGTAGGTCATATCACCTCGCTGCGACATCACCCACTGGGCGCTGTGGATCAACGACACCCGGTGACACACCCAGTCTCGCCCCTTCTCTGAGGTGTCCACCCCCGGGCATCCCGTGCATGGCGTACGGCAGTGGGCAACTCCCTGGACGGCTGCAGGCGGGTGGCTTGCAGATGTCCCGCGCCGAGTAGAAGTTGCGCCAGGTAACCTGCCGGGCAGTCAGCAGCACCGGTAACCGGGCCGTACGCGATCACCCGCTTGTGGTCCTGGGTGGCTCAGGCTGGCAGGAAGGGGCTGGGCTCGCCGTTCCAGGAGACGAACAGGCCTTCACGGGCGCGGGTGCAGGCGACGAAGAGCAGGCACCGCTCGGCGAGCAGGTCGGTCTGGTGCTGCAGCCGGTCCACCTCGACCGGGGTGACGGCGCCGGCGGCGGGCACGCTGTGCGCGGTGACCCCGATGACCGCCATACACCGGTACTCCAGTCCCTTGATCGCGTGCATCGTCCCGACCCGCACGGCCGCACGCTCCGGCGGCGGATCGTTTCGCAGCATGGTGACCTCGATGCCCGCCTGCGTCAGCCGTTCGGCTGCAAGGTCGCCGAGCTTGCGGGTACGGGCGGCGACCCCGATGTCCTGCGGCAGTACGCCCGCCTTCAGCCAGGTGCGGATCTGGTCGACGAGGGCGTCCAGTTCCTTGGCCTGGGACGCGGCTTGGTGCAGGACCGGGCGGGTGCCGTGCAGGGTGGACCGATATCCGTCCAGGCCTTCGGCGCCCTGCCCGATGGCATCGTCGTCGTTGCCGTCCAGAGAGTCGAACGACTCACCGGTCAGCAGGGCGGTGGCCCAGGTGAGGATCTCATGCGTGGTCCGGTAGTTGAGCCACAACCGCGCCGACCGCCCGGCCACCTTGATGCCCAGGCTGCGCAGCGACACCTTGTTGTCGTAGATGCGCTGATGAGGGTCGCCGGCGATGAACAGGTCGTCCGGGCCCTCGGTGACGCACGCCCGCAGCATCCGCCACTGCGCCGGGTGAAGATCCTGAGCCTCGTCGATCACCACATGCCGGTACGCGGCCTCATCGCGGCCGGCCAGGACCCGGGCCGCCTCGTCGGCGATCTGCAGATGCGTGAACCTGCCCTCCTCCCGCAGTTGCGCGGTGAACATCTCCACCGCCCGCCACGCCTTGGCCCTTTGAACCGGCCCCAGCTGGCTGCCTCTGCCGCGTCGGGGAGCCT
>NZ_JBYIQW010000097.1:0-11489 GCF_057707815.1 Actinacidiphila sp. bgisy160
CCGCGTCGCCGGGTACGCCGTGCCGGGCCGCTCGGCGGAGCCGGGCGGAGGTGTCGCCCGCCGCGCGGCGGAAGGCGCGGCCGAACGCGGACTCGGTGGCGACGGCGAAGGTTGAGCCGCCGGCCGACCGGCACCGGCACCGGCACCCACTCGACACGCGACCGCGAGGCCGTGCCGTACACGGTCTTCACGACCCCACCGCTGTCCCGCGTCGGGTTCACCGAGTGGCCGGCACGCGAGCGGGGGTATGCGGTCGGGGTCGCCGGGAGGCCGTCGGCGAGATCGCCGCGATGCCCCGGGCGAAGATCGTCGGGGAGACGCGGGGACTGATGAAGTTCCTCGACACGGCGACGGACCGGGTGCCCGGCGCTGTCCTGCTCAGGGTCGACTCGCAGGAGCTCGTCAACACGGTCGCGCTCGCGATGCGCCACGGGGTCACGGCCTCCGAGCTGCGTGACGCCATCTTCGGTGGGCGCCCCCGCCGTCGCCGGCGGCGGACTCGCCGTCGACGTCCGCCGCTACGCTCCCGCGACCGCCCGGTGCCGGCCCGCGGACCGGGCGGCGTACCCGACGGTCGCCGCGTACAGCACCAGGAACACCCCGCTGACCAGGGTGATCACGAGCCAGGTCAGGCCCTGCCGGCCGGGCACGGCGGCGCCGTGCAGCCAGCGGACGAGGAAGTTGCCGGTGGCCGCCGCGGGGAAGGAGAAGATCCAGTAGCCCGGGTGGAACCCGTCCTGGCGGACGTGCGGCACCAGGAACAGGACGATCAGGACGGTGAAGAGCACCAGCCCGGCGAATCCGTGTCCCACGGCGTCGACCCGTCCGCCGTGCGCGGCGGTCCAGGCCAGGCCGCCCACGGCGGGCGGGATCGTGAGGACGGTCAGCGTGGGGCGGGCGGGTCCGGGCAGGCCGTTCGCGACGAGACGGCCGAGGATGACGGTGCCGAAGGCGAGCCAGTACAGGACGCCGACGGCGAAGGCGGCCGAGGCCGCGTCGGGGAGTGCGACCGCCGAGCCGGTGGTGCCGGCGATGAAGGGTCCGGAGACCACCGGCAGGAGGTAGCCGGGGTGGAGCGGGGCAGGGCCGAGACCGCCGCTCACCCAGTGGGCGAGCAGCCGGGCGGCGATGACGGCGGAGGCGAGGGCGAACAGCCCGTAGAACCAGCGGGCGCCGTCGACGCCGAAGCGGGCGAAGTGACCGGTGGCCAGCATGCCGATGATCGGGACGTACGCCAGGGTGAAGCCCTGACCGGGGTGGTGGAGATCGTCCAGGACGTTGCGCCAGCGCGTTCCGCCGTGCCGAAGGTACTGCGCGAGCAGCACGACCCACAGCAGGCCGCTGACCACGAACAGGGCGTCGCTGACCCCGATGGGCGCGGACACCGTGGCCGACGCCGACTGCCAGAGCCCGCCCAGGCCCGCCGTACCGAGCGAGACCGACATCAGTCCGATGCGCGTCGCCCGCCGGGCGCGCGCGCTGTCCCCGGCGGTGGCGTGCGCGGGCCGTGGCGAGGGGTTCGGGGGCGTGACGATCACGGGTGCGTCCAGTGCGGCGGGCTGCATGACGGGGCTTCTCCTCCAGTCGGGTGGTTTCAACTTTAAACCAGGCCTGCGGTGAACCCTTCCCGCTCACGCCCGGCCGAGATGCCCACACCCGTCGACGTGCCCGGCTCGACGACGCCAAGAGCCAGGTCGCACGCACCCTCCAGAAGGCGTTGCTGCCGCACTCCCTGCCGCAGGTGCCCGGCCTGCGCGTCGCCGCCCGCTACCTCCCGGCCGCCGGCGGCATAAACATCGGCGGCGACTTCTACGACCTGATCCGCTTGGACGGCTCGGGGGCGGCGGCAGCGGTCATCGGCGACGTACAGGGGCACAGCGTCAACGCGGCGGCGCTGATGGGTCAGATCCGCATCGCGGTGCACACCCACGCGGGCACGGGCGCGGCCCCGGACGACGTACTCACCCGGGCAACCGCCTGTTCGGCGACTTCGACCCGGACCTGTTCACCAGTTGCCCGTACGCCCGGCTCGACGTGCCCGGGCACCGCGCGCTGCCGGCGAGCGCCGGGCACCTGCCGGCGCTGTTGCGCCACCGGTCGGGCCGCACGGAGATCCTCGACATACCGCCCGGGATCCTGCTCGGGGTCGACCTTGCCGCGGACTACCGGGCCGCGGAGGTGTCCATGCCGCCGGGAAGCGTGCTCACCCTGTTCACGGACGGCCTGATCGAACGTCCCGGCACCGATCTGGAGACAGCGCTGGGGGAACTCGCGGACCGGCTCGCCGCCGCGCCCGCCGGTTCACTGGACGACCTGGCCGACGAGCTCCTGCGGGAGGCCCAGCGGACCTCGGGGGGCCGGAACGACATCGCCCCGCTGCTGGTGGGCCCGGCGCCCGGGGAGTGACGGGCGGAGCCCGGCGCGCGGTCGGCCCACCCGGCCCGCGAGCCGGTACCGGGCGAGGGTGTCCCGCGCCGGCCGGCGCACCTCGGCCCACGTGCCGTCGACCGCCGCGCGCCGTGCAGCAGGCGCTCAGTGGGCCGGTCCTCGAACCGGCGGGCGCGGCGCAGCGCGTCGGCACCGGCACTCGTCCCGGCACCACGTGGTAGTGGCGGACCAGCACCCCGAGAACCCGCGATGACGCGGCCCGACCAGCCAGACCACTCCAGCCGCGTCACCGTCGTGCGGGAGGCCGGCGGCACCGGAAGGTGTTCGCCGGGTCTCACTCCCGCCCCACGCTCCCTGCCCCGCCTTCCACGGTGGTGACGGGGGTGGCGCCGGGCCCATGACCATCGGGCCGCGGCCCCTCGGATCCGGTCAGGGGCGGTAGACCGCCCCGGGCTGCGGGGTACCCGGCGCGAGCAGCTGTGGGACGGTGACGAAGGTGAAGCCCCGCTGCTTGAGGGCGTCGATGATGCCGGGCACGGCGGGAAGGGTGCCGCGGTAGCCCTTGGAGTCCGGGCCGGGGACGACGTCGTGGAGCAGGACGATGCCGTCACGGTCCGCCTGGTCCAGGACACGTTTGGTGATCACGTCGGGGTCGTTGGTCTCGTAGTCCTTGGCGGTGACGCTCCACAGCACCTCGGAGAGGCCCATCTCGCGGGCGATCCCCTGGACGGTGTCGTCGGTGCGTCCCTGCGGCGGCCGCATGAGGGTGGGACGACGGCCCGTTATCCGCTCTATCGCGTCGTCGGGACGGCTCAGCTCCTCGCGTATCTCCTCGGGGCCGATCTCCGTGAGGATCTTGTGCGACCAGGTGTGACTGGCCACCTCGTGCCCTTCGGCGACCATCCGCTTCACCATGTCCGGGTAGCGCTCGATGTGCTTCCTGCCGAGGAGGAAGAAGGTGGCGGGCACCTGCTTCTCCTTGAGGACGTCGAGCAGCTGCGCGGTGTTCTTGCTCGGTCCCGCGTCGAAGGTGAGCGCGATGCACTTGGCCTTGCGGCAGTCGACGCTGCCGAAGACGCCCGTGCCGGTCTTCCCGGCCTCCTGCCGCACGGTGCCGGGGGAGGTGGTCTCCACGCGGGTGCACCCGGTGACGGCGAGCGCGAGTGCCAGTGCGGCCACGGGAAAGGCCGCCCATCTGCGGACAGTCCGGGCGGCGTCGGGGCGGGCGGGCAGGAGGCGTCGGGGCCAGGTAGATCGCATGGCCGCGACTCTACACAGGGGGTATACACGTCATACATAGCGGGGGTGCCCGCAATGTGCACGCGACCAGGACGTCGCGTCTACACGATGTGTATACCTCAAGCGTATATTGACGCACATGTCCATCGGTCACACCCTTCTGGGCCTCCTCGAATCCGGGCCGCGCCACGGCTACGACCTCAAGCGCGCATTCGACGAGCGATTCGGCCACGACCGCCCGCTGCACTACGGGCAGGTCTACTCCACGATGTCGCGGCTGCTGAAGAACGGACTGGTCGAGGTCGAGGCCATAGAGCCCGGCGAGGGCCCCGAGCGGAAGCGGTACGCCATCACGGAGGCGGGTGTCACCGACGTCGTGCGGTGGCTCTCGACCCCGGAGAAGCCCGAGCCGTATCTGCAGTCGACGCTCTACACCAAGGTCGTGCTCGCGCTGCTCACCCACCGCGACGCCGCCGACATCCTCGACGTGCAGCGTGCCGAGCACCTGCGGCTGATGCGCCACCTGACCGAACGCAAGCGCACCGGCGATCTGGCCGACCAGTTGGTCTGCGACCACGCCCTGTTCCACCTCGAAGCCGACCTGTGCTGGCTGGAGCTGACCGCGGCGCGCCTCGACAGGCTCGCCCGGGAGGTGAGGGCATGACACCCCGCGAGCCCCTGCTCACCGCCGACGGCCTGCGCGAGAACCACGGATCGACGCCGGCCCTGGACGGGGTGGACTTCTCCATACGCCCCGGCGAGGTCGTCGCCGTGCTGGGACCCTCCGGCTCCGGAAGGTCCACCCTGCTGCACTGCCTCGCCGGGATCGTCGTCCCCGACTCCGGCACCATTACCTACCGCGTCACGAGCTGTCCGCGTTGAACGACGAGTTCGGCTTCGTCTTCCAGTTCGGGCGGCTCGTCCCCGAACTCACCTGCGCGGAGAACGTGGCGCTACCGCTCCGGCTCAACGGTGTCCTCCCGCAGGGAGGCCGCGCGCACCGCCCTGGAATGGCTGTGCCGGCTGGAGGTCGAGGACGTCGCGGGTGGGACGCGTGGCATGAGCCCGGCCGCCACCCCGGCGCCCCCGGCCGGAGCCGGACCTGGCGATGGCGTCCGGTTCGCCGTCACCGGCAGACGTGAGGGCTGGGTGCGTACGCTGCTGACCGCCGTCGGAGTCGGCCTGGGAGTCGCCCTGCTGCTCAACGCGGCTCTGCCGAACGCGCTGACGCGGCGTCACAACCCCGGCGGGGCGGTCGTGGCCCGGGGGGTCAGGACCGCGGAGAGCATGGTGGTCTCCGGGACGTCATCGCGGGAGGCGAGTTTGGCCATCAGGAGCTCCACCGCGCGGGTGCCGATCTCGGCGGAGGGGATCGACACGGACGTGATGGGCACCGGTGCCTGTTCGGCGGTCTCGTCGGGGCAGATCGCGGCGACCGACAGGTCCTCCGGGACGCGCAGGCCCGTGGCCTGGAAGGCGGAGATCAGGGGCTGGGTGATCGGTTCGTTGTGGACGACGACCCCGGTCAGCCCGGGCTGCCCGCGCAACAGTTGCTCGGCCATGGCCCGCGCGGCGGCCGGGGTCTCCGGGCAGGGGTGGACGGACGAGCGCAGGCCGAGGCGGTCGGCGGCGGCCGTGAACCCCGCGGCGACCCGGCGGGCGAAGCCGGTGCCGCGGACGTACACCTCGGGGGGTGAGCCAACGAGGGCCACGGTCCGGTGGCCGAGCGAGGCGAGGTGTTCCACGCACGCCTCGCCGGCGCCCGCGAAGTCCAGGTCGACGCAGGTCAGCCCGGCCGGGTCGGAGGGGAATCCGATCAGTACGGAGGGTCGGTCCAGGGTGCGCAGCAACGGCAGCCGGCGGTCGTCCATCTCGACGTCCATGATGATGAACGCGTCGGCCATGGCGCTCTCCGCGACCCGGATGATGCCCTCCTCCCCCTCGTTCTGCGTGAGGAGGAGGACATCGTGGTCGTGCTCCCGGGCCGCGGTCAGCACGGACGTGGCGAATTGCATGACCACGGGCACGTGGATGCCCTTCCGGAGGGGCAGCACGAGGCCGATCACCCGTGACCTGCTGCTGGCCAGGGACCGGGCTCCGGCGTGCGGCCGGTAGCCCAGTTCGCGGATGCTGTCCTCGATGCGCCGCCGGGTCTCCGGGGAGATCGGCCGCTTGCCGCTGAGGGCGTAGCTGACGGTGCTCGGCGACACGTTGGCGTGCCGCGCGACGTCAGTGATCTTGACCATGCAACTCCCTTGCCGTACGTGCTGTGCCGGTCCGCCCTCAGGAGCCGGAGAGCTCCAGGGTGAGGACGGCGGTCCCGGCCGCGGCACGCGCGGACGGTCCGCCGGCGACCTCGACACCCCACGGAAGGGACGCGTCGGAGGTCTCGGCCCGCAGCGCGGAGCCCTCGCGCACGACGGTGATCTCGGCCGCGGCCGTGCCGTCCTCACGGGGGATCCGCACGGTGGTGCGGGAGCCGTCGGCCGGCTCGAAGACCCGGACGGTCACGTCGTCCGCCCACACGTAGTCGGGACGGTCGTCGACCGAGCCAACCGGGATCGCTGAGCCGGGCCGGGCCAGCAGCGGAACGCTGTGGTAGTCGTGGGTCTCGCGCACCCAGCGCGGGCCGGTGACCTTCTCGCCGGTCGTGAAGTGGGTCCAGGTGCCCTCGGGCACGTAGTACGACACCTCGCCGTCCTCGGAGAACACCGGCGCGACGAGCAGGTCCCCGCCGAGCATGTACTGGCGCTCCAGCGAGACGCAGCCGGGGTCGTCGGGGAACTCCAGCACCATGGCGCGCATCATCGGGACGCCCTCGGTGTGCGCCTGATGCGCCGCACCGTACAGGTAGGGCATGAGGCCGAGCTTGAGCTTGGTGAAGGAGCGCAGGACGTCCACGGCCTCCTCGTCGAAGAGCCACGGCACGCGGTAGGAGGAAGAGCCGTGCAGGCGGCTGTGCGAGGAGAGCATTCCGAACGCGATCCAGCGCTTGAACAGGCCGGCGTCGGGCAGTCCCTCGAAGCCGCCGATGTCGTGGCTCCAGTAGCCGAAGCCGGACAGGCCGAGGGAGAGTCCGCCGCGCAGGGACTCGGCCATCGACTCGTACGTGGACTCGCAGTCGCCGCCCCAGTGCACGGGGAACTGCTGGCCGCCGGCCGTGGCGGAGCGGGCGAAGAGCACCGCCTCGCCCTCGCCGCGGTGCCTGCGCAGCACGTCGAATACGGTCTTGTTGTACAGCTGGGTGTAGTAGTTGTGCATCCGCTCCGGGTCGGAACCGTCGAACCAGGCGACGTCGGTGGGGACGCGCTCGCCGAAGTCGGTCTTGAAGCAGTCGACGCCCATGTCGAGGAGCGCCTCCAGCTTGGACGCGTACCAGGCGCAGGCGTCGGGGTTGGTGAAGTCGACCAGGGCCATACCGGGCTGCCACAGGTCCCACTGCCAGACGCCGCCGTCGGGGCGCCTGAGCAGGTAGCCGGCAGCCTTGCCCTCCGCGAAGAGCGGCGAGCGCTGGGCGATGTAGGGGTTGATCCACACGCAGATGTGCAGGTCACGCTCCTTCAGGCGGCGCAGCATCCCCTCGGGGTCGGGGAAGACGCGCGGGTCCCACTCGAAGTCGCACCAGTTGAACTCACGCATCCAGAAGCAGTCGAAGTGGAAGGCGGACAGCGGCAGGTCGCGCTCGGCCATCCCGTCGACGAACCCGGTGACGGTCTGCTCGTCGTAGGAGGTGGTGAAGGAGGTGGTCAGCCACAACCCGAACGACCAGGCGGGCGGGAGGGCGGGCCGGCCGGTCAGCGCCGTGTACTTGCGCAGGATCTCCTTCGGCGTGGGCCCGTGGATGACGTAGTACTGCAACTGCTGGCACTCGGCGCTGAACTGCACGCGCGAGACCTGCTCGGAGGCGACCTCGAAGGAGACCTTGCCGGGGTCGTCGACGAACACGCCGTAGCCTGCGTCGGTCATGTAGAACGGGACGTTCTTGTAGGCCTGTTCGCTGCTCGTGCCGCCGTCGGCGTTCCAGATGTCGACGGTCTGGCCGTTCTTGACCAGCGGCCCGAAGCGCTCGCCGAGGCCGTAGACGGAGGTGCCGACGCTCAGCCGGAGCTGTTCGCGGATGTGGTGTCCGCCGTCGGCCGTCTCCATCAGGGCCATGGCCTTGACGTCGCTGCTGGTGAGGGTGCGCCCGTCGGCCTGGAACTCCATGCGCCAGTCACCGTCGCGACTGAAGCGCACGCTCAGCTCGCCGGAGGTGAGGACGGCCTGCTTGTCGTCGACCGTCACGACGGGCTCGTGCGGCTCCTCGTGCAGTTCGAAGTGGGGACCGGTCTCGACGTCGCCCTCGAAGTGGGTGATGCGCACGCCGATGACACCGGGCATGGGCGCGGTGCAGTCGACGGTGACGAGCGGGCCCTTGAGCAGGTCGCCGCGGTGCCGGATGTGCTGGGTGGGCGCGTGGACCCGTAGTGTTCCGGGGCCCGGGACGGCATCGAGGACCTCGGCCGGATACGCCGCCGTGACGCCTTCGCGCAGCAGCCAGTACCCGTTGGTGAACTTCATGGTCGATGCCTTTCCCGGTGGGCGGCCACCGGCGTTCTCGGTGCGTGTGGGAGCAGAAGGGGTGGCTCTGCCTCCCGCCCCGGGAGGGAGGGGCGGGGGCAGAGCCGCGGGCGGGCGGCGGGGAGGTCACCCGCCCGCGGGGAGGGCCGCGGACACGGGGGTCCGGGCGCGGATCACTTCACGGCGCCGACGGCGATGCCGCGGGTCAGGGTCCGCTGGAAGAGCAGGAAGAAGACGATGGCGGGCAGCGCGCCGAGGAGCCCGGCCGCGTTGGTCATCGTCGCGTCCATCAGTCGCTGGCCCTGGAGCACGCCGAGCGCCACCGAGACGGTCTGGTTGTCGTTCGACGGCAGCATGACCAGCGGCAGCAGGAACTCGTTCCAGGTCCAGATGAAGAAGAACACCAGGAGGACGCCCAGGGTGGGCCGGCTGACCGGGACCACCATCCGCCACAGGATCTGCCAGCTGTTGGCGCCGTCGATCCTGGCCGCCTCGATGATCTCCTTCGGGAAGGCCCCGAGCACGGAGGACAGGAGGTAGGTGCCGAAGGCCGCCTGCACGACGCTGAAGACGATGATCAGGCTCAGCCTGGTGTCGTACAGCCCCACCTGCTTGGACAGGTAGTACAGCGGATAGACCAGGGCCTCCTGCGGCAGCACGTTGGCCAGCACGAAGAAGGCGAGGAAGTACGCCTTGCCCTTGATCCGCCCGATGCCGATCGCGTACGCGTTGAGCACCGAGAGGATCACGCCGAACACCGCGACCGAACCCGAGATCACGACCGAGTTCAGCAGCGTGTGCCCGAAGTTGACCCGGGTCCAGAAGTCCGTCAGGCCCTCCAGGTGGAGGCCGTGGGGCAGGGACAGCGGGCCGTGCGCGGAGTAGTCGGCCGGCGACTTCAGCGCGTTGATGAGCACGATCAGGAGCGGCAGCACCATGAAGATCGCGCCGAGGATCATCGCCACCAGCACCGGGTAGCGCTTGAGCGCGTTCACTGTGCGTCCTCCGATCGGGTCTGGAAGCGGAGGCCGACGGTGGTCAGCGCCAGGATGATCAGGGTGAGGACCGTGGCGATCGCGGAGCCGTAACCGACATCGGTCTTCTCGAAGAAGGTCGAGAAGGAGAAGTAGGACGGCACGATGGTCGCGTCGGCGGGTCCGCCCTTGGTGAGGACGTAGACGGCGCCGAAGACCTTCAGGGCCGCGATGGTGCACCACAGCATCACCACGTAGATCTCGGGGCGGATCTGGGGCAGCGTCACGTGCCAGAAACGCTGCCACCAGTTCGTCCCGTCCAGCTCGGCCGCCTCGTAGAGCGAGGGATCGACCCGCTGGAGTCCCGCCATGAAGATCACGACGGGAAAGCCCAGCTGCACCCAGACCATGACGGCCATCACGCTGTAGAGCGCGAACTTCGGGTCACCCAGCCAGTCCTGCTGGAGCGAACCCAGGCCGACCGCCTTCAGCAGCTCGTTGAGCGAGCCGTTCTCGGGGGCGAGGATCCAGCTCCAGACGATGCCCGCCACGGTGATGGGCAGGACCTGCGGGAGGTAGAAGCAGGCACGCAGCACGCTGGCCAGCTTCGAACCGAAGTGCTTGCCGATGAAGTCGAACAGCGCCGCGGCCACCACGAGACCGACGGCGGTGGGGATCACCGCCATCGCCAGGACCATGGCGACGCTGTGCCGGAAGGACTCCCAGAACCGCGAGTCCTTCATCAGCTCCCGGTAGTTGTCCAGCCCCGCCCAGGCGGGCGAGCCGACGCCCTGCCAGTGCGTGAAACTGAAGTAGATGTTCATCGCGAACGGCACGATCACGACGGCCAGGAAGGCGATGACACCCGGGATCAAGTACAGCGCGTAGGGATTGCGCAGCCGGAGGGGTCGGGCACTCATGACGTGGGCGCACCCGCGTCATAGGCCTTCTGCAGCTCGTCGAGGACCGCGTCGGGGCTCGCGCTGCCGGTGATCAGCTTCTGGGTGGCCGAGACCAGCACGTCGTAGAAGCCGGGGACCGGCCAGTCCGGGTAGAAGGCCAGACCGTCCTGGGACGAGACCTTGTTGAAGTTCTCGATGAGCTCCTTGGAGCTGGGGTCGGTGATCGCCGAGGGCTCGGCCGCGACGGGCACGCCGCCGTTGTTGCCGAGGGTGTTCTGGATCTCCTTCTTCATCGTGATGTCGATGAAGTCGTAGGCCAGCTGCTTGTTCTTGGCGTTCTTCGGGACGACCCAGAGGTTGCCGCCCGAGCCCAGGGTCATCTTGGACTCCGGGAAGAGGAACGAGCCCCACTGGAACTTGTTCTCGTCGCGGAAGCGCCCGTACCACCAGCTGCCCGAGAAGAAGATCGGGGACTTGCCGCTGATGAAGGAGACGCCGGCGTCCTCGGCCTTGGCGCCGCTGCTCGTCTTGGCGATGTAGCCCTTCTTCACCCAGTCCGACAGGGTGTTGGCGGCGTACGTCCAGGCGGCGTCGTGGAAGTCCGCCTTGCCCTTGTAGAGCTCGAAGGAGTCGACCCAGCTGCGGTCGGCCTTGGTCAGGGCCAGCTGGTACAGGTACTGGTGGGCCGGGTACTCGGCGCCGCCATTGGCGAGCGGGGTGATGCCCTTGGCCTTGAAGGCGGCGAGCGCCTGCTCGAACTCGTCGAACGTGGCCGGGACCTTCACGCCGTTCTTCGCGAAGAGGTCCTTGTTGTAGTACACCATCGTGTACTCGCCGAAGTTCGGGACGCCGTACCAGTTGCCGGAGCCCATGACGCCCTTGGCGTCGTAGCGGCTGGTGGTGGTGACGCTGGGGCTGAGCAACTTGTCCCAGCCATACTTGGTGACCTGCGGGGTGAGGTCGGTGAGCAGGCCCTGCTTGGCCAGCAGGCCGGCGGTGGCGTTGCCCTTGTTGTACTCCATGAGGTCAGGAGCGTTGCTGGAGTTGAGCACCATCGAGGCGGTCTTCTGGATCTGCTCGAAGCCCTTCGCCTCGAACTCCACCTTCACGCCGGGGTGGGACTTCTTGAACTCCTCTATCGCCTGGTTCCAGGCGACGCCCATCGCGCTGTTCGGGGCTTCGTAGTGCCAGAGTTTCAGCGTCTTGCCGTCACCCTCCGCACCGCCGTCCGAGCTTCCGCACGACGTGATGAGCATGGCGCCCGCAAGGGCAGCTGCTGCGAGAGCCAGCGGTCTGCGCACCTTCAACATTGAAGTGACCTCCACCTGGGCCGAACGAATGAGGCGCCCATCGAATGGTTTCGATGCGACGCGTCGAAGCGCTTCGACGCAGGACCGTATGCAGCGATCGCAGATATGTCAAGGGT
>NZ_JBYIQW010000098.1:0-10716 GCF_057707815.1 Actinacidiphila sp. bgisy160
TAGGGGTGACCGAAGCCGCATCGTGATCCGGGCGATATCCCGCCGGGCTGGTACCACGGACCCGCCGGTGTGAGGGTTGCTGGCACTCGCTACCGATCTTGAGGTCTGTTATGTCAGGTCTGCCGTTCGTCGCCCCCTTGATAGTGCTGGCCTCCCTGCTCTGGGCGATACCACCGCTCCTGTATCCCCGGCGGCGACGGGTGGGCGTCACCATCGCCGTCTCACACCTCATTTTGACGCTGTCGATCACCCGACCTTGGACCGAGGACTGGTACTGGCACGACGGAACATGGCTGATGCTCGTCTTTGGGCACGGCACGCTCATCGCGCTAGGAAGACTGGGCTTCGAACTCAGCTCACTCCGCACCCGTCGCCGCCGCACGGCCTCCCGCCTCCCGGCCCGCGACGAGGCCATGTGCCTGGAGGCAAAGGAGCAACCCTCAAAGTCCTGGTAGAGGGCCGGCCCGCACTCCCGCCCAGCATCGGCGTGTCTGTTGTCACGGTCGGAGCGCGGCCGGTACCGCCGTGGTGAGGGACTATGCCCGCGCCCGTTCGATGTTTCCCGAGGCCGTACGAGAACAGGACCTCTACAACTGCCCGCCTGTGCTGCGGAGCACATCACCGACTCTCTGGTAGGAGTCGATACGGTGCTGTGCGCGGCGGGCGCGTTCCTCCAGGTCTCGCACGAAGAGAGCCTGCCGACCGGGGTGGTAGGTGCTGACCACTTCCAGGGTTCTATCGCGGACGGCTTCGGGGTGTGTCTTGAGCAGGCGGCGCCACACATCTTGGGCTTCGTTGCCCTGGAGGAGCACGACCTCTGCCTTCGGCATCAGCCCCAGCAGCTGTTTCAGGACCTCGGCACCAGCCTGGAGCTCCGCCGCGTTCGGTGAGCGGTTGATGTACCAGGGATAGGCGTTCCAGGGAGTGACGTCACGCGGCACTATCCCGGCCTCCTCGAAGATCTGGGCCTGGAGCTCCGCCGTCGGGTCATCATTTTCCACACACAGGAATCCCGAGCCGCCACCTTCCTGCGTCTTGGGGCCTGGGTCCCGAAGAATGGACAAGACGCGAGCCTCTGCTCCCCCATGCCAGGGTGCGACATGTGGCATCCAGCCACGCCCGTCCTGCTCGCGCAAGGCATCGACCATCTCGTTGACCGGACGGACATGGGGGTCATAACGCCCCTGTTCCTGCTCAACTCGGAACGCCTCTTCACGCATCCGTCTTGCCATGCTTCCTCCAACGCCGCCGGCACCATCGCAGAGACCCTAACGGGCATGTCTGACAGCGCTTGATCGGAACTGCCCCACGGGTACAGGCGACAAGTGGCGAATGACGCGATGGCGGTTGCGGGCAAGCCTGCCGGTGGAGCCCTGAGCATCACAGATAGCCACACCCCATGGCCGTAGCTATACGAGAACAGGGCACACCAAAGCGGCGGCCCACAAGCTGATCGCCGCCCTGGTCCCCCTTCAGATCGTCGTGCCGGCGAGGATCGCCCCCGCCAGCCCCATCACCACCGGCGCGGACCCCCACGAGGAGGAAGGCCGGCAGGAAGCGCAGCGCCAGCGGGGCGGTGATCAGCCTGGAGCTCCGCCGTCGCCTGCGCCAGCACCTCCGGGTCGAGCCGCTAGCCGAACATCACCGTCGCGGACTGCTCAGTTGCTGCTCGAACTCGAATTGGAAGGGGCTATGCCGCTTCGGGCAATATCAGGGTGTGAACAGCGCGAAGAAGGACGTTCTGGATGCGGTCGGGCCCCGTCTGCGGGAGCTGCGTCGCCGGCGGGGGATCACGCTGGCTGAGCTTGGCCAGCGGACCGGAATCAGCGAGAGCACGCTGTCTCGTCTGGAGGGCGGCAGTCGCAAGCCGACTTTGGAGCTGCTGCTGCCACTCGCCGAGGTGTACGCGGTGCCCCTCGACCACCTCGTAGGCGCGCCCCGTACGGGAGACCCGCGCATTCACCTGCGCCCGGTGACCCGGGGAGGCATGACGTTGGTACCCCTCAGCGATCCCGGCGGCGCCCAGGCCTACAAGCTTCTCATTTCACCCGCGCCCCACAGCGAGCCGGAGCTGCAGACCCACGAGGGTTTTGAGTGGATCTATGTGCTCGCCGGACGGCTCAGGCTGCTGCTGGGCGAGCAGAGCCTGAGCCTCAATCCGGGCGAGGCCGCGGAATTCGACACGCACGTGCCGCACTGGATTGGCGCCGACGGCGACCAGGCCGTCGAACTTCTCATCCTGCTCGGACGCCAGGGAGAACGGGCCCACCTCCGGGTCCGCGCCACCTGACCCGGTTGCGGTGAGGGCGCGGTGCTCAGTTCCCCCCGGGGAGGGGGCCCAGCCCGTGCGCACGGCTGCCCAGCACGCGCCGCGACACCTCGGCCTCCATCGCCCCACTGAAGACTCCACCGTCCTTCGCCGCGCGGGCGGAAGCTTCCGCGTCAGCCTTCAGCAGGTCCATGTGGATCGCGGCGGCCGCGGTGGTTCCGGCTGCTGCCGCGACCGGAACCCCGGCCAGCACATCGCTGACGTTCCCCGCTGCCCACACGCCCCGCACTCCGGTGAACCCGGACGCGTCCACCCGGAGCTGTTCCCCCAGACCCATAGGGTGTTCCTGCATCGTCACGCCCAGCTCGCCCAGGAAACCGGCGCGCGCGAGGAACCGGGGGGCGACCACCAGTTCCTGGACCGGCACCACCGTGCCCGACTCCAGCCGCACGCCCGTCAGCTGGTCCTGACCGTTGACCTCGAGCCCGGTGGCCTCACCGTCGACCACGCCGATACCGAGAGCGGCCAGCTGCTCCCACTGTTCGTCAGTCAGCTCCGTTCCAGCGTGCAGGAACAGCGTGACGTCCTTGGACATCTGACGGAACAACAGTGCCTGGTGGAAGTTGCCGAGCACCCCGATGACCTTGTCCCGGACTTCCCAGCCGTGGCAGTACACGCAGTGCAGCACGTCCCGCCCCCACCGTTCGGCCAGCCCCGGCACGTCCGGCAGCACATCGACCAAACCAGTGGTCACCAGCACTCTGCGCGTCCGTACGCGCTGTCCGTCCTCGGTGACCACCCAGAAGCCCGCGCCGTCCCGGGAGATCCGCGCGACCTGCCCCGAAGCGACGCGACCGCCGTACGAAGCGACCTCCTCGCGCCCGAGCCGCAGTAGCTCCAGGGGAGAGATGCCCTCGCGGCCGAGCACACCATGGGCGCCGGCAGCCGGAGCATTGCGGGGCTCACCCTTGTCGATCACCAGAACCGACCGGCGCACCCGGGCCAGATTCAAAGCACCGGAAAGGCCGGCGGTCCCACCCCCGACCACCACGACGTCCCAGGTCTGTTCACCATCTCGTATCAACTCGAACTCGCTCATGCCGTCAGCGTGCGACGGCGCCACGGGTGTAGCAACGGTTCATGCTGTCTTGGCAAGACGCCCCGGTAGCCCGCCGCCGGCGATGGCCCGCCGATCGGCCGACGGCCCGGACCACGCCGACCTTCTTGCCGGTTCGGCAAGAAGATTCGTTGCCTGCGGACGCGTGTGTGCAGGCTGCGTCCAGACAGTTCTGGCTCACAACCGATAGCCGGTATCTCGAGGACCCGGTCGTGTTCCCTCATTCGTTGGGAATTCCTCCGGCTGGAGCGGCATGTCGGTAGTCGAAATACTTGGGGAAGCAGCAGATGGAAAATCGCCACGTCGTGATCATTCCGATCGAGATCGATGAGGATAAGGAGGCCGCTTATCTCGCCGCATGGCAGGATGCCGCGGAGGTGATGGCGGCGCAGCCCGGTTTCCTTCGGACGTACATGTTCCGCACGATCGTTCCGGGGAGCAAATTCCCTCTCGTCAACGTGGCGGAATGGGAGTCCACCGGTCACTGGGAAGAGGCGATGAATGTCTGTCCGATGATGGGACAGCAGATAGCCGTCGTCCATGCCTCGAACTACGAGGCGATCCGGACGGTGCTGCCCGCGCAGGGCCTGAGTTCCGCCGATGGCCGCATGCCCGCTGACCTGTCTCCTGTCGAGGCGCGTCGCCGCGCCGTGGACGGGGAACTCACGCTGGTCGATGTCCGTGAAGACGATGAATGGGCAGCGGGTCACCCGGCCGGTGCCGTCCACGCCGCGCTCAGCACATTGCCGGCGTCGCTGTCGGATCTGCCTGACGGTCCACTGGCCTTCGTCTGCCGCACGGGCAACCGCAGCGCGCAGGGCGGCGTGCAGGCGA
Source organism: Actinacidiphila sp. bgisy160 (assembly GCF_057707815.1). Taxonomy (NCBI): domain Bacteria; kingdom Bacillati; phylum Actinomycetota; class Actinomycetes; order Kitasatosporales; family Streptomycetaceae; genus Actinacidiphila; species Actinacidiphila sp. bgisy160. The sequence goes on from NZ_JBYIQW010000098.1 coordinate 4,221, forward strand.
TCCGCGCGGGCCGGTCCTCCGTCTACAGCGTGGCGGGCGGCCTTGAGGCGTGGGAAGCAGCGGGGCTGCCGGTCGTCCTTCCCGGCAGCGAGAGCGCGGAGAACAACGGCGATCGCGCCGCAGCTGCAGTACGCGAGGGCTGACGAAAGCAAAACCGGCAGATAACCGTCGCATACGTCCGCCGGCATGAGGCCGGCCGGATACGCCATCCGCCCGCAGTCTTCGGAAAAGCCGCTACCGCGCCATTCCAGACGGTGACCGTTTGCGTGATGGCCCAGGACATGAGAACCGCGGATATCGCGAGCGGTTCGGAGTGGCGGAACAGTTCCGGAGCTGCGGCGGCGGCTTCCCGAAACGGAATTACCCGGGTACGCCGAGAGGAGTCACACCATGTTTTTTGTCGACACCCTGGAGTTCGAGGGGCTGGGCAACCGTAGCTATCTGGCAGGGGGGCGGAGCGCGGCGGTCGTGGTCGATCCGCCGCGGGACGTCGATCAGGTGATCGCCCTCGCCGCGCGGCGAGGGGTGCGCATCGCCTACGTGGCGGAGACGCACGTGCACAACGACTACGTCACCGGCGGGCTGGAACTGGCCCGCCTCACCGGCGCCCGCTACCTCGTCCCGGCCGGCGCCCGCGTCTCCTTCCCTCGCCATCCCGTTGTGGACGGGGACGTGTCCGAGGTGGACGAGTACCTGGTGCTGCGTGCGATAGCCACCCCGGGCCACACCACGCACCACACCTCGTACGTCCTGGAGGAGGAAGGAAGCCCGGTGGCTGCTTTTTTGGCCCAGCACCCAGCTCTCCACCTCGCCCGTGGTGACGCAGTGCGCCAGAAGGCCGCGCACTCCGGCAAGGACCGCGTTGATCCGCCGCTCACCACGCACCTCGGCGCCTGGCCCGGCAACCACTGTGCTCTGATCACTAGATGAATGAGTCCAAGGGATCGCCTGCGGGCATGAAGCGAGGGCGTCCAATGTCGGTGTGTGAAGACTGACCTGGACACCCTCGCAACGGCACTCTATGCCCGGATCGATGACGAGTTGAAGGCTTCGCCGTGGTTGGCTCCTGCGCGGCCCGCTGTCGGGATCGCCCCTACGCTCAGCGACGCTGAGCTGCTCACGCTCGCGGTCATGTCCGCGCTGCTCGGCTACACCTCCGAGCGGCGCTGGCTGCGTCGGGTCGGCCGGGACTTTTGGCACCTGTTTCCCTATGTGCCCGGCCAGTCTGGCTACAACAAACGGCTGCGGGCCGCATCGACGCTGTTCACACACATGATCCGCATCCTCGCGGCGGACACCTCCCTGTGGAGCGACGACGTGTGGGTGGTCGACTCCACCCCGGTCGGCTGCGGCTGCTCGCGGGAGACCGCGAAACATTCGGACCTGGCCGGCTGGGCCCAATACGGCTACTGCGCGTCGCATTCGCGGTACTTCTGGGGCCTGAGACTGCACCTGGTATGCACCCTGGGCGGACTGCCGATCCTGTTCGCGGTCACCGGGGCCAAGGCCGACGAGAGGGAGACGCTGCGCGACATGCTCGACACCGCACCGGACGTCCTGGCCTCCCATCCCGGGCAGACGATCACCGGGGACAAGAACTACTACGGGCGCGAGTTCGAACGCGACCTGACCGAGCGTGACCTCAACCTGCTCCGTCCGGCCCGCAAGGGAGAGCCCGAGCGGGCCGGAGCACACCTGTTCAAACCGCTGCGTCAGGTCATCGAGTCGATCAATCAGACCTTCAAGGGACAGCTGGACCTGGAGCGACACGGCGGCAAAAGCCCCGCCGGCGTCGCGGTCCGCATCCTGAGCCGCATCCTCGCGCTCACCGCCGCGATCTGGCACAACGATCACACCAGGCAGCCCATCAAGCGGTCACTGATCGCGTACGACTACTGACCGCAACAGCATCCCTTGGACTCATTCATCTAGCCGGGGCGTACTTCAGCCACACCATGAACAGCCCCAGGTCGCGGGCCGCCTCACGCCAATCACGCCCTGTCTTCAGGCACCACCGCAGGTACAAGGCGACGGAGTTTGCGTAGGCCTTCGTCGTCAGCTCTGCCCGATCCTGGCCAAAACGCACGTGCCGCATCCATCTGTCGACAGCGGGAACTACGGCCAGATCCGAGTCCAGCACCGTCCAGTACCGAGCACCCGACGGCATGCACACCGGGAAAACACGCACCGCTCACATCCTTTGCTCCATAGCCGACCCGCAACGGCATGCCACAGAGCAACACCCCCGGAGAACCGTCGCTCAACGCCTAACTAACGAGGCGCCTTCGAGCAACGTCACACCACACCCGCGTGACCCTCAGAGAAGGTCCCAATAGCGCATCGCGCCTCGGACGTCGGCGAGTGCCGCGGCCGGTGGCAGCGGCTGCACCACCGGCGTGACATCACCGAGCAGCTCCAGCAGCTGCCGGTAGGTGACCTCGGGCAGACGGCGGTCCATCACCCGCACATGCAGCACGTGCGCGCCGCGCTCGGCGCGCAGGGTTTCGTCGTTCATGGTCACCACCTCCCACATCCTGTACGCATGTTCGAGTTTGGCGGCGAGGCTTCGCGTGCCACATCCACCCCTGGGAGTGACAGAGGAAACGCGCAGGTGACAGCGCTATCGAAGCCCGACACCGCTCTCAGAGGACGGCGTGGCAGGCTGTGGGCATGTGCGGCCGCTATGTCTCCATCCGACGCCCCGAAGACCTGGTGCAGCAGTTCCGGGTCACCGAGTGGAATCCCGAGGCGCTCGTGGCGCCGAGCTGGAGCGTCGCCCCGACCAACCATGTGTGGTCAGTGCTGGAGGGCGTGGACCGTGAGACCGGTGCGCTGGAGCGGCAGCTGCAGCCGCTGCGGTGGGGTCTGGTCCCGTCCTGGGCCAAGGACCCGGCGATCGGCTCCAAGATGATCAATGCCCGGATGGAGACGGTGCACGAGAAGCCGGCCTACCGCCGGGCGTTCACTCGGCGCCGCTGCCTGCTGCCGGCCGACGGCTTCTACGAGTGGGTCCCGGTCCCGGCCACCGAGGAGCGGAAGGCCTACAAGCAGCCCTACTTCATCAGCCCCGAGCAGCAGGACCAGGGCATGGCCTTCGCGGGCCTGTACGAATGGTGGCGGAACAAGGAGGTCGCCGCCGACGACGACCCCGGCGCCTGGCTGGCCACGTGCACGATCATCACCACCGACGCCACCGACGCCGCCGACCGGGTCCACCCCCGCATGCCGCTGACCATCGCGGCCGCCGACTACGACGCCTGGCTCGACCCCGAACACCAGGACCTCGACGAACTCCGCGCCCTGCTGACCGCACCGGCCAGCGGTCACCTGGCCGCCCGCCCCGTGAGTACGGCGGTCAACTTCGTCCGCGACAACGGACCCCACCTGCTCAACACCGTCTCCTGACCGGCGCCGCCTCGCCACATCAGCGTGCCCGTAGATGGTGGGCGCGAGTTGCAGTTCCGGCTCCCGCAGCGCTTAAAGCTCAAAGTCGACGCGCCGCAGAGGCCCCGGAGGCCACTACCAAAGGCCTTGCCGTTCATGCGGCGCGTCAACCGATGTCACCAGCCTGCGCCTCACCAGGAGACAACGCACCTCGGCCAAGGCGCCCCATCCAATAGGCATCTGCGTCAGTACCTGGCTTATGGCTCAAAACGGTTTATTTCGATCATTCATGGCAACCCGATGGGCGACACGCATTCCGTATTGAGGAGTCCACAATGATCATCCAGAAAATGCACGACATGGGCATTCGCAGTGAGCATGCCTACCTGGCGGGCATGGCCTCGATCGGTCTGTCCATCGCTTCGTGGGTCACCAGCCTCACCATGGAACCCGGCGCAGGCCTCGCCCGTGCCGACCGCTGGGGAATCTACGTCGGTGAATGGGCCCCGACCTTCTTCGGCCTGGGCCTGGCGTTGAGCCAGTACGAGCAGGCGGACGGCACGCTCCAGGAGAGCGACGTCCACCACCTCAAGGACAAGATGAAGGAAAAGGCGGCCGCCTGAGACGCTCCTGGCCGACCATGGAGCGCGCTCTGAGGCCGGCCAGGTCGCCCCGTGGAAGCAGCGGGTCCACGGGGCTATACCGTCTGCTGGCCGCGCGGTGCGAGCGAGCTGCGCGCCGTCGCGGCCGGTGCGGCCCGCGGCGACGGTCAGCGCGGTACGACTCGACCTGCGCCGTCGAGGCGGCCGCCACCGCCCCGAGGGCGCGGCGGGGGCGTACCGGCCCGGCCTGCCCGACTGGCTGCTGGTTGTTCTGGAGGTAATGAGCCGGGGGGCGGCGTGGGTCGTTGCCGTAGGTGTATTCGGTGCGGATGCCTCCGTTTCGCGGGCGTCCGTGGACGACGACCTGTGCGGGCTGGTGCTGCTTGGCCTGTTCCCGGGCGGCGTCGATGGCCTGCCTTTGGGTGGTGTGGGGTTCGCGTAGCTCGCGGCGGCCTTCCTTGTGTTCGACCTGCCACTTCTGTTCCGACGCAGGGTTATCTGCTGGGGTGACGTGATAGACGGTGCGCTTTGGCTGTTTTGTCATGTCTCCTCCTCCAGGCGGTGACTGCGCGCCTGCATGTCTCGGTGGGGTCATCGACCGTGTCGGGACGTCGCTGGGGCTGAGGTCGCCGCGCAAGCGGTGGACGCGGACGGGGTGGCGCCAGCGTCCTTGATCGACGGCGGCGTCGCCGTGGAACTCCGCGACGAGGTCGGGGCGAATGGGGGTGAAGTTGAGCGGCTCCCGGCTGCCCCAGCGGGAGGACACGCGCATGCCGTGCCAGGGGTGGTCGGGGCTGGCCTGCTTCAGCAGACCGGCCAACTCGCTTCGTACGGCAGCCGGCAGGGGGGTGCTGCGGGCGACCAGGTGGAATTGTCCGTCGGGGGTGTAGCGGCCGAGCAGGACCGTGTCCGGGCGGGTGAGGCTGCCGGTGATGGCGCCGATGATGGCTTCGGCGGTGTCGCGGTGCCGGTATTTGAGCCAGCCTCGCCGCGGTCGATACCAAAGCCAAGGAATGGCTCGGCAAGCGCGACCGGCCGGGCCGCACCTGGCGGCCGGGCAAGGACCCGATCAGGGTCGACTGCCACACCTTCACCACCAGCGAACAGCCGGTGGCCATTCCCTACGGAATCTACGACATCGCCACCAATACCGGCTGGGTCAACGTCGGGACCGACCACGACACCGCCGAATTCGCAGTGGAATCCATACGCCGCTGGTGGCAGCGCCGCGGACGGACCGACCACGCGGACGCGACCCGATTGTTGATCACCGCCGACGCTGGTGGTTCCAACGATCCCCGCCGCTGGACCTGGAAGAAGCACCTGGCCGCATTCGCCCTGGAGAGCGGACTGGAGATCACTGTCTGCCACTTTCCACCCGGCACATCCAAATGGAACAAAATCGAACACCGGATGTTCTGCCACATCACCGCGAACTGGCGAGGACGGCCACTGACCAGCTACGAGGTTGTCCTCAAGACCATCGCCGCGACGACCACCACGACCGGGCTTTCGATCGGCGCCGAACTCGACACCGGTAGTTATCACCTCGGCACGACCGTCACGCCCGCCGAGTTCCACGCTCTGCCGATCACACCGAGCACGTTCCACGGCGACTGGAACTACACCCTCGCACCTGCCCCGCCCAAGCCTCCCGAGGTGCCACGGACTCGTCGCCGGATCGACCCGGCCCTGACCGAACTGCTGACCGACCCGGCCCTGACGGGCATGGACCGTTCCGACTTTGACCACTTGGTGGCTATCTCGGAGCCGTACTGGGACGCCTTGGCCGAGGCCGCATTCCAACGGCGCTTTCACCGTCCGCGCAGCTATCTCCACCCGCAGACCAGCAGCGTGGACCACTACCACCGGCTGCTGACGGCGCTGTTACGCCGCCGCAGAGCAGCGACCAGTACGCTCCTGGCTCACTTGCTGGGCGTCACCCGCAGCAACCTGTCCAATCAGTCCCAGGACGGGTACCGTCTCCTGGACCTGCACAAAATCACCGTCACACCATTGCCCGGAGCGCCGGCTCGCACCCTGGAGCAGATGAAGGCCCGTGGGACGCCAATCGAAAGACACTCCACAGATCAAACCTGACAGTTATTCAGAATACAGGCCCCGGCGGTGTCGGTGTACTGGCGCTGAACGCCGACCGTGTGCGTGCCCTTCTTCACGTCCCCGGTCTCGTCGACCACCAGCACTGCACCCTCGTCGTGTAGATGCTCCAGGACGTACTCGCGCACGTCATCGCGCACGGCGTCGGCATCCCATCGGGCCCGGCCGAGCAGGTGCTGCATGCCGTCCGGGGTGGCCACTCCGGCCCACTCGGCGATGCTCCAGCAGTTCTTGCGTGGCAGGTCCGACAGCAGCCCCAGCATCAGATCCCCTACCCGACGCCGGGGTTCAACCCCGGCGAACCGGCCGGCTATCCGGCTCATCAGGCCCTCGAACGCTTCCTGCCAGCGAGCAGGGTCTACGCTGTGACCTGCGGCCACCGCAAAATCGTT
>NZ_JBYIQW010000099.1:0-9913 GCF_057707815.1 Actinacidiphila sp. bgisy160
GGTCTCTACGATTCCAGGGGATTGACATCACCCGAACTCTTACCGTGTCGCAGCGGTCCACGGACTGCGGATGAAGACTTACCAAGGGTGCCGCGCACGGGCGGACCGTTGACGTGGTCAGCATCGGCCGACGGTCTCGTTCCCTGCCGCTTCCCGGCAAGGGCGTGATCGATCACCACCGCCGCAGCCGGGCCCGACACTGACCCTCACCGACCCCGAGCGTCGTAGCGGCACGACACCCAGGCGGTATTGATATCATCGACCTGTGGTTCCCCGAGCGGCGAGCGGGCATCCGCTCGACTACGGGCAGACGGGTGGGCTGCCGGTCTGGGTGATCGTCTCCGGCTACTCGTGCTGATCGTCGCGCGGCTGCTGCCCACGCGGCGGGCTGGCGTACATGATCCCGGCCTCGGTCTTCCGGGAACGGCTGGCGATCGCCGGCGCAGAGTACAACAATTGCACCTACTCCCTGTCCGCCCACACCTGCATAGGGACGGACGTCGCCAAGGTCGGCACAGGGGAACTGCCCGCCGCGCAGAGTCCGCCGACCCACACCACCGTTTCCGGCGGCCCTGGCCCACGCAATTGCCCGCGGGCCACATCGGCGAGACACAGCCAAGGACGCCCAGGCCGTGGGTGTCACCAACGCCGAGATCGCCGAGCTCGTAAGCGATCCGGCGTTGAACATCCTCACGGACTCCCGCCATGCCCTCGCCAATGCCGACACCGTATGGCCGCTCGTCACCCCGCACAGCCACGCCTGACCGACGGCCCGGCCGACCGGGCCCGACGGGCGATATCACCACGCCCTGGACCGTCATCAGACACCCCCAGGATTGCGAGGAAGAATATGAGCGAATCGCGCAACATCCAGGCAGGTGCGCGTTACGACGTGGTCGTGCTGGGCGCCGGCCCGGCCGGTACGAACGTCGCCGACCGCGCCCGTGCCGCCGGTCTCTCCGTAGCGGTCGTGGAGCGGGAACTGGTCGGCGGTGACTGCGCGTACTGGGCCTGCGTGCCCAGCAAGGCGCTGCTACGGCCGGTCATCGCGCTCGCCGACGCCCGGCGCGTGGACGGTGCCCGGCAGGCCGTCAGCGGTCAGGTCGACGCCGATGGCGTCTTCGCCCGTCGCAACCGCTCTGTCCGCGACTGGGACGACACCAGGCAGGCTCTGTTCCTCAAGTCCATCGGAGCCGACCTCTTCCGTGGCCACGGCCGTCTCTACGGGCCCCGACGAGTCAGTGTCAGCCGTGACGACGGCACCCGGCAGACCCTCACGGCACGGCACGCGGTGGCCGTCGCCACCGGCAGCCGGCCGGCGTTGCCCGACATCCCGGGCATCGCCGAGGCCCGTCCCTGGACGAACCGGGAGGGCACCGATTCCAGCAGCGTCCCCGCCCGCCTCGCCATCATCGGCGGCGGCGGCGTCGGCATCGAGATGGCCACTCTCTGGCAGGGCCTCGGCTCCCAGGTCACGCTGCTCGTGCGGCGCCGCTTGATCCCCCGCATGGAACCCTTCGCCGGCGAACTGGTCGCTCAGGGATTGAAAAAGGCAGGCGCGGATGTACGGGCCGGCGTCCAGGTGACAGCTTTGCACCGCCCGGACCCGCGGGGGCCGGTCACCCTCGCCTTCGACGACGGCGGCCAGCTGGAGGCCGACGAGGTCTTGTGCGCCACCGGCCGCACGCCCGCGACCGACGATATCGGCCTGGACACGGTCGGCCTCACCCCCGGCTCGTGGCTCGATGTGGACACCACCTGTCTGGTGCAGGGGGTCGACGACCACTGGCTGTACGCGCTTGGCGACGTCAACCATCGTGCCCTGCTCACCCATCAGGGCAAATACCAAGCCCGGACCGCCGGCGACGCGATCGGTGCCCGCGCCGCAGGTCGCCCGCTGGACGACACGCCTTGGGGCGACCACGCCACCACCGCCGACGAGCACGCCGTACCCCAGGTCTTCTTCAGCGACCCCGAGGCGGCCGCGGTGGGCCTGAACGCCGAACAGGCGGAGCGCGCCGGGTACCGCATCAAGACCGTCGACCTCGACTTCGACGCCGCCCAAGGCGCCAACCTCTACGCCGACGGCTACCAGGGCCACGCCAGGCTGGTCGTCGACCTCGACCGGGAAGTCCTCGTCGGAGCGACCTTTGTCGGCCCTGGTGTGAGCGAGCTCCTGCACTCGGCAACCATCGCGGTCTCCGGCGAGATCCCGCTCAAACGGCTCAGGCACGCGGTCGCCCCCTTCCCCACCATCAGCGAGATCTGGCTCTTTCTCCTCGCCGCTTACCAGCGCGATTCGGAGAGGGCGTGTCAGCCCAATGGATGACTGGCGGTGTTCACTGTGCTTGGCAGATCTCGACGGCCCGGCGGCGGGGCGCGAGTTGAAAGCCTTGGGCATCGTCGCTGAGGGCGATGACGGTGACCCATCCGAGGTGCCGGGTGGTCGGTCCAGTCGTGAGGTGGCCGATGTAGCCGTCGTCGGTCCAGACCCGCGCCAGCCGCCGGCAGTGTGCTTCTTCGTCGCGGGCAGCAGGATGCGGGCGGCGCCCGGTCGGTCGTGGATGCTCCAGTACGCATTCTCGCAGCGCCCGACCACGGCGCACTGTGCTGGGATCACCGGCTCCCGCCCGGACGAAGGACGGGAGCCGGCCGGGGACGTGACATCGGTTGCGGCCGTGAGCCGGCAGCAAGCCCGCAGGGACGGTCGCTGATCATCACCGGCAACGGGCGCCCAGCGACTGGCATCCCCCTCTTTCTCAACCCCGCCGTGTCCACGCCCAGATGTAACAGGTTCTGGATCGGGATGCAGACACCACAGCGGGTCCATCGGGCGCATCGCCGAAGCTCACCCCGACGAGCCGAAGTCGGTGAGTTGCGCAAACCGCCCCCTCAAGGTTAGATCACATTAGTAATCTAACTGCGCTGCGCGCCCACCCGCGCCTAGCCACCTTGAGAGGAATGTCCAGTGAGCACCTATCTGATCAACCATCTCCGTATCCCTGGTGACGTCCCGAACGAGCAGGGACTGTCATACCTGGAGCAGGTCGAGGCCACTGTCAAGCCGTTCGGCGGGAAGTGGCTGGCCAATGGCGCAGCCGATGTGATCGAGGGTTCGTGGCCGGGTCTGGTCGTACTCATGGAGTTCCCCGACCGCGCCGCCGCTGAGTCCTGGTACCAATCCCCCGAGTATCAGGCGATCCTGCCGCTGCGCGTGCGCAACGCGATCTCGGACCTCGTCCTGATCGACAGCCTGCCCGCGGGCTACACCGTGAAGGGCTTCGCGCGCGAGGTGCGTGCCGCGGTCGCGGCGGCGGCCGGCGCCTCCGAGTGACCTCGTCATCCCGACCGGACCGGCCCGGTGAACGGCCCGGGAACTGGTGATGCAACGGCCCTGGCCCATATCGGGTCAGGGCCGCCCGGCGCGGGGCGGTTGCCCTCATAACGGTCTCACGAGCATGTACTCGCTCTGCCAGGCAGGCTTGTCGCCCCACTTGGTCTGCTGTTCAACGAAGCGGGGAGTCTCCGGGAGCGCTGGGCGCGTTGTCTGCCGGGCTACCCCTGGAAATGAGCGAGAGGTGGGGCCGGCCATTCAAGGGCGCCTGCGGCCGCGATCCGGGTCGGCGTCCCGCGGCCTTGGACAGTCCGGGCCGCCGCTCGACGGCTGGCTGACACTTACCGTGCCGCCTGATGGGAGACATCCCCTGCGCGGGTCGGTGGGGCTTCATAACGGTCGATCGGTCGTACCCAGGGCGATGAGTTCGGCGCTGTCCATCGCCTTCCCGAATGCCTGCGGCGCACGTCGCATGTGGAAGTAGTCCCACTGCGCGCGGTGAATCACTTGGGTCGGGTGGCCGAGCGCGTACAGCACGTCCCAGTGCAGGGCCTGGGCCCAGACATAGCCCGGTTCGCCGTCGGCGTCCATGTCCTCGACGTCGATCGGGGTGTCTGCGAGCGCGGAGGCCAAGCGGCGGCTGTCCACGGGGCCGGCGGCGAAGTCCAGGAACGCGGCGGGGTCGGCGCTCGCGGGTGTGCCGTCGGTGGTCTCCTCGTCCCAGGTGGGCCGGGAGTCGTAGCGGCCGACGACATCCGACAGCAGATCACCGGCGACACTCTGCGCGCCGGAGACAAGCTGCCGTCCGAGTCCGAACTGATGACCGACTACGGCGTATCGCGCATCGTGATCCGCCTCTAAGATTATGCCTGTCGTCTATCGCTCGCCGCAGGCGCCCGCCGCCCAGCGGAGCCCGGCCGGGTGTGCCGACCGCGATCGCGGCGCGCCCGAGGCGGCTGGCAAGGGTTCGCCGATCCCGTGCTGATCACCAGACGGCAACGTCAGATGGAGGCCTCAGCGTCAATGGGCGGGCGATGTGCGGGGGGGGCAGGGGGCAAACGTGAAAGTCGTGCACGCGTTCAGGAACTCGCCGGCGTCAGGTCCTGCAAGCCCACCACCCTCAGCAGCTGCATGCGCTGGTACGACTCCGATCCCGGGCGGGCCGTGTGGATGACGAGCCGCTGGTTGTGGTCGGAGTTGGCGAGGACCTCGCAGTCGAGTTCGAGGATGCCGATCGCAGGGTGCCGGAAGCGTTTCGTGGCGGCGCGGCGTACGGCGACCTCGTGTTCGTCCCAGAGGCGGGCGAACTCCTCGCTCGTGGCGTGTAGTTCCGCGACGAGCGAGGCCGGTTCGGGGTCGGTGGGGCGGGCCGCGGCCACCGCTCGCAGGCCGGCGACCTGCTCGCGGGCGCGCTGCGGTCGGTCCTCGGGCGGGAACAGGTCCTGAGCCGTCGGGTCCAGGAAGAAGCGGCGGATCATGTTGCGTTCTTGGGGCGGGCGGGCGAGGACGTCTCCGCTCACCACCCGTGACAACGCGTTCTGGGCCAGGACCTCGCCGTAGTCGGTCACCACCATCGCCGGGGTGTCGTGCAGCCGGTCCAGCACCAGGAGCAGGCCCGGGCGTACGTGCGTGCTGGTCGTCTCCCGGCGTGGCGGCTGTTCGCCGGTGAGGTGGAAGAGGTGGTCGCGTTCGTCCTCCGTCAGCCGCAGTGCACGGGCCAGCGCGGTGAGCATCTGGCGCGACGGGCTCGGGCCCCGGGACTGTTCCATCCGCGTGTAGTAGTCCACGGACATGCCGGCCAGCTGGGCCACCTCCTCGCGGCGCAGCCCCGGCGTACGGCGGCGGGCGCCTGCCGAGAGGCCCACGTCGGAGGGGTTCAGGCGGGCGCGAGCGCGGCGCAGGAAGTCGGCGAGTTCGGGTCGGTTCACCTCTCCAGGGTGCGGGAGGCCCGCCGGCTTATCCAGGGACTCCCGATCCCCCGATGAAGAGGTCTCTCCCGATCGTTCCCCCATCCGCCGAGGCTGGTCGTCAACGACAGGCGACACAGTGCGCGAGGAGCAGATCATGCTGACTTTGGTGACCGGTGCGACGGGACAGGTCGGACGCCGCTTCGTGCCGAGGCTGCTGGCCCAGCGGCAGCCGGGCGAGCAGGTGCGGGTCCTGGTACGGGACGCGACCCGCGGCGAGCGTTTCGCCGAGCTTGGCGCCCAGGTATTCGTAGGAGACATGCGCGACGAGGAGACCCTCGGCAAGGCGCTCGCCGGCGTGGACGCCGTCGTGAACGTCGCCGCCTCCTTCCGAGGAGTGCCGGACGAGGAGGCATGGGCCGTCAACCGGGACGCCGCGGTGGCACTGGGCCGCGCCGCGCAGGCCTCCGGTGTGGAGCGGTTCGTGCAGGTCAGCACGAACAATGTGTACGGCGTCGGACGGGGCCGCCCGCTGACCGAGGAGGACGAGAGCCGCCCGGGCGGCCAGATGTGGGGCGCCTACCCCGAGTCCAAGGCCCAGGCCGAGCGCGAACTGCTCGCGCTCAAGAACCTGGACGTACGCATCGGGCGGCTCCCCTTCGTCTACGGCGAGGGCGACCCGCACCTCGCCAACTCCTTGCATTGGGCCGCTCGTTGGGCGCCGCAGCAGCGCCTGCAGATGGCCCACCACGCTGACGTCGCCCAGGGTCTGATGCGGCTGCTGTACGCGCCTGGCATCGCGGGCCGGATCTACAACATCGCCGATGACGCCCCGGTCACCACGGTTGAGCTGTACCAGCTCAACCGTGTCGAGGTGCCCGCCGGGATCCACGAGCTCACGGACCCCGACCCGTGGTACGGGATCACGTCCAACCAGCGGATCCGCCGGGAACTCGGCTTCCGGCCGATCTACCCGAGCGTCTGGACCGCCCGGGATGCCGGAGCCCTGTGACGGTCACTGCGCCAGGTCGGTTATGAGGCGGACGTAGGGGGGTGGCCCGGTCGACCAGGGCGCCGCCCGCCGATGCCTGTCGGGCGCCGAGGATGAGGCCGCCCTCCCGGTGGCCGGCGACTGTGCGGTCGTCCGCCTCGGGAAGGGGTGGCGAGCGGGCGCATGCTGGGGATGGCGTTCGCCAGCGGTATGCCACGCCGCTGTCTCCTGCGGCGGCTGTGGCCGGGGAGTCTGGCGGTGCGCTTGCCGAGGACTCCTCGACTTCCGCAAGGCCGACGACCACCACAGCCCCGGGGCTCAAGGGTCTCCGGCTAAGAGGTCGTCTCATTTGGTGAGCCTGCGGAAGCAGATGAGGGTGCAGGCGATGCTGGTGAAGGCCAGGAAGTGGTCGGCTGAGCGTTCGTAACGGCGGTGGAGACGGCGGCATCCGGCGAGCCAGGCCATGGCCCGTTCGATCTTCCCGCGATGCCGACCCAGGCGTGCGGAGGATTCGATGCCCTTGCGTGCGATGCGATGGGCGATGCCTCGCTGCCGTAACCATCGTCGCAGGTGAGTGGAGTCGTAGGCTTTGTCCGCGTAGAGCTTGGAGGGCTTGCGCCGGCGCAGTCCGCGAGCGGATCGGCGGTATGCCGCGGACCAGCGGAATCAGTGCCTGGCTATCGTGCGTGTTCGCGCCCGAGATCCCGACGGATACGGGCAGACCGGAGCCTTCAGTTATCAAATGGATCTTCGACCTGTTCTTGCCCCGGTCAACAGGATTCGGGCCCGTCAGGTCCCCCCTTTCAAGGCCCGCATGTTCACCGAGTCGATCGCGCACCGGCTCCAGTCCAGCTCACCGTGAGAGCCAAGCTCGTCGAGGACCAGGCGGTGCAGCTTCGCCCATACCCGGGCCTTGGTCCACTCCGTGAACCGGCGATGTGCGGTCGCGCCCGACGGCCCGAACGACGGTGCGGGCAACTGCTGCCACGTGCACCCCGACGTCGCCACGAACACGATGGCCGCCAGCACTTCCCGATCCCCGTGCCGTCGCCGGCCACCGCCTTGCGGCCTGGTCGGTGCAGGCGGCACCACCCGTTGAAACAAGGCCCACAACTCATCCGGCACCAGCCGCTCAACGATCCCCACGCCCGCAGACTACCGAACCAGCCAAATGAGATCACTTCTTAGCCTCGATCTTGCATGAGGGCCCGCCAGCAAGCTGACGGGCCCTCATGCAAGATCGAGGCTAATCCTCAGTAGGTCGAACCGCTTATGGGAGCCGGTAGTGCGGAGTCAGGGCGGTGCTGCTGCAAGGAGTGATTCATCCGTGGCGTCAACCAGCACCCTCGGCGCACGCTGCTGTGACCCGTATGGAAGTCATGAGGATGCGTAGCCGCCGGGGCGGTTATTGCATGGGTGCCAGCGGCCCGGCGCGGCCCCTGACGCGCCGGGCCGCTCAAGACTTCAATACCCCTTTGCGCTGCGCGATCAGACCAGTTGAAGACCCCGTGGGTCACCCATGCGGCGTCATGTCTCTCGGCTTCCCGCCTCGGGATGCCAAAGAAGTAGCTGTTGCGGCTCACGCCGCTGCATCGTGCGGCAACGCTGTTCGGCGGCCAGTCGCCGGGTCTTCCGGCGCACTCGTTCCGCGAAGGGCTGGGGCGTCGTTGGCCCCGGCCTACTCGGCTGCGTCCAACCACGACTTGACGCCTGGGCGCCCCAACGCGATGGCCACCTCGCGTTCGCTGGGTGCGAGGGCGGCAAGAATGCACACGAGTCGGGGATCTGCCGGGACATGGTCAAGAAGTGAGTCTTCTGGGCACGTGTCCTGGGCCAGGAGGTCTCGCAGTGTAATGCCCTCACCACAGGGGGTCTCCAGGAGAAGCACTCTACGGCCACCATACCTTCGTGACCGGCCTCGTGGCCTCACTCGAACCGCGAGGTGTCTCCCGCGCCCCGCCGTACGATCTCTGCCACTCCGCCGGAGAAGTCGACCACCGTCGTCGGCTCGGTGCCGCAGTCCCCGGAGTCGACCACGGCGTCCACCGCGTGATCGAGCCGGTCCTTGATCTCCCAGCCCTGGGTCATCGGCTCCTCATCGTCAGGCAGCAGCAGTGTGCTGGACAGCAGCGGCTCGCCCATTTCGGCCAGGAGCGCCTGGGTGACCACATGGTCCGGGATGCGCACACCCACGGTCTTCTTCTTCGGGTGCAGCAGCTTGCGCGGCACCTCACGGGTGGCCGGGAGGATGAAGGTGTAGCTGCCGGGCGTGGACGCCTTCACGGCCCGGAACACGTCATTGTCCACCTGCACGAACTGGCCAAGCTGCGCGAAGTCCCGGCACATCAGCGTGAAGTGGTGCCGGTCGTCGAGGTGGCGGATCGAACGGATCCGGTCCATGCCGTCCCTGCTGCCCAGCCGGCAGCCCAGCGCGTAACAGGAGTCGGTGGGGTATGCGATGAGTGCTCCCGACCGCACCGCGTCGGCGACCTGGGCGATGCTGCGCGGCTGGGGGTTCTCGGGGTGCACGTCGAAGTACTTCGCCATCTGCCGAGCTTATGCCGTACCCGGGTCGCATCACCCCAGCAGTGCACGGGCCGGCCGGACGCCCAGCGGCCGCGGCATCCCCGATGACGCGCCGACGTAGACTTCACGTGCGCCGCCGCCGCTTACGCAGGGTGCAAGAGCGGAGCCACAGATTCATCAGTTCGGGCGACAGCACGGTGTGCCGCAGTGTCACCGTGGCGATCCTGTCGTCATGGGCATTGACCGCAGCCACACATCCGATAATCGGCCTGACCCTCCGTTCGGCCTGGTGCTCTCGCGGGTTCGCATCCCGCCGGCGGGGTGGCTGCTGATGGTTGCCATGGAGCCGCGCACGCCCGCCAGGGAGCTGGACGACCTGGCTGACCTCGGTTGGCCCATGTGGGGCGACGCCTTGGAGCGCGATCCCCGGTCGGTAGTTGTCAAGTCAAATGAGACGTTTATATCGCTATGAGCTGTGTAGTTCGGGTTGTGCTCGGTTGGTGGGCCCGAGTCCGACGGCTCGCGTCCGTACCCGCTGCGCTTGCCGCCGCCGAAGGGGATCTCCGGGTAGCTGGTCGTGTTGCCGTTGATGAAGGCCATGCCGGATTGCACGTCGCGTACGAACAAGGCCCGCTCCGCCTCGTCCTCGCTCCACAAGTTGGAGCCCAGCCCGTACGGGTGACCATTGGCGATCTCCAGAGCCTCCTCCAGCGAGCCGACGGTCCGCAGCTGCGCCACGGGGCCGAAGACCTCCTCATGGCACATCTTCATGTCGGGAGTGATGTTCGTCAGCACCGTGGGCGGGTAGAACCAGCCCGCCCGATCGGGCCGATGCCCGCCCACCAGCACGGTCGCCCCCTTGCGGACGGCATCGTCGACGTAGGCTTCCACATCCTCTCGGCCGGACTCGGTGGCCAGCGGGCCGACGTCGGTCTCATCCATCGGATCCCCCACCACCAGCGCACCCATCTTGGCAACGAACATCTCGAAGAAGGCTTCTGCGATGTCCGCGTGAACGAAGAAGCGCTTGCCTTTGATGCACGACTGCCCGTTGTTAAGGCACCGCGTCCTGACCGCGGCGTCGGTGGCCCGTTCGAGATTCGTGGAAGGCATCACGATGAACGGGTCCGAACCCCCGAGCTCGAGGACCACCTT